>JAPLNJ010000106.1 GCA_026692885.1 Planctomycetota bacterium | reverse complement strand
CCGCGGTTTCTGGCTGGGAAAATACCCCGTGACCAATGCCCAGTACGGCCGGTTCCTCGAAGCCGCTGGAAAATCCGTCAAGAAACCAGAATCCTGGGACGATCGGCGGTTCAACCAGCCAGAGCAGCCGGTCGTCAGTGTCAGTTGGGACGAAGCGCAAGCCTTCTGTGAGTGGGCCGAAGTCCGCTTGCCGACGGAGGCAGAATGGGAATACGCTTGTCGGGCGGGGACCACGACCCAATACAGTTTTGGCGACGACGAGAAGATGCTGGGCGAGTACGGCTGGTTCGATCAGAACAGCGGCGGACAAACGCAGCCCGTCGGGGCCAAGAATCCGAATCCGTGGGGCCTGCACGACGTGCACGGGAATGTGTGGGAATGGTGCCAGGACTGGTTTTCCGAGAAGTACTACGGGCAAAGCCCTGGTGTGGATCCTACAGGTCCTCTGGAGGGCTCGTTCCGGGTGTACCGGGGCGGGGGCTGGCACGACTCGGCCGGGTTCTGCCGGTCGGCGTACCGCGGCAGGTTTTGGCCGTCCGACCGGGGCGGCGACCTGGGCTTCCGTGTCGCCCGTAGTCTGTCTGGCAAGTAAGGTAGGGACTCGTCGGGAGCGGAGCCGGGAGCGGAGACCGAGGGGGCGCAGGGCGTAGCCCCGCCTCCTCGCGTCGCAGCGGACGGCGGAGCGGAAACAGTGTACAAACGTGGTCCGAATAGTGTACAAACTTACATATGCGGTGCCCCATGCCGTACAAATCCTTTATGATTCCCGTCGGTTACGGAGATTGGGCCGAACGCGAACTGAACAGTTTCCTGCGCAGCCATCGGGTATCCGAAGACGGCTGTACGACGGCCCTCCGAGGCCGTCCGGGTAGTGAATTCGACGGATTTCGACGGCCTCGGAGGGCCGTCGTACATGGGAAACGGAGCATTAAGCAGGACCCCAGCTCACGGCTTGATTTGCTCGGCAAATCTCCCCTGATACTTCGCATGGCCATCACACTTCTCAAACACGAACTGGCAGATCCGGGTTTCCGGATACAGGGCTAGCGGTGTGTGTCCGAGGTTCACGATCTCCAGGACCTGATGGTTCGAGATGCCCGGGTGCATGAAGCCCGCGGTGACATGGACAGCCAGGCCGAAGCGCGCGAACCGGCTTCTCCCTTCGAGCCGGCCGGAGATGTTATCGGCCAGTGTGATCCTTTCCCGCGTGATCCCGAGGATCATCTCGCCCGGCTTAATCACCACATAACTTCCGTTCTCCACGTGGACGCTCCTGGTGATGTCCTCGAACCGGGAATCGTTCTTGACGTGGTAGACCTTGGACTTCTTCTTGAATACCCGGAAGTCGTTCCCGAGCGTAAGATCGATGGACCCAGGTCCGACCTGCGACCTATCGAGCGGTTCGATCCTGATCGATCCGTTCTTCAAAGCCTTCTCGATCTCTGCTCCGATCAAAATACTCATGTCAGCGAATCCCTTTTCAAGTCCTTGAGATACTGGATCTCCTTGGCCAGGGCGGCCTGGCGATCCGCTTCCGGCAATTTACCCAGTGACTCGTTCTCGATGCACAGGTCATAGCGATAACCCGCGTCGCGGAGAATCTTGATCACGCGGCGGAAATCGATATCACCCTGATCGATCGGGCAGTTGAACTCGCCATACTTCCAACCGATGGGCCGCTGCGTGTCGCGCTGGTCGGCCGGATACTTGATGCTCTTGCAGTGCGTGTGGAATACCCGCGGCGCGAACTTCGCATACAGGTCGTAGAGCTTGGACAGCGGATGACCGAACCAGTAGAAATTGCCCGTGTCGAGGGTCAGTCCGAGTCGTTTCGAGCCCACCCCGGCGAACAAGGCATCGAGGAATTCCGGATCGTTGGTCGTCCGGCCGTGATTCTCGACGCCGAAGACCAAACCGGTGGACTCGCTGCCCGCCAAGATTCTCTTGAGCGTTGCCACGGTCGCCGGGAGAAAATCGCCCGCATTGGGTTTGCGATTGACGACGTCAATACGGATCGCCGGCACGCCCAGTGCTTGGGCCGCCTGCGCCGCCTTAATGACCCAGGTTACCTCTTGCTCCGGCCGGACGTCGAATTGATTGGACATGAGGAAGGCGGTGATCTTGCAGCCGGCGGCCTGCATGTCGGCCTGCAACGTCGCCAGGTCCTCGGGCGTCGCAGCCGAGTACTTGCGCGTGGGATGGAACAGCCCGGGAAACGACAAGTCCAGGGAAATGTTCGCTTCGATTCCCTGCGCACCGATGGCTTTCAGAGCCGTCCAGCAATCCGCGGCTGGGACGTTCTTGAGCGTCGCGTCGCCACAGGCCAGTGTGAGCGGATTGCCGGGCTCGGCGGCCGGCACGCTGCGGCCGAGCAGGGCCGCTGCGGCCGTGCCAGCCAGGAGACAACTCGAGTGCTGAAGGAAGTCGCGACGTGTGACGAGGGCTGTCATGGGGAGGGATCCTGTTGTGAGTGTCTCAGGCGGGGACGCCGCCCTGTTGGTGGTGCCGCCCGCAGGCGATCGAGACCGGTTCCAGCGGGCGCTACGAACGTCTGGTGGCAGCCGTATTGCGGTGCGCGGTAAGGCCCCTGCGGAGCTTCACGCTGTCCCTACTGATAATCCCGGACGCGCTGGCCGTCAAGGAGTCTGGTGTCCCGGGCGCCGTGCGGATTTTGCAGGGGCCGGCGGGGACTTGTCCGGTCCGTCCCCGACGGGTAGGCTCGTGAGCACAGTGCGGAGACCAACCTAAGACCAAGGGGAGGACCTGACGATGAGAGACATCCGTCGACGCGACTTCGTGATGGGATCAGCGGCCGTTGGATGGGGCCTGCTGGCGGCCAGCCGGCTCGACGCCGCGCCTTTCAAGACCACCCTGCACAAGGCCCTGTACATCGGCGAGCCAAAGCCAGACACCTTCCAGGCGCTCAAGGACGCTGGTTTTGAGGGCGTCGAGGTCCGGGCGGGCAAGGCGACGCTGGAGGAGGCGACGGCGACCCGCCGGCAAGCCGAGAAGATCGGCCTCCGGATCCAGTCGGTGTTGGGGGGCGGCAGCCCCCAGGGCCTGCGTCTGGCCGCGGCCTACGGAGCCGCCGGTGTGTTGCACGTGCCCGGTGGCGTCAGCGGCGTGCCCCTGCCCGAACCGTGGGAATACGAGATCGAGTTCGACGAGACCAAGGGCCACCTGACACGCGTCGTCCAAGGCGACAATGAAAAATTCCGACCCTACATCCAGGCCCACAACCGCTCGATGGATGCGGCCCGCGATTACGTCCAGAAACTGATTCCGGTGGCGGAGGAGACCAAGGTGGTCATCGCCCTGGAGAACGTGTGGAACAACTTCTGCGTCAAGCCCTCGATTTTCAGGTGGCTGGTGGCCTCATTCCAGAGTCCCTGGGTGAAGGCCTACTTCGACGTCGGCAACCACGTCAAGTACCTCACGCCGCCCGAAGTCTGGATTCGCGAATTCGGTCCCCTGCTGGCCCAAGTCCACATCAAGGATTTCAAGTTGAACCCCGACAACCACGGCGGCCGCTTCGTCCATCCCCGCGACGGGAGCGTCAACTGGCCGGCGGTCCGTCAGGCCTTCGAGGATGTCGGATACAAGGGCTGGCTGACGATCGAGGACGGCGGCATTTCCTACCCGGAGTTCAATCAGCGTCTCGACCTGATTATCGCCGGGCAGTAAGTACCGGGGCGAGGGAGCTGCTTTTCGGCCGGGTCTTGCGCCCCAAGAAAGAAGGGACCAACCATGCACCTCACGTCCAAGAAGATCCGGCTGGCCCTGGCGGGGCTGGTGTTGACTTGCGGCAGCCGCGTGACGGAGACCATCGCAGCCGGTGAGACGTCCAAGGCGGAAATCAGCGGCAAGACGCCGGAGGCGGGTGCACAGCAGCCGGCCATCGACTCCCGGAATCTGGCGAGCTATCAACTCGCCGGCCACTTACGGGAAGAACCCGACCTGACCGTGATCCAATCTCCCGCCGCGTTGCAGGAGCGGATCAAGACCCAATTGCAGGTCACGCGCCCCGACTACGTAGTCTTCGTGCCCGAAGTGACCGACGATCGGGTGAGCGACACGGGTAACGAGCACTTCCTGGTCTTCGACGGCCCCGCTGGTTCGCTGCTGGCCATTTGGACCCAAAGCACCGCCGAGAGCCTGCCCGATCAGCACATCGTGTTCGTCCAGAGCCGGGACGAAGGACGCACCTGGAGCCGGCCGCGAATCATCGCCGGGCCAGCGAAGGCGGGCAAGGGGTTGATGGCGAGCTGGGCCTTTCCTCTGGTGAGCCGCACAGGGCGAATCTACGTGCTGTACAGCCAGCACGTGGGCAAATTCGACACGTTCCCGCACGCTACCGGACGTTTGGACGGCATCTACAGCGATGATCATGGCCAGACCTGGTCGGCGCCGCAGACCGTGACGCAGCCGCGCAATATCCGCGATAACTCGGACCGGAGCTTCCCGGGCAATTGGATCTGCTGGCAGAAGCCGCTGCGGTTGACGAAGGATGGCCGCTACCTGGCCGGCGTGACGCGCTGGACGAGTTTGGCGGTGAAGAAGAATCCGACAAGCTCGTGGATTTCGCACGACAGCGTGGTCGAGTTCATGCGGTTTGAGAATATCGATCGGCACCCCGAAGTCCGGGACATCGAAGTCACTTGGCTGGCGGCCAACGAGCGGGCGATCACCGTGCCGTTTCCGGGCCACCCCGAGGTGAGCGTCTGTCAGGAGCCGGCCATCGTGAAGCTGCCCGACGGGCGGCTGTTCTGTGTGATGCGGACCTCGGCCGGGAGTCCGTTCTGGACCCTGAGTAACGACGACGGCCTGACGTGGAGCCCGGCCCAACGGCTGTTGCGTCGCGACGACGGCGAGCCGCTGTTGCACCCACTGTCGCCTTGCCCCATCTACGACCTGGGGGGCAATGCCGCCGGGAGCGGGCGTTACGCCTTGTTCATCCACAACCACGATGGGCACTACCAGGGCTACGGACCGACCGACACCAGTTACCATCGCCGACCGGTTTACCTGGTGCCCGGGCGTTATCAGGCGGAGGCCAAGCAGCCGGTCTGGTTCGACGAGCCGCGCTTCTTCATGGACCATGACGGAGTGGGGCTGGGGCCGCCGAAGACGCGCGGGCGATTTGACCTGGCCTTGTATGCGAGCTTCACGCTCCGGGGCGGCCAGGCGGTACTCTGGTATCCGGACCGCAAGTTCTTCCTGCTCGGCCGGGTGATCGGTCCGGAGTGGTTCCAAACGCGAGAACAACCCGTAGGCAGCAGGTGAGGGAGGCGGAGGCGTTCATGCGGAGTCCTTGGCCCTGGTTTAGCGAGATCAAGCTGGACGGCGGAAACTTGATTCTCGCGGGACATCAACTACAACGACGCCGCGACGATTATCGACGACGCGGAAGGCTGGAACGGCAAGAGCGTCCGCATGGGAACGAAGGTTGACTGGAATACCAGCTACGCCCCGCCGGTCCGCGGGAAGTACCGCGTTGTCGCCTCGCTGCGCTGCACAGGAACCGTCCAGGCAGGCCAGCTCGGCTCTTGGGGAGTCTACGACGCACAGGGCAAGAAATCGCTCAAGACCATGGTCCTCTCCCCGCAGGATTTCAAGACCGCAGAGGGCTCGTTCGACAAGAAATTCCGCTGGCTCGATTTGGGCGTTATCGACTTCGTCCCCGGTGCCTACTTCTGGTTTGCCCACGGACACAAGCCCGAGCTGGACGCAATCTTCGTCGACCGCGTCGTGCTGATCGGAGCGGAGTAACGTCGAACCGAGTAGACGTGTCATGACACTGCATTACATCGCACACAGGGCTGCACGAATGAAGTGGATTGCGCTAGCGGTTGCATTTGGCTTGGGGGCGTCGGGATCGGCTTGGGCGGAGACCGAGACGCGTCTGGAATGGGACGTGTCCACGGACACGGGAGGGTTGCATGTCCAGCGGGCGAAAGGCGAGACGGTCTGGCGAGGCGAAACACTCGCCGAAGTCGGCTATTGGGACGCGGCCGGCGCCGAACGTTCGCAGCCCGTGAACACGGCTAGTGGCTGGCAGACGGAACGTCAGCCAGCTGAACACGGATGCCGACTGGTGTGCCGCCAGGAGACGCTCGGCTTCTCTATCACGCTGTTTTTTTCCGCGACAGGCGATGCGTTGACCGTTGGCGTGCCTGCCGGGGACGTGGTGGAAAGCGGGCCAGCACGGCTGCAGACGCTGCGGTTGCTGCCTCGGTTCGGCGCGGCAGGCGAAGGCGACGCGGGATACCTGGTGATCGCCCAGCAGTCGGGCGCGCTCTGTCATTTTCGTGACCGGCAGCCGGGCCTGCATTGGGCGTCGGTCTACCAGAGTTCCTGCCAATGCCCGATGCCGTTGTTCGGCATGGTGCGCGGCAACAGCGCCGTGGCGGGCATCATCACCAGCGGCCAGTTCGACGCGCGGTTTGGCGTCAGCCTCAACTGGGGGCCGCAGCATCAATATGCGATCGACCCGGCATTCACACTGCGGTCGTTCCGCGACGAGCCGCGTCTGCCGGAAGCGTTGACGGTGGAATACTGTTTCCTGGCCGAAAGCGAAGCCAACTGGCTGGGCGTGGGCAAGCGATACCGGCAGTACAATTTCGCGCGGCGCGGCCTTCGTCCGTTGCGCGAGCGGGCGGCCTCGTCCCCGGAATTGGCGTATTCGGCGGGCGCGCTGGAGGTTCGGATCCGGCTCGGCGTGAAGCCGGTGCCTTACGAGATCAAGGAGCAAACGCCGGAGACGGAGCCGCCGGTGCGGGTGTTTTGCGACTTCGCTCGCGTGCGAGACATTTTCGACGAGTTTCACCGGCAAGGCATCGCGCACGCCGAGTTCTGCCTGGTTGGCTGGAACCGCGGCGGCCATGACGGCCGCTATCCGCAGATTCTACCGGTCGAGCCGGCGCTGGGCGGCTAGGCGCAGTTGCGGGAAACGATTCGGCACGGCCAGTCGCTCGGCTACCAGATCGTCGCGCACGATGGCTACTACGATGCCTATCGCATTTCTGAAGACTGGAACGAGGCGTATCTCCGCAAGGAGCATGACGGCCAACCGTACAAGGGCGGCGCGTGGGGTGGCGGCCAGAGTTATAACATCTGCCTGGATCGGGCGCATGAGCTGTTTGCGAAACGCAACCTGCCGCAGACTCGCGAGCTGGGTTTTCGAGGGCTGCACTATTCCGACGTGATCTCAATCATCGGTCCGCGCCCCTGCTACGATCCGCAACATCCCCAAACGCGCCGGCAGGATGCGGAAGCCGCCACGCGCATCCTGGCACTGGCGCAGAAGACTTTTGGCGGCGTGCAGTCGGAGGGCTCGCTGGATTTCACGGCACCGGCGCTGGACCGGCTGTTGTACGTGGACTGCGACAAGTGGCTACCCTTGGCGAAGCGTCCCTACGTGGACACCCGGGTGCCGCTTTACGAGACGGTTTACCACGGCGTGCTACTCTACAGTCTGTCGACCGACACCGTGAACTGCCAACCGGGCGAAGACGCCTACCTGCGCAGCATCGAATACGGCGCGGTGCCCTTGACGTATTTCTATGGACACTTCCTGCTCGATGCGTCGAAGAACTGGCTCGGCAAGAGCGACTACCGCTACGACGATGCGGACAGCCTGAAACGGATCGTGACCGGGTTGCGGCGAGTGTACGACGACGTGCGGAGGCTGAAACACCTGCAGACGGAGTTCATCGAGGGCCATCAGCAGCTTGCCGACCAGGTGTTTGAAACGAGCTACAGCAACGGCCAGCGCGTGGTGGTCAACTACGGCGAGCAGCCTCACACGTTGCCATCCGGCAGAACGGTGCCGGCGCGAGATTACCTGCTGCTGGATGCAAGCCGCTTGCACCGGGTCGCCAGCGATGGCGTCGCCAGTCCTTAGCCAGGAGTTAACCATGCTGAATCCGCGAGAGAAGTTCACGGTCGTGTTGGCGGGCGTGACGGTCTTGGCCGCGCTGCCCCAATTGCTCGCCGAGGATCTACTGACCATCGTCCGCGACGGCAAGACCCTGTAAAGAAACAACTCCGCAGTTTCGTCGTAGAGCGGACTTCAGTCCGCTCGGGCGGAATGAATTCCGCTCTACGAATTTGTTTCTTTACAGCCGCTTACGGCCAGTGGCTTTTGCAGACGCCGGTAAACGTCTTCCCACACCGAATCGTTGACGGCGTCCTTCCGCGTCGTTAGATTCCATGACCGTTGGAGGCTTACACGCTATTTGTGAACGAGGAGATGCTCATGCGTTACGTCTGGTTGTCCGCCGCCGCAGTGCTGCTGTTTAGCACCGTCGCCCTGGCACAGTTGGGTGAGAAACTCGACCGGGGCCTGGTGGCCATGCGGCAAACCGACGGTTCACTGTATCTCGGCTGGCGGCTGCTGGAGTCGGATCCGGCCGACGTGGCGTTTCACGTCTATCGCCAGGCCGACTCGAAAGGCGCAGCCCGACGATTGACGACCGAGCCTGTGGGCGAGACCACCAATTTGGTTGATGCGGAGCCGCCGCAGGGCGAGCCGCGCTACTTCGTTCGCGCCGTGACGGCCGCCGGCGAAGGCCCTCCCAGTCCCGCGGTCTCGCCGCCCTCCACGCCGCCCGGCGAGTCGTGCCTCGCGATTCGACTCCAGGGCGACTACCGCACGCACAAGGTGGCAGTCGGCGACCTGGACGGCGACGGCCGTTACGAATTGGTCATCCAGCAGCCGGACTTCAACACGGACCCGTATCAGGCACCCGGCTACTGGAAGAAGAGCACGGACACTTACAAGCTGGAAGCCTACTCGCTCGACGGCCGATTCCTCTGGCGGCACGAC
>JAPLNJ010000105.1 GCA_026692885.1 Planctomycetota bacterium | reverse complement strand
ATGGGGACCCGACATGCCAAGCTGGAACAAAAGCCGGACCAGATCTCACCATTGCAAGGACTCTCTGGGATACAATGTTGCGCGGCCCAGCCCCAGCCTCAATGCCGATCCGTCGCATCCGCCGGATGCGGAGTGCAACCCCCGCACCACAGCCCGTTTCAACTCGGTCAAGTCCTCGCTCTTCTCAATGCAGGCGGTGGCCAGGGCGCTCCGGCCGTCCCCGATGCAATCTTCATCATTCGCCGTGAAAATGACCACCGGAAACTCCGGGCGGATGGCCTTGATGCATTCCAACACATCCAGGCCATTCAGCCACGGCATACGCAGGTCGAGGATCGCCAAATCGGGCGTTTCCGCCCGAAAGACGCGTACTGCCTCCAGTCCGTCTCTGGCCTCCACCACGCAATAGCCGTCGTCTTCCAAAACCTGGCGGCAGTATTCGCGGATGTTGCGGCTGTCGTCCGCCAACAGTATCTTTGTCATACCTCTCACCGATGCGATGGGTTTGGTCGGCATCTGATACCGCGTCACGTCTCAGTTTGCAGCTCGTATGCCACGCCAAGCATTGCAAGGGCCATGCCAACAACGGCCAGAACGACCGAAAGTGCCGCAAGTGCCTGCCGGGCCGAGACGTAGAGCAATCGGGGAGTCGCGTGCGGAGACGGCAACCGGCTGCCTTCCGTCCGGCGGTAGACATTTCTGTCAGAAAATGGACTGCGACGAGACCGCGTGCCTGGGCCTCGCAAAACAGTGTCGCGAGGCAGGCCAGAGTTTGTTCCACTTCTGTTCCGCCCGCAGACATGGGTCAGTCGTTTCCGCCCGGTTTTGCGTGGCCCACAGCGTGCCCCACACATCGAATGCGAAAGTCAGCCCTTTCGCGGTCCTGGGGCCTCGGGTGTTTCACTGGTCTTGGGCTCAGGGCCCGGATCGCGCAGTCCGAATCGCTGCAACTTGGCATGCAGCGTCGGACGTGGCAGCCCCAACAGCTTGGAAGCGTGGGTCTGGTTGCCCTTGGAACGTTGAAGGGCTTCGGCCAGCAACAGCCGCTCGACCAATTCCAACAGCTGTTCGTAGGCGCGCGCCCCGCCCGAGATGCTCAGATACTCCCGGATCAATTCCAGCCAACGCTGCTCGGCGGGTCCTCCGGCCGCGCCGCCTCCGGCCGCGCCGCCAGACAGCAGCGGCGGCAGGTCAGTCGCCTGAATCGTGTAGCCGCGGGTGAAGATCAGCAGCCGCTGGATCAGGTGCTCCAACTCGCGGACGTTGCCAGGCCAGGAATACTTCAGCAGCAATTTCAAGGCGTCCTCGGCAAGCGGCGGCTTCGCGATGCCCAGCTCTTGGGCGTGGCGGATCAGGAAGTAGTCGACCAGGCTCGGGATGTCTTCCCGCCGCTCCCGCAGCGGAGGCAAGGTAATGGTCACCACGTTCAGGCGGTGATACAGGTCTTCGCGAAACAGACGCTGCTTGATGCTCTGCTCCAAGTCGCGATTCGTGGCGCACACCACACGGACATCGACCCGGATCGTCTCGTTACCGCCAAGCCGTTGGAACGTCAGTTCCTGCAACAGCCGCAGGATTTTGACCTGTACAGCCAAGGGGATGTCGCCGATCTCGTCCAGGAAAATCGTGCCTCCGTCGGTCTGTTCGAATTTGCCGAGCCGCCGCGTGGCGGCCCCCGTGAAGGCCCCCGGCTCGTAGCCGAACAGTTCACTTTCCAGCAGTGCTTCCGGGATTGCCGCGCAGTTGACCACCAAGAACGGCTGCCGGTCGCGACGGCTGTGCTGGTAGATTGCGCGGGCGACCAGTTCCTTGCCCGTGCCCGATTCCCCGCGAATCAGCACCGTGGCGTCTGTTGGCGCCACGCGGCCGAGGGCCTTGTAGACCTGCTGCATGGCGGGACTGCGGCCGCGCCGCGCTTGGTGGCCTCAATCGCCGTCTCCGTGGTGCCCTGCCCGGTCATCACAATCACCGGCAAGTGCGGCTGCAGCTGTTTGATGCGGGCCAAAGCATCCAGGCCGTTCATGCCGGGCAGGCAGACGTCCAGAATCACGAGATCCACCACTGCCGCTTCCAGGCACCGCAGGGCCGCGGCCGCGTTGTCATGGACCAGAACCTCGTGCCCCTTCGTCGACAACACGTCCTCAAACGCACCGCGTACATGCCGCTCGTCGTCAACTACCAGGATTTTGGCCATCACTCTGCACTTTCACCGCGGGAATCCACACAGCAAACACGGTGCCTCGAGGCGGTGATGATTCTAGCAACTGCGGGAGGAGCGACAACCCGTCCAGTGAAGCAAGGTGCGCGGCCAAACCCGTGCCTGCCGCGGTCCATCCGACGCCCCTGCGCTGTCGTTGGGCTGACAGAGATGTCCACCGATGGACGCCAGGAACCTGTTCTCCGAAGATTCTTTTCGCCCGCCTCGGCGAGATCTTGGGCTTTGCCTTCAGATGGTGGCGGCGGTGCTCTTGGGGGCGCTCCAGATTCATCCAAAAGGGTGTTACAGACAGCACTTTTGGTACCGGCTAGGGACTCGCTTCCGCGGCTGGTCCCGCAGTGTTTTCGGCGTCATGTTTAGGCCGCGGCACGTGTTTGGCATTCCACTTGCATCTTGGCTTGCATCTTGGCTAGATACCTGGACGCGGTCCGCTCGCGAACAACCGCGAAAGGAATGGCTGGCGGATCCCGTGTGTGAGGCCCGTTGCTGACTTGCCCCACTTGCTTCGCGGCCCAACCAGGATCTCGTCCATGATTTGGCTCATTGGCTGACCCACAGGCTTCTTTAGGAAGGACTTTTACATGCTCACCACCAAACGCAGTCGTGCTTCTTCCGTGAAAGGCTCGAGGCTCCACTGGAGTGAACAACGTACCGATGCTTACTTCGCCTGGCTGGGACGTGATGACGACGCGGAACTCAGCGATTCGGTACGGCTCTTGGAGAGCGTGCCCCAACTCCAGGAGCTCCTCGACGCCCTACAGATTCCGACCTTGGTGCTGAACGAGAAAGGACAAGCCGTGTTGCTCAACCGCTGCTGGCAGGATAGGCTGGGCCACGAGCTGGATTTGGCGTTGGGCCAGCGTCCGGGCGAGTTGCTGAACTGCATACACGCCGCAGACGGAACCGACGGCTGCGGTACGTCCGAAGATTGTTCCCGTTGCGGCGTGGCGGAAAGTATCTGGGAGAGCAATCGCTCACACGCCCGGACGGCCCGCGACTGCGACCTGCAGCGTGTATCAGCCCACTCTACGGAGGTACGCGAGTGGAGAGTTGTGTCGACGCCGTTGCGTGTTGGCGGGCGGTCCTTTACGATTTTTTCGGTGATCGAGCACGCGTGACTCGCGAGGCGTGTTGTGTCATGGGTGGCCTGCGTCCCCACTCGTGCAGACTAGCCGATCTGGCCCTCGTGTCCGACACTATTCGTAGCGAACGTGTGTGAGACGTAGTGGCATTCGCGGGAGACGCGCGGCGTGCATCGTCGATTACGAGAAATCAAAGATTGGATCATCGATCCGGCCGGCGCCCTGGACGCGGCCGAGTTCTCTGCGATCTTCCGTACCGGCCACTTGGCACGTTACGGTTTTGCCGTCGGGACGGTGGCGGCGGCGTTGGCGGTTACGATGGGGGTGCAGCCCCTGTGGGAGCAGCCGCCGACACTGCTCTTCTTCACCGCAGTCATCCTGACCAGTTGGTATGCGGGCCCGCGTGCAGGACTGCTGGCCTCGGTCTTTTTCCAGCAACGTCAATCATGAATTCTCGACCGGCCCCACCCGACAGCCGCTGGCCGCACCGTCTCGCGGTGCTGTTGGCCTGCACCACGTTCCCGTTGATTTGGGTTGGCGGTTTGGTGACGACTTACGACGCGGGCATGGCGGTGCCGGACTGGCCCGGCACGTACGGCTACAACCTATTTCTCTATCCGTGGCAGACCTGGCTGGCCGGTCCGTGGGACCTGTTCATCGAACACGGCCATCGTTTACTCGGCGCGTTGGCCGGCCTGCTGACCATCGCCGTCGTCTGGGCGAGCTACCGCGGGGATCAGCGACGTTGGCTGCGGTATCTGGCCGTCGTGGCATTGGTTGCCGTCATCGCGCAGGGGTGCCTGGGAGGAGCGCGGGTCCTGCTGAATGCCCGCCTGTTGGCAATGCTACACGGCTGCCTGGGGCCGGCCTTCTTCGGCCTTTGCGTGGCCCTGTGTGGGTTCACCTCGCCGTGGTGGCGGACCTTGCCGCGGGACCTGACGGGGTCTTCGACGGTCTGGTTCGATCGGCTGGCGCTGAGCAACCTTCTGGCCACGTACGTCCAATTGGTGCTGGGAGCCGTGTTGCGGCACATCCCGGTGGGCGCCTCGCTGACCGTTTTCCGCGCGACCGTTTACCTCCATTTGGCCTTGGCGACCGTCGTGACGGCCCATATCGTGTGGCTCACCTGGCAGGTCGGCCGTCGCCGCGTGACCTCACCGGCCTTGCGGTGGCCGGTGATCGGTCTAGACTTGCTACTTGTCTGTCAATTGATTTTGGGCTGCGCCACCTGGGTCGTGAACTACTGGTGGCCGACTTGGGCGTTGGATCTCGGCATGGCCGTGCAGTACACCACCATCGAAGCGAAGGGCTGGCTGCAGTCGTCCACGGCCACCGCGCATCAGGCGACCGGTTCGTTGCTGTTGGGCTTGGCCGTCCTCGTGCTGCTGCGTTCCCGTCGCGTCTTGCGTGCGGCGGTAGTCGCGGACGCAGACAGGAGTGTGTCCGGGCGAGGTGTGATCGCATGACTCCGCCGAACTCGGCTGTCGCTCCCCGCAGCAGGTCCTGGCTGGCGTATGCGGCGGACTACATACAACTGACGCGGCCCAGAATCGCGATCATGGTCGTGGCAGTCGTCGTCGTTTCGAGTTACGTGGCGCGCCGGGAATCGCTGGATCTGCAGTTGCTCGCCCGTACCATGCTAGGGACCTTCTTCGTCGCGGCCAGCGCCAGCGCTTGCAACCAGTTGCTGGAACGGCGGCGCGATCGTCTGATGGCTCGCACGGCTGACCGCCCCTTGCCGGCTGGTCGGATGGGCTTCGTCCACGCGTTGTGCTTCACCGTGCTCACGGCGTTTGGCGGACTCAGCTATCTGGCGTGGACGGTCAACGGACTGACGGCCTTCTGGGGCGCCATGACCTGGGGCCTGTACGTGGGCGTGTATACCCCCCTCAAACCTCGCACGACGCTGAACACGGCGATCGGGGCCGTGGTCGGGGCGATGCCGGTGTGGATGGGCTGGTCGGCCGTCGGTGGGACCTGGAACCTGCTGGAAGATCCACGCGGGGCAGCGTTGTTTCTGATCGAGTTCCTGTGGCAATTTCCGCATTTCATGGCCATCGCCTGGATCTACCGTCACCAATACGAACACGCCGGGATGCAGATGCTGACCGTCGTAGATCCGACAGGCCGCCGCGCCGGCCTGCAGGCCGTCGTCGCAGCCGTGGCGTTGCTGCCGGTCAGCGCAGTACCTCTGCTCGTGATGCACGGCGAGGCGGCGGTCGGCTACCTGATCGCGGCGCTGGTCCTGGGAGCGGGACAACTCGTTTTCGCCACGCGATTCTGCCGCCACAGGACCGAGCGTTCCGCGCGCTGGCTGCTGCGGGCGACTTTGGTCTACCTGCCGCTGCTGCTAGTGGCTCTGGTGCTGGCAACGCGGTACGGACGTTAGCCGCAGAGTATTCGTCGGTTTGGTAGGGTGGGTCGAGCAAGCCGTGTTCCAGGTGGGCGGCGGTCGCTATGCCAAACGTGGTTGCGTCGTCGCACTGTGAAATACAGCGGGGACGGCTTGCGAAGGCCCACCGAGATACTGCGCGACCTTGGCACACTACGGGTCGCACCCCGCCGCCGCGCACGCCTCGTCCGTTTCCCAGATCACGACCTTGGTGGCTCGCACGCTGGTGCCCTCGAGCAGCTGGGGACACACCTGTTCCAACAAGTACTTAGCCAAATTCTCGGCCGTCGGGTTGTACGGCAGCACGTGGTACTTGCTCGGCTGGACCAACTGGGCCGCGGCAATGCCGTTCTGGTCCTGTTCGCTCAGCACGAAACCGTGGTCCCAGTGTTCGTCGATCCAACCCTTGAAACGGTTCTTCAGGTCGGCAAAGTCAATCACCCGGCCAACCGAGTCGGTATCCGCGGCCGTGACATAGAACTCGGCGATATAATTGTGCCCGTGAAAGAACTCGCACTTGCCGCCGTGCTGATACAGCCGATGGCCGGCGCAGAAACGGATCTTGCGCATGATCGTCAGACTCATGGACCGGTTGCTCCGTGCAGTTTGGGATTGTCCTGATGCCGCTGCCGATCACGGCGGGTCTTCTTCTCCAGGTTGCGTGCGAAGGCCTCCGTCAAATCGACGCCCGTCTGATTGGCGATGCAGATCAGCACGAAGAGTACGTCCGCCAATTCATCCGCCAGATCGACCCGCTCGTCCGAGCGTTTGAAGCTCTGGTCGCCGTACGTTCGCGACAAGATGCGTGCCACCTCGCCGACCTCTTCCACCAACTGGGCCAAGTTGGTCAGTTCGGAGAAGTACCGCACGCCGACTTGCTTGATCCACTGATCGACGCGTTGTTGGGCTTCTTCGAGTGTCATGGTACTCACGGTTGCAGGCCCCCGGGTATGCCTTTGGTCACGACGGCCACGGCATCGTGAGGATGCAGACTCTCCAGGTGACTGGCCTGGACTCGATAGTCGACGATCCCCGGCATTTTCTGCAGGGCCGCACGGACCCGGCGGGCGGAATCCTCGCAGAACATCAGATTCTCGCCGTTCAGCCGCGCAAATTCCTGTTCGTCGGTGCGTTTGACTGCCGCCTGCACCGGCGTAGCCACCGCCGATTCGACGCAATCAATCAACTCCGTCAGCGGATATTCGCGGCAATCCTCGCTCAGCACCACCGTCACCTCGGCATGGCTGCGTTGGCTGTGCGGTGTGGCCAAGGTGCCCTGGCTGCCCAGCCACTTCATGACCTGCGAGACACTCAACCAGCGGAAGTCGCAGAAATCTTCCATGAATTGCTGCTGCAACAACTGTCGTGCCAAGGCTGCCGAGCAAGGGCACGTGCTGGAGTACGCGATGCTCACTCGCAGGCGGTGCTGGATCTTGCCGTCCAGCGATTCGCCCTCAATACGCACCGGGTAACTCCGCCACGACCTATGGTCGCTCAAGAGCGAGCACCGCTTGGCCAAATACTCGAAACGAAACTCCAGATAGCTGGAACGACTCAAATCGGTGTGGGACTCCACAAACGTCTGCAGCAGGCGGTTGACCAACGGCAGGCTGAGTTCCTGCTCCTCCAGACTCCGCTGCAAAGCCAGAAACAACCGTGACATGTGGATGCCTTTGGCGTCCGGGTCGTCCAAGCTGACTTGCGCGGTCGCCCGGGCAGGCGTCAACACGAGGCTCCCATCCGCGGTGCGGAGCAAAATGGCCACTTCGATGCCCGACATGCCGACGCGATCCAGGCACCCACCGACGTGAGCGACCGAGTCCTTGGCAATGTCAGGCAACACAGCGGGTACGGCTACCACCGGCGGTCCGGCAATGGACACCATGGGAAGCAGCGGTTGATTCTGGGTCATCGTGAGTTACCTATCGTGGCCACGGCCGCAATCCCGTAAGTCCCGAAGTCCCGTCTGCCGGACGGGACCTGCCAACGGCTCGCACCGTGCGCGCCTCACACAACCTTAGACTCTATCGCGGCCGTAGCCAAGGTGGCCGTCCGCGATTTCGCCCGTTTTCGCTGCGCATACGGGGCGCGCGCCTTCGTGGGCGATCCCGCGAAATGCCGTCTCCGCGGTTTCACGTTCGCAGCGGCGTTGCAAATTGGCGTGGCTGAATTCGTGAGAATTCAGGTGTTTTCGCCAAACCCCTGAACTCTCACGAGCTTGTCGTTGTGAGTATCAAGAAACTTTGGACTCGCGGCACGCGAATCGCGCCGGGAACGCAGGCCCGTCTGAGTGACGTTCTCACCACTGGCCGTCGTGGCGATCACGCGAGCCGACTCGGTAGGTTACTAGCGGTCGTTCCACTTGCATCCGCGGGCACCCCTGCATGTCGTTGCGTTGGCCGCTACGACCACCCGCGATTGGCCCAACAACGTTACGTAGGGTGAAAGATTAGGGTGAAAGATTAGGGTGAAAGATTCGCCATGAAGATTCCAGACTCTTTGATTCAACAACTGGCCCAGGGTCGCGTCGTGCCGCTGGTCGGCTCGGGCGTCAGTCTGGCGGTGCTGCCGGGGTTGTTTCCGACCTGGGGCCGGCTGCTGGGCAGACTGGCGGACCGGCTGCACGTGGATGCCAAGGAAGACGCTGCCGAGATCGTGCGGCGGTACGTCAAGAAAGGCCAGCTCAACAAAGCTGCCGACGAGGCGCTCGACGAACTCGGCCTGGAACGTTTCCGCGACACCATGCAAAACACGTTCACCGCGAAGCAAACGGCGGACGCGAATCTGGCGCTGCCGACGGCGTTGTGGTCGCTGCGGCCGAAGCTGGTCGTGACCACTAATTACGACTGCGTGCTCCAGTGGTCCAACCCGGCGGCTCGACCGGTGACCAATGCTCAACACGCGAACCTGGCCGAATTGTTCTCTCGATCCGAGCCGGATCAGCCCTTGGTTTGGCACTTGCACGGGCACATCGACGATCCCGACAGCCTGATCCTGGCGCCGCGGCAATACGAACGGCTGTACCGCCAGGCGACGGACGATAAACATCCCTACGCCGCCGCGCGGCTGCAATTGCGGACACTGATTGGCAACCATCCCCTGCTGTTTGTCGGCTTCGGCTTGCAGGACGAATACGTCATGGATGCCCTGGCCACGGTGCTGGAGATCTTCGGCGGCAACCTGCGGCCCAGCTACGCGCTGCTCAAGACGGGTGACGACCGGGCCCGATTGCTGTGGGACAAGCACAAGATCCAGGTGATCGAGTACGCCGGCCACGGTGAGCCGCTGGTCGAGCGGATCGCTGAGATGGCTCGGCGGATGCATGCCGCGCCGACCGATCTGCCCAGTCTGCCCGCCGGTCCGCCGGTGATCCCGCCGGCCTACATCCAGTGGCTGACGGACCAGTGCGCCGATATCACGCCCTTCGGCATGGCGCCCGTCCGGGGCCAGTCCGTCTGCCTGAAACAGGTGTACGTGCCACCGCTGACCGGTCGCCACTTCGCTGACGAAGCGCTGGGCGACGCGCTGCCGACGGGCCTGACCACCGGGAAACGCCAACGCGGCAAAGGCATGAAATCCGCCCCGCAAGACGAAACGGCAGAACCGACGAAGCCGCAACTGCTGCTCCACCTGCTGGGCCAGCGTTCGCTGTACGTGTCGGGCGATCCGGGCACGGGCAAGAGCACCTTCTGCCGCTGGGTGGCGTGGCTGACGGCGACCGGTCAGATGCCGGCTTTCGAGGTTGCCAGCGACGACGACTTTCAAGAGCAATTGCCCGACACACTGCGGGGGCGATTGCCGGTGCTGGTCCGGCTGCGCGAGCTTCGCGATTACCTGCCGCCGCAGCGCTCGCTGGCGGCCGACCAGCTGCAAACGGCCTTGCAGCGTTGGCTGGACAAGACGCGGCCGGGCGGGCTGTGCTGGAGCGACGTCGCGCCGCACCTGGCCGCCGGCTCGCTGCTGCTGATCCTGGATGGCGTGGACGAAATGCCCCTGGCCGAAGGGGACGACGCGGCGGCCTGGTCGCCACGCGAAGCGCTGCTGACCGGCGTGGCCAGCGCGGCCGCGGATTGGCTGCGACTCAAGAATCGACTGCTCGTGACCAGCCGGCCCTACGGACTGGAACCCGATCAGGTCCGGCTGCTGGAGCGTGCCGGTTTGGCCGAGGCCCCGCTGGAGCCGCTGCCCGAATCGCTGCAAGACCTGCTAGCGGCCCGCTGGTTTGTGGCCTTGCCCAAAACCTCGTCGGAAGGTCGGCAGGTCGCTACGGCGATGCTGGACCAGGTGCGGCAGTTGTCCGGCGATATGGCCAAGCTGCTGGCCAATCCGCTGCTGCTGACGGCGATCTGCATCATCTACGGCGAAGGCAAGGAACTACCGCAGGACCAGCACGACTTGTACGACCGCATCGTGAACACCGTCTTGCACAGCCGGTACGCGCGGGACGTCGGCGTGATCGCCAAGGTTCGTAGCCGGTTGGCGGCGATCGCGCTGGGCATGCATTCCGGGCAGCCGGTCGAACCGGGTCGGCAGTCGCCGGCGCGGGAGGTCCACGAGACCGAATTGGACACCATCCTGGGTGACTTTATCGAACAGAATCCCGAGACCGAGTCGGGGATCCGCAGCGTGGTGAACGTGCGCGAGGACTTACTCTCGTACAGCGGGCTGCTGTCGCGGAGCCAACCGCAGCACGCGGCCTTTTCGCACTGGTCGTTCCAGGAATTCCTGACGGCCGAGCGGTTGATGTTGCTGTGTCGGGAAAGTGAAGACCAGTTGTGGAACGCGTTCCACTGCTGGTCCGCATTAACCGGTTGGCGGCCCACCTTGGCTTTCTTGTTCGGCCGCCGCGTGGCGCATCCGGGGTGGCAGGCAGGCCGGGCGCTGCTGGAAAAGACGCTGTCCGCGATCGACGTGCAGCACGTCGCCAAATCGCTCGGCCTGGCGCTGGCCGCGGTCGACGCATTGGCGATCTTGCTGGACAAAAAACTGAACTTGCAGGAGGAACTGCTGGCCCCGTTTCGCACGATTTGTCTGGCCGCCATTGAGCAGGATGTCGAGGTGAAATCGCGAAACGAGTTGGCCCGGATGCTGGGCCGCGTCGGCGACCCGCGGGTCGTGGACGACTTGCACGATTCGGCCGCCTGGGTGCAGGTGGATGCCGGGACGTATCACGTGGGCGATCAGAAATTGGCGAAGGAACTCAGGTGGAGAAATGCCTGTTTGCCCGATGCGTTTTGTTTCGAACAGCCGTTCCGGCTGTCGAAGTACCCCGTTACCAACGGCCGGTTCGCCCGGTTTGTGGCTGCGGGCGGCTACGGCGACCAGTCGCTGTGGCAGGCCGCTGGCTGGCGCTGGCGCGAGGAGAACAACGTTCGCGAACCTGCAGCATGGCGGGATGCGAGGTGGAACGGCCGGACGCAGCCGGTGGTTCGGGTGTCGTGGTGGGAGGCGGATGCCTTTTGTCGTTGGGCGGGTTGCCGGCTGCCGACGGAGCGCGAGTGGGAAGCCGCCGCGCGGGGTCCCCAGGGTTGGGCCTATCCCTGGGGTGACGACTGGCGTCAGGGCATCTGCAACACGAATGAAGCCGGACTGGGTGTGACAACGCCGGTCGGCATCTTCCCCCGTTCCGCTGCGGTCTGCGGCGCACAGGACATGGCCGGCAACGTCTGGGAGTGGTGCGGCGACGCATTCGACTCCGGCCGCGCGGACGATCCAGGCACGAGCCGCGTCTACCGCGGCGGCAGCTGGGTTAGCCGCGCCCGCAGCTGCCGCTGTGCGTGCCGCCTCTGCCGGGGTCCGGGCGATCGCTTCTACGACCTCGGCTTCCGGCTCGCTCTTGCCGTCAGTGTCAAGGAGGATATTCGTCCGTTTTCTTGAGCATGGCGACGGGCGGGCGGCACGGGCGGGTCACCAGTCGAGGCGGTAGCCGAGCGGTGACCCGCCCGTGCAAGCCCGCACGGAGCCGGGGGGGTGCAGGGGGGGGTCCCCCCTGCCGCGCGCGAAAGTTTTCTCTCGTTCCCACGCTCCGAGGCTGTGAAAAAATGTGCGAACACGATTCGCGGTAGGGTGGGCCAAGTACTCGCGGCCCACCAATTCCAAGGAAAGGGCCTTCCTTGCGACGGTGGGCCGCGAGTACTTGGCCCACCCTACGATTTTTTCACAGCCTCTCCGCGTGGGAACGCAAGTGTTTTGACGCTCCGCGTCGTCTGCTCAAGGACGCAGAGCGTCGGAACGGGAAAATCGAGGAATTGGACAACCGCAAGAGGTTCACAGCAGTGGGGGTATCCCCCCTGCATCTCGCACGGCTCAGTAACTGATCTCCCACTGCCGCTCGGCCGGGCAAGCCGGAGGCTTTGAAGTTGCAAGTTTCGACGAAGAGTAGCCGAAATCGCCAGATTTCGGGCGAAAGCGGGGTAACTGCCACACTGCGAAACGGACAGAA
>JAPLNJ010000104.1 GCA_026692885.1 Planctomycetota bacterium | reverse complement strand
TCGCGATCTCGCTCACAAGACTCCTTCACCGGCCGCGCAAGGCGGCAGGGGTCGAAGTGAGACAGTCGAACTACTTGATGAACAACATCTCCTGGTAGGTCGGCAGCGGCCACAGGTCGTCGGCCACCGTGCACTCTAACTCGTCGGCCACCTTGCGGACTGCCAACACGGCGGGCACCACGTCGCTGCAGTAGTATTGAGCTTCCTCCAGCAACGTACCGCCACCGTGATGGGCCATCACCTTCTCCAGCGATGCCGTGTTGTCCTGCAGTTCCTTGACCATGGCCGTCACCTTGTCCAGCGTGTCGGTGTCGAACGTGTAGCCAATCGCCTTCAGATTGGCACAGGTCAAGGCCAGCTCGCTCTGGTAGCGGATGGCCGCGGGGAAGATCATCGTCTTGGCCATTTCCACGGCCAGCTTGCTCTCGACCTTGACCGTCTTGACGTACTGTTCGAGGTAGATGTCCAGGCGGCTCTCGACCTCACGCTTGCTGAGGACGCCGTATTTCTCGAACAGAGCGATCACCTCCGGCGAGCCGAGGACCGGCAAGGCTTCGGGCGTGGTCTTGTAGTTCGGCAGACCGCGCTGCGCCGCCTAGCGATGCCAGGCTTCCGAGTAGTTGTCGCCATTGAAGACGATGTCGCCGTGCTGATCGATGATGTCCTTGAGCAACTTCTGGACGGCCGCGGCCAGTTTCGCCGTGTCGCCAGCTGTGGCCTGTTCCAACTCGGTCGCGACGTAGTCCAGCGATTCGGCCACGATCGTGTTCAGGGCGACCAAGGGCCCCGCAATCGACTGGCTGGAACCGACCGCCCGGAACTCGAAGCGGTTGCCGGTGAAGGCGAAGGGGCTGGTCCGGTTCCGGTCGCCGGCATCTCTGGGCAACGGCGGCAGCACGTCGACGCCCACCGTCAGCGTGCCCGTCCCCTTGGAGGACGTGGCGCCGCCCTGCTTGATCTGCTCGAAGACGTCGGTCAACTGCTCGCCGAGAAACACCGAAATGATGGCCGGTGGAGCTTCGTTGGCCCCCAAGCGATGATCATTCCCGGCATGAGCCACGACGGCCCGCAACAGGCCCGCGTACTTGTGCACGGCGCGAATGACGGCCGCGCAGAAGACCAGGAACTGCATGTTGGCATGCGGTGTGTCGCCCGGATCCAGCAAGTTGCCTTGGCTGGCACTGCCCAGCGAGAAATTCACGTGCTTGCCCGATCCGTTGATGCCGGCAAACGGCTTTTCGTGCAGCAGGCAGGTCATGCCGTACTTCTCGGCCACGCGTTTGAGCGTGATCATGAGCAGCTGCTGATGGTCGGTCGCCAAGTTGGCGGTCTCGAACACCGGAGCGATTTCGTACTGAGCCGGGGCCACTTCGTTGTGCCGGGTCTTGACCGGTACGCCCAGCTTGAAAAGATCGCGTTCGGCCTCCAGCATGAACGCCAACACGCGTTCCGGAATGGCGCCGAAATAGTGATCTTCGAACTCCTGACCCTTCGGCGGCTTGGCGCCGAACAGCGTGCGGCCGGCAGTCAACAGATCCGGCCGGGCAAAATAGAAGTTGCGGTCGATCAGGAAGTACTCCTGTTCGGGACCGGCTGTGGACGAGACCAGCGCCCCGTCCGCATGGCCGAACAGCTTGAGCACGCGCTGAGCCTGGGTATTCAGGGCCTGCATCGAACGCAGCACGGGCGTCTTCTTGTCCAAGGCTTCGCCCGTCCACGACACGAAGGCCGTCGGAATGCAGAGCGTCGTGCCGTTCGGATTCTCCAGAATATAGGCTGGACTGGTCACGTCCCACGCGGTGTAACCGCGGGCTTCGAACGTCGCCCGAATCCCGCCCGAGGGGAAGCTCGAGGCATCGGGTTCGCCCTGGATCAGGGCCTTGCCCGTAAATTCCAGGAGGGCACCGCCGTGGCCGTCTGGAGAAACAAAGCTGTCGTGCTTCTCAGCCGTTAGGCCCGTGAGGGGGAAGAACACGTGTGCATAGTGAGTGGCACCCTTCTCGATCGCCCAGGCCTTCATCGCACCGGCGACCACGTCGGCCACAGAGATGTCCAGCTTCTCACCCTTTTCGATCGTCCGCCGCAAGGATTTGTAGACCGCCTTCGGCAGACGTTTCTCCATTTCGCTCATGCCAAACACATTGGAGCCGAAGAGTTCGTCCGTTGGGGTCTCGGCGAAGTTCATCGGCGGCGAGATGGGTTGGTAGTTCGTAACCGCCGCAATCGCCTGCATTCTCGCTGTACTGCCGCTCATGTGTTCTAATCCGCCTCTGGTGAAGGAAAAAGTGAAACCAAGCCCACGACGGGCAAGACCTGGAAGCCCCACCTTAGCAGATTTCGTGCCGCCTGGACGAACGCCACTAGCTCAAACGGCACAAGTCCAAGTGCCGCAAAATGTTATAGGCTGATCGAAAATCCGTGATACTGTCGGCTGCCGAGTGGTTTGCCAAGAAACCGTGCATCGTGCCCCGGTCGGAACCAAGGGTCTGCCTAGTTTCTGCGCCACCTCGGCCCAGAGGAAATCAGTTCAGGAATGACTGGCGCACGGGATCCTTCAGACATCCTCGACGAAATCTGCTGATGGAAGAACTCTCTACGGAATTCTTGTCTTCGGGTAAAGGTCGGCCGACAGACCGCGGACCAAACGAAGTTCTCGGGGGCCTAGCTGATTCCAGGGGGCATCCATCTGGTCCCGAAGGGACTCGGCTTCATCCGACTCGCTCGCTCCCGCGGCCATGCAGCGATGCAGATCCAACAGCAGACGAACGTATTCTTCGAGTGGCGATTCCATGACTAAGGAATTCTGATGCCTCTCCAATCCTGATGCAACCGTCCGACCGCCCTTCTTGGGACTTTCAGCTGGGCTGCGTTCGTCCGGCTGGTCGAGTGTGGCCTGATCGAAGTCGTTTACCGGAAGGTCAGTACAACTTGCGGTTGACGTGCGTGTCTCCCGTCCTTCGCAGTCTTGGCCCCCTAGTTGGCGCGTCCCGGCGCAAGGTCTATGCTCGTGGTTCGCACGCCACGAAACCTACTTACTTCTACCGCTACCAGCCGCCGACCCCCGCGAAAGAATTGCTGGCCGAGTTCTGGAGGCGGAGGCGGAAACCTTGCTGAAGGGGCTGGCAGAATGAGGAAGAACGCCGACACCGCCCTGATGACCGCGCCGGAATACGGGCAATTCATTGAGGACTTGAAAGCCCGCGTCACCGCCGCCCGCCTGACCGCCGCACGGGCGGTCAACCGTGATCTGATCCTGCTCTACTGGGACATCGGGCGCGGGATTGTCGAAAAGCAGAAGACGCTGGGGTGGGGGGAGTCTGTGATCGACCGGATTTCGGTCGACTTGCAGGACGCGTTTCCGGCGACGACCGGCTTTTCGCCACGTAACCTCCGCAGTATGAAGCAGTTCTACCTCGTCTACTCTAATCCTTTAATTTGGCTGCAAGCTGTAGCCAAATTGGGCGCACGGTCGAAAGATTTGGCAATTTGGCGACAGCCTGTCGCCGAATTGGCGGAGAGGGCAGAAGCCAACGATGCCGAAATTTGGCCACAGTCTGTAGCCAAATTGCCGGAGCGGGAAGTCGTCGAGTTTCTGCAACAGCTTACAGCGGAAATTCCCTGGGGCCATAACCTGCTCATCCTGAACAAGCTCACCGATCCCGCCGCCCGCCTCTATTACCTCCGCGCCACGGCCCAATTTGGTTGGACGCGTAATGTGCTCCTGAACCAGGTCAAGGCCGGGGCCTACGAACGCTCGCTCAAAGCGGGCAAGTCCCACAATTTCACGCTCGCCTTGCCAGAGCAGCTCGCCGAGCAGACCGAAGAAATGCTGAAGAGCTCCTACAATCTGGAGTTTCTGGGCATCCACCGAGCAGTGAAGGAGCGGGAACTGGAGAGTCGGCTGATCGAACGCTTGCGCGATTTCATTCTGGAATTGGGCTACGGGTTCTGCTTCGTCGGTCGCCAGCACCGTCTGACCATCGGGCGGAAAGAGTACTTCATTGACCTGCTGTTCTACCATCGCTTTCTCAAGGCCCTCGTGGCGTTTGACCTGAAGGTCGGCCCGTTCGAGCCGGAATTCGCCGGCAAGATGGATTTCTACCTGAACCTGCTGAACGACAAGGAACGAGCGCCGGAGGATAACCCCTCCATAGGCATAATCCTCTGTGCCGAGAAGGACGATGTGGAGGTGGAATACGCCCTGCGCACCAAACAGAATCCCATCGGCGTGGCCGAGTATCACCTCCAAGCCAAACTGCCGGCCGAGCTGAAAGGTAAACTGCCGACCGCCCGACAACTGGCCGACGCCGTCCGCACCGCCCTGCCCGCGAAGCGAGAGAAACCGTCATGAGCACACCCGGGAAACGGCTCGCCGAGTTCTGGAAGCTCGGGAAAAAATTGCCCCGCACGGATGGCAGAGCCAGAGCACGGATGAAGGGCCAACCTGATCACACGTCATCCAACGCTTCCTGTTCCAACAGAATCTTCAGAGTCTCGCCCACGACTGCGCGCTGGAAATCCGAGTGGCCCACAACCCGAGCTACTGCTCAAAGTTCAACCCACTCAAACGCCGAGGCTTTCCCCGCGTCTCTCACGCGTGCCAGGGAATGTAGTAGTTGAGCCAGTCGAACGCCGGGGTCCGTTCCCTGACATCGCTGATAGACAACCAGCGCGCGAGCAAGCTATACTCCACGCTCGTGTTGTGGACTCGGACAGCATTCGTATCGCTCGTGGCGGGTGTTCGTGACCGATGGGGCGCGCGCCGCTACGGCAGGAGGTTCCCCGTGGTGAGGCAAGCCCGACAGACCCGTCCCCAAGTCGTTTGCATTCTGGCCGACGACAGTGCCTCGCTGGCGGGCGCGAAGGCCCAGGCGGCCACGAACGGCATCCGCGAGATGATTATGGAGTGCCAGTCGAAAGGACCTCCCGGGCCGGAGCGGTCCTACTTCAAACTCCTGCTGATCCGCTTCGACCAGCAGGCCGCCATCGACCCGCAATGCGATCTGACGCCGGTACGCAAGATCGACCCGGATGCCATCGCCATCGACGGACGCGGGGGCCAGACGAATATCACCGCAGCCCTGCAACTGGCCTTGGATCGTTTGCGTCCCTACCTGGCGTCCTTGCAGGATCACCCGGAACGCGCCATGCACCCGTTGCCACTGGTGCTCGTGTTCTCGGACGGCCAGCACAACGCGGGCGCAGGCCCGGAACCGGTGGCCGCCGAGATCAAGCGGCTGACGCTGGATGGCGAACCGGTGGTGATCGCCGCGGCGGGCGTCTCCGTCGGCGGCGACCAGCCCGACGAGCAAACCTTGCGGAACATTGCTTCGCCCGAATGCTACGTGCCCATCAGCAATGTGGCTGCGCTGACGGCCTTCATTGCCGCGATCGGCAGCTCCGGTGCGTCGCGGGCGAAAGATGTCGCCGCGATCATCCAGCAACAGGTACAGGCATAGGCCATGACCGACGATTCGATCCCCTCTCCGGCCGCGCTCGACCGCGCGCCGCTGGAACGGATGGTGGGCTCCCATCGCGACTGGCTGGCCGAACGGGGCCAACCGCTCGTCGGTTCCGGATGTTTCCGCGTTGGCCCTTGGAGCGGCGCGGTGCACACGGACTTCGGGCCGCTCGACCAAGACAAGACGACCAACCAGGACTACGCCTTGGCTTGGTGGCCCGACGACGACGATTGCCGGACTCGAATCCGCTGGGCTCTGGCCATGGCGGACGGCCTGAGCTCGTCGTTCCGTTCGGAGTGGGCGTCGGAGCTGGCGTCATGGACGGCCCTGCGGGCCCTGGTCGAATTGTCGGCGACGGAGCCCAGGCAGACAGCCCAGCAAGCGTTCGACGCTGCCGGGGCTGCCATCGGACGCTTGGCGGACGAGTGGGCCGCTGATCCCCAGGGCAGTTGTCCCCCGGGACAGTACTTGGCCACCTGGAAATATATGCTCCGCAAGGGGAGCCTGCTCCAGACCACGCTGACCTTGGCTTGGCTCGATAAGGAGTATTTCCGCGTGGCCATTCTTGGCGACGCAGGCCTCGTGTGGCGCGAGTATCCTGATTTAGCCTCGAACCAGCGCCCGCGAGATCGGGTGATCGCGGAGTGTGACTTGGCCGAGCAACAGGTCTTTGCTTTGGGTCCGGCCGAGCGTCAGGTAAGCCAGTTCGACCAGTGGGAAGAAATCCGCCTGCCCGAGCGATTCTTGGCGGCGTTTTACACCGATGGAATCGGACGCGGGATTGGGAAGCACGCGTCGACGTTGCTCGACGATCTGGAGGCCCGGGTCTCCTCCGCCGAGGTCAACCACGCCCAGGCCTACATCGCCCAGGCGATCGCGCGCCAGCCTCGCGATTTCGAGGACAATCTGACGCTGGCCGTGATTCGGGGGGCACGGTCATGGCGGTGACCGACGATCCCATCCTGGCCTTTTCTCAGACCAAGCCAAGGAGTTGGCCGGCAAAGATTGGCAGGTGCAGGGACAGAAATATCGGTTCTGTCCCTACACCCACGGGCAACCGGGTCAGCCGCCGTGGCGCAAGGGGTCGGAAGGATTCGCCTATCCGTTGCTGGACAGCAATGGCAGCGCCGCCGCCTATCTCAAGTTCTTCACGCTGCCCACGCCAAAACGTTTCCAACGGACCCAGTGGCTGATCCTGCAGCAAATGCACCTCTGGGCGGCTCAACTTCAGGCCGCCCCGTCGCTGTGGGTCGACAGCCGCCAGCACTCGCGGCCAGACGCCATCGGGTTCGATTTCACCGGGTGTTTGGCGCGCGCCGTTCCCGGACTGACGTGGCTGGAGCTGAAGCAAGGGATCCAGAAGGGGGACGTCCGGCTGGACGATGACTTTCGCTGGCGCTGCGTCTGCGATCTGCTGGTGTCGGCAGCGCTGCTGGAGCGGGCACAGATCATCCACGGGGACCTGTCTCACATGAACATCATTGTGAATCCGAATGCGCCACGCGACGAGCCGGCGCTGTACTTGATCGACTTCGACGCCTTTGTGGCCCGCGCCGTCCAGGGCGTCACCTTCGGTGAAGGCGGCACCTACGGCACGGAAGGCTATTGTCCGCCCGACTTGGCGCGGCGCGCCGAGCAGGGGGACGATTCCGTCTTGCCCTACTCCGACCGCTTTGGCCGCGACATGCTGGCATTGGAACTGCTGTGCCTCGGTCGCGACCATTCGCCCGACGAGTCGCCAGTCAAGTGGGACAAGGCCGTGCTACGGCGCCGCTGGGACGCCCGCTTGGCGCGCCTGCCGGCGTCCCACGCCCAGGCTCTGCAAGCGTTGCAGCCGCCCCACGTGTTCGCCGTCACCGAGCCGCAACGAGTTTCCGCAGCCCAACTGGTCGCCTTGGGACTCACCCAGCCGCCAAGTGCGCCACCGGTGCAGTCCCCAGCCACCCCGCGGCCGGTGCCGACTCCTTCGCCCGACGCCTTCACGGGCACGCGCGCCGGGCAGGAGCGGGACAACAACGGCTTGCAGCTGAAACTTTGTTGGTGCCCCGCAGGGTCATTCACGATGGGCAGTCCTACGGGCGAGCGGAATCGAGGCAGCGGTGAAGGCCCAGTGCCCGTGACGCTGTCGCAAGGCTTCTGGTTGGGCAAGTACGAGGTCACGCAGGGCCAGTGGCGGACGATCATGGGCAGCAACCCCAGCTGCTTTTCGGCGTCGGGCAGCGACAGTTCGCAGGTTCAAGGGATGGCCACCGATCGTCTTCCGGTGGAAAACATCTCTTGGAGCGACGCCGACGCGTTTTGCCGTAAGGTGACGGATCAGGAGCGGCAGGCCGGACGGCTGCCTGCGGGGTGGGAGTACCGGCTGCCGACGGAAGCGCAGTGGGAATACGGCTGCCGGGCGGGCACGGTCACGGCGACTGCGTTCGGCGACAAGCTCAGCAGCAGCCAAGCAAATTTCGAGGGCAATAACCCGTACAACGGCGCGAACAAGGGGCCGTACTTGACAAGGACGGCGAAAGTGGGAAGCTATGCGGGCAACGCTTGGGGCTTACAGGATATGCATGGCAACGTGTGGGAGTGGTGCCGGGATTGGTACCAGGCCAGGTTGCCCGGTGGGACCGACCCGGAGGTGTCTTCGAGGGCCACGTTCCGGGTCCTGCGTGGCGGCGGCTGGGTCAGCGATGGCAGGAGCTGCCGGTCGGCGCTTCGCTTCAGGGTCCTCCCGCACGTGCGGGGCGAGGACTACGGGTTCCGCGTGGCCATAGTCCGGTCGGGTTTCTAGGCTGAACCCAGCAGGCAGGGGCGAGCGGAGCCTGGAGCGAAGGCCGAAGGGGTTCGCACGCAGCGGAGCGGAGTCGAACCCACTGCTGTGCACATCTTTGCAGCCAGCCAAAGGCTGGAAATACAAGCACGACGCGCAAGCGAGTGAGTCCGGGGTGGACCGGCAAGCGAAATACAGACTCACTCGCTTGCGCGTCGTGCTTGTAAAATACCGGCCTCCGGTCCGTTTGAAGATGTGCACAGCAGTGGGAGTCGAACCCCTTCGAGCCGGAGCGGAAGTCGCAGCGAGGCAGGTGTACAGTCGCACAAAAGAAGGGGGTACAACTGTTTAGTATATTGACCTTTCCGCACGTGGCCCGGTCTCTCCGAGACCGGCTTTCGCGTCTCGGAGAGACGCGATCACGTGGAATTGAACCGCTTGTTAAAGACGCAGCGCATCCTCTCGATCGACCGCCGCTGGGTCGACAACGGCGA
>JAPLNJ010000103.1 GCA_026692885.1 Planctomycetota bacterium | reverse complement strand
CGGGACAACTTGGTCGGCGAGCAGCGGTGGCCGGAAGTGAAATGGAATCCCGCGACGTGGCGAAACGACGCGGGCAAGGCCCACAACGGCGACGGCCAGTTGCTCTATCCGGGCCCCAACCGCCAGCCGCTTTCCTCGATCAGGCTGGAGAACTACCGCGACGGATGCGAGGACTACGAGTACTTCTGGCTGCTCCGAGATGCCCTGACCCGGCTGAAGCAGGCCGACGCGGCCAAGCACCAGGCCCTGATCGCGGAGGCAGAGAATGTCCTGGCGGTGGATGAGGCCGTGATTAAGGATTTGACGCACTTCACTCAGGAACCCCAAGTCCTGCGTCAGGCGAGAGCCAGGATCGCGGGGCTGATCGAACAAGTCATGTTTGCCGCGAGTCCGGCGACACCGTGAGGAACACGAGAGAAGTAGAAGTGAAATCCCGCCACCGCCAGTAGAAGGAAGTACGCGACGATGTGCGAAGCACGAGCAATCCTCTTCTGCCTAACCTGCGTCATGGGAGTCGTAGTCGCGTCCGACAGGCACGCTTCGGCCCAGGACAAGTCTTCCAACGATTGGCCGTGCTGGCGGGGGCCGCATCACAACGGAATTTCCGCGGAAGCCGACTGGGACCGATCCTGGCCAGTCACCGGACCCAAGATTGCGTGGAAGGCGTCGGTGGGCAACGGGTTCTCCTCCTTCGCCGTGGCTGGAGGCCGGGTCTACACGATGGGCAACACCAAGGACGTGGATACCGTCTTCTGCCTGGATGCCGAGACGGGGAAAGCCCTCTGGAAGCACGACTACCCTTGTCCCTTGACGCCGCTGTCCTACGAGGGCGGCCCCAGTGCGACACCTGCCGTAGACGGCGATTGGGTCTATACACTCAGCAAGTCCGGGCAGGTGTTCTGCCTCGATGCTGCCACCGGCGATGTCGTATGGTCCAAGAAGCTCGATGCGGCACCGCGGCAAGACGGGGACTACGCGGTAGACTGGGGCTACGCCGCCTCGCCGCTCGTGCTGGGTGAGAAGCTTGTCCTGAGCGTCGGTTGGGCCGGCATGGCCCTGAACAAGAGCACCGGCAAGCTGATCTGGGATAACGGTCCCGGCCGTCCAGGCTACTCCACGCCCGTGCCGTTCACCTTGGGCGGTCGGCAGGGTTTGGCCATGCTCGTCGCCCGTGGCGTGGTAGCCGTCGAGGCCGACTCCGGCAAGCTGCTCTGGACCATTCCCTGGCGGACCACCTGGGATCAGAACGCCCCCGACGTGCTCGTCTCCGATGGAAAACTGTTCGTCTCCACCGGGCACGGCGTTGGCTGTGCCCTCTACGAAATCGCCGGCGGCACACCGAAGGAAATCTGGCGAAACAAGAACATGCGGAATGAGCTGAGCAGCTCTGTGCTGTGGAGGGGCTTCGTGTACGGCTTCGACAGCAATCGGCTGGTCTGTATCGCCTGGCCGACAGGCGAGCGGCAGTGGTCCGAGTCGGGCCTGGGCCGGGGCACGCTGACTCTGGTAGACGGGCACTTGGTCGCCCTCGGCGATCAGGGAAAGCTGGTCTTGGCGGAGACCAACAGCGAGGGCTTCAAGGCACTGAGGACGCTTCCGATGCCCGCTGAGGGGCGTTACTGGACCGCTCCGGTCTTCTCCGGCGGACGTATTTTCATCCGCAATGCCGTCGGCGACGTGGTCTGCATGGATGTGCGGAAGTAGTCGCTGGTGTTTACGCCGCCGCAGAAACCAAGATCGCGACAGCCCCGTCGCTGTCCGAGCAAAACCGGATAGACTAGGGTGCAGTCCGTGCTGTCGGGGCACGGAGTTCCCGTCTGCCCACGGAGGAAGTGGAAGATGCTGTCAGCCCCAGAGGTCAAGCCGTTCCTGGTCCATGAGGACCGCCCGGTCCGGGACGCCGCCGTCGAGTATTTCAAGGGAAGCTGGTCGCAAGATTCTGAATTGGTGCCGCTGGTCCTGCGGGCATACCGCCAATATGGGCCGGAGGAATGCCTGCATGGCGTAGCCTGCTGTAATCAATTCAAGCTGACGCCCCAGTCACTCGATGAAGTTTTGGACTGTCTGGCTGCGGCCGACGACCGCAGTATCATTTTCCACCTCAATCGTGCTATCGCCAACGCTCCCGTGGACGTGTTGTTGGCCAAGGAAGCAGCGATTCTGGACACAGCCCATCTGGGGCGGGAGACTGTCGCCAAGATCAAGCAACGGCTGGAATTCTCGCAGTGGTCCCCGGAAAAGCTCTGGGCGGAACTGTACGGCTACGCCCGGCGTTCCGAAGACAAGCAGTACGCCAACGAGATCGACCACAACTTCGCAGACAATCTGATCACCGCCTTAGCACCGCACGATGTGCCCGACGCGGCCACGATCTGCCGTTTGCTGGCGGCGGAGAAGGCCGAGTTTCGGTGGCTGGAGATCTTTCTCATCTCTCTGGCCGGTGAGCAGCGAGTTCCAGCCACGATTCCCTTGTTGGTCGATCGGTATCGGATCGACACGGACTACATGCTGGAATGCGTGACGGATTCCCTCGCAAGCATCGGCGATCCAGAGGCGGTGCGACTGGTTCGAGCCGCGTTCCCCAACGAGTCGTGGGGGTTCAAGAACTACTCTTCCGCCGTTCTGGCCGACATCAAGCACCAGGAATCGGAAGACGCACTGCTGGCTCTCCTGGAGTCTGAACCGAACCCGAGCATCCGCACGATGCTGTGCGTCGGCTTGTGTGAACTGTTTTCCGAGGCCGGCATCGAAGCCGTTTGTCGCGAAATCGCTAAAGGCTACGACCGCACTGTGGACGTCCTCGAAGAGACTTTGCTGCCGGTCGCCCACGTCCTGGGCGTGGTGTTGCCCGAGGCGGATCGTTGGCGAGCGGAACGAGAAGAGCGGCAACGCATGCAGGCGGAGTTGGATGAGCTTGGCAGGCGATACCAAGCGGCCAAAGCCGCTGGAATTGACCCGTTCGCACGGCTGAGTTCAAAGATCGAGCCCAAGACCGAGCCCGGTGAATCCGCCACCGTTCGTCGAGAAATGCGTCGCGTCGGCCGCAACGAACCCTGTCCTTGCGGGAGCGGCAAAAAGTTCAAGAAGTGCTGCGGTCGGAACGCGACGTAGGCAACCGCGTCAGCACCACGGAAAAGCGTAACCCTGCCAGACCGGGATGATGTCCATCGTGTCGAAGACCTGGCCATCAGAGCGTCCAAAGCCCTGCTCACTCACGCGGATTTCCTCGCCCAACTCCCAGCCATCGGCCTCGGTCACCGCGGTTTCGCCGAGCGACTCCGGGGCCAGCACGCTGTCGCGGCTGTCGCAAGACCACTGAAAGGCTTTGACCGCGGCGTCCTCGGCGTCGATCGCATCAATGACGCATCGAGCGAGACCAGATTCGACGTAGAACTTCGGCATGGGCTCCGTCCTTTCGTGCAGACGAGTGACTTGTCCTTCGCTGCCATCTTAGATCGCCAGCGGAGTGACACGTTCGGTCACTCGCAGCAGAATTCCGTGAATTCCTTGTTAGGGAAACCCACGGCTGGGAGCTAGCAGCTTCACCATAATCTGTACCGTCACGCCTGCTGCCGGACCGTGACGACGATTTTCCCGCTCTGTTGCCCCGATTCCATGTAGCGGTGAGCATCCCGAATGCTGTCGAGGGAGGGAAACACACGGTCGATCTGCGGCTTGAGTCTCCCGGTTTGGAGGGCGTCGTAGATGTACTGAACGGCTCGTGCCCTGGCTTCCGGATTCCCCGGCAGGCCCTGCACCGGATTGCCCGTGAAGTTAAACAGCGTGTAGCCGTGAATATGCAGATTCTTGACGAGTGCCGGGATGAGCGGAAAGACCGTGGGGCCGCTGCTCAGCATCCCGTAGACGATGATCGAACCGCCGCTGGCGGCAGCGTCGCCCAGTTTCTCGAAAGCCGCTCCCGCCACCGCGTCGAAGATCACTTCCGCCCCTTTGTTTCGCGTGATCTCGGCCACCCGCCCCGCAACGTCTTCCTGGTCGGTGACGATGACATGGTCCGCTCCGGCATCGACCGGCCCCCGTTGATTGTCAACGCGACGTGTCGTGGCGATCGCAATGGCTCCTATCGCCTTGGCCAACTGAATGGCGGCGATGCCGACACTACTGCTGGCCGCCGTGATCAGGACATGCTGACCGGCCTGGAGATGACCAAGGTCGTGGAGGGCGAAGTACGGTGTGAGGTACTGCATCCAGATCGCGGCACCCTCGACCGGGGACAGATTTGGCGGGTAGCAAACGACGGCGTAAGCCGGGACGATTGCGGTCTCCCCGTAGACTCCGTACTGACGCATCGAGAACGAGGGGATGGTGCTGACTCGTTCGCCCACGCGAATCTCGGAAACCCCTTCTCCCACGGCATCCACGACGCCGGACGCTTCGTAGCCCAGCAGGGAGGGCAGGTCCGGCTGCTCAATGTAACGGCCTTGCCGGAACATGACCTCCGCCCGGTTCAGGCCCAGGGCGTCCACCCTGAGCCGTACTTCACCCAGGCCGGGTTGAGGCAGAGAAACGTCCTCCAGTTGCAGAACGTCCGCATCACCGAGTTCGTGGAACCGCACAATCCTTGGCGCGATAATTCGCTCCTTTCGCGGGCAGCTGAACGCAGTCCCAGCCAAACAGAACACGCGGCTGCCTGCACGTGCTTCGTGGGCTAAGCGACGACTCACCGGCTTTGGAGCGTGCAGTTGCCGCCGCCTCGTCCCAAGGCGGAACCGTCTTCTTCCGTCCCGGTGAGTACTTGCTAAGTCGCACTCTGCGTGTGCCGCCGGGAGTCGATCTGCGGGGCCTGCGGCCAACGGACTGCCGGCTGGTCGTCGACACGAAGCGGGTGCCCTTTGCCACATCCCTGCCCACGGAGCCGCTGGCTGGGAAGGCGGGGAAGGGGGCCGTCACGTTCCGGCGACTGGAGGGACCGCCCATGCTCTACCTGGTCTCGCACTCCGCGGTCGAGAACCTGGGCTTGGTGGCCGAAGAGCCGGTGTATTGGCCGATCGCCGCCGCCCGAGACAAGGAGGCAATCGAAGCAGTTGCGGTACGTAATTGCGAGGTGGTCAACACGCATGCCCCTTGGATCACCGATAAGTGGCGTCCCGGTACCGGCTGTGTGGCGATCCTGGGCTATGCCAAGAACTGCGAAGTGAAGGGGTGCCGGCTGCGAGGCATGTCAGGCATCGACCACATCGGCACGGGTTCCAGTTGCCGTACGATCGACAATCGCTACACCCCGATTTCAGGCCCATTCGGAACGACGGGCATGGGCTGGATGATCGGTGTCCACTGTATCGTGGAAGGGAATGTCTGCGACGGCTCCAACCGCGGCTTCACCTGCGGCCCGTGGTTTGGTCCCATCGAGCGGAACTTCATCGCTCGCAACGGAGTCATCAACGGTGGTACGGTGGAAGGGGCCGGCGAAAGCTTCCTGTTCGAGGGGCCGGATGTCGGGCTGGAGAACTGGTTCGGCAGGCCGTCGGCGACAGGCCCAGACTGGCTGGAGCAGCAGGATCAGCGATGGAAGCTCGACGCCGTAAAGGGTCGTGTGGCTCTGGTGGTTCACGGCCGAGGGCTGGGACAATGGCGGCGGGTACAGGGGAACACGGAGAATCGCGTCGTGCTTGACCGGCCGTGGAGCGTCGTCCCGGACCGTGAGTCACTGGTCGTTGTGCGGCAGTTCTTCATGCAGAATGTGCTCGTGAACAATTACTGTCGCGATGTGGTCGGCGGAATCGACTTCTACGGTGGGGCTCTGGAGAACACGGTGGAACGGTTTGTGAGCCAGCGAGCCGGAGCCGTGTGGTGGTATGCTGCTCACGTGGCCGATCCGAAGCAGCGGCTGCCCTTTGGCCCCTGCTGGTACAACGAGGCCCGGAACTGCCGTTTCGTGGATGCTCGCGGAGTGGCCTTGGAGGCTGATCGTCGAGCGGACATGCCCACGCCTGCCCCGCTCCTCCTGGGCAACCGCGTCCAGCACTGCGAGTTTCATCACAGCCCCTACAGCACGCAATCGCGAATGCTGCTGAGTCTGACTCAGACCTCGTGGTTGGAGCCTGGCGATGCTCGACGAGGCGATCCAAAGCCAGCCATCGCCTACAATGGGCTCGATTCGAGTCAGTTCACGCTGTACCCAGGCGAGCGAGGCATTCACCTTGCCCCGGAAACGTCGGGCACGCTGTTGTGGCAATTAGGTTGGCCCGCCGGGGAACCGCAAATGGACGATCGCGGGGCTGCCACAACGATTGTCCCACAATGAGAGCGAACACAAGAACAGCTGGTTGCATCGTCCGTCAAAAACCCAAACCGCTACGAAGGAACGCCCTGATGAGTAAATCCGCCACCCTGTGGATCTTCACCGTTGCTGTGTTCTGTCACGCACCCTCTGCCGTTGCGGCGTTGGTTGTCGATGCCGAAAAAGCGGCAATCCACACTGAAGGCGGCCCGCATGCGGGCGGCGGCTGGAACCTCTGGTCTGATGGCCGCGTGGGGCAGCCGTTGCGGTTCGCGACGGCCGGGACCTACGGCATCGTCGTCCGGGCTTGGGGCAGTTCGGCAGGCGGCGTCTGGCCGGAGATGGCTCTCTTGGTCGATGGTAAGGCGGTCAAGACCGTGACCGTAGGCCGTGCCGAACGTGCGGACTACCGCTTTGACGTACACCTGGCCGCGGGTGCTCACGAGATCGCCGCAGGCTTTCTTAACGACGCGTTGATCGGTAAGGAAGACCGCAATCTGTATTTGGAACGTTTGACGATCAATTCGCCGCCCGGAGTCGCGGACCCCGTCCTGGTGGCCAAGCAGGAACTCGCGGAAGCCGCGGAACAACGTGAACGAGACGTTGTCGCCGCCACCCAAGCAGCCATCGACAAGCACCGCAAGGTCGACGCGAAGATTCGCATCCTGGATGCTGCCGGCCAGCCGGTGCCCGGCGTGAAGGTCTCCGTCGAACAGACTTCCCACGACTTCCTTTTCGGCTCGAACATCTACATGTTCGACCGCTACCAAAACGAGGCCCAGGACGCCGGGTACAAGCAGCGGTTCGAGGAACTGTTCAACTACGCCACGGTCGGATTCTACTGGCGATGGTACGAGCCACAGCGTGGCAAGCCGAACTACGACTACACAGACAAGGTCATCGCCTGGTGCCAGGACCACGGGATTCGCATGAAGGGCCACCCGCTGCTCTGGGGCGACCAGGCGGGCGTTCCGACGTGGTCCAAGGGCCAGCCGTCGCCGGAGATACAGCGGCAGCGGGTGACCGAGATCATGCAGCGTTACCGGGGTAAGATCGAGTTCTGGGAAGTGGTTAACGAACCGTCCCACTTGGCCGAGCCGAAGATCGACGAGCCGTACCGCTGGGCTCGCGAAGCCAATCCCGGGGATTGCCTGATTGTCAACGACTACTTTGTGCTCGCCGACGGCGGCCCGGGATTCTTCCGGCTCCTGACGAAGGCGAAACACAACGACGTACCATTCGACGGGATCGGCATCCAGGCCCATGAACCGCGGACGATGCGGTTCCCGCTCGATCGCGTCCAGGAGATCCTCGATCAATACGCCACGCTTGGCAAGGGACTGCACATCACGGAATTCACGCCGGCCTCATCCGGCCAGAAAATCACGGACTCGCACCGCGACGGCGTCTGGGATGAGGCGGCCCAAGCCGACTACGCGGTGAAGTTCTATCGCGTCTGTTTCGCCCATCCAGCGATGCGGGCAATTACCTGGTGGGACCTGTGCGACCAAGGCTCTTGGCTGCCCGGTGGCGGGATGCTGCGGGCCGACATGTCGCCGAAGCCGGTCTATGAACAGCTTCGGCGGCTGATTCACGAAGAGTGGAAGACCAGTGCGACCGCCACCACGGATGACGAGGGGCGGTTCACCTGCAGGGGCTTTCTGGGCAAGTACCGGCTCGTGATCCAGGTGCCTGATGGGAAAGTGGAACGCAAGGTCCGACTCGCGAAAGATGGGCCGCCGGAGATCGTTGTGCGGTTGGCAGCCTCGGTGGCTCGCTGAAGCAACCGCCACCGTCTGTTCCACCGACACCGCAGAGCGGGAGCGACTGGCCGTGAGAATTGCCCGCTACTGCCGCAGACCGCTTGGTCCATGGTCAGCCTGCACGCACCGGCGTCGATGGTGCAGGCTGCTCACGGATCACCGCTGATTTAACCTCATCGTTCAAGTGCCAACCATCATCGCCTACGGCTCGACAGAGCGACCAATCACGGTCGCGGACCCGGAAGCGGCGTCAAATCCAGATTTTTTGACGGGCAGCACGATCCTCCCGGAGACTGCGGCTCAGACCAACATGGGAAACCGCGGGGAAGAGGGCAGGGCGGAGGATTGACCGCCCGCCAGGGCGGCTGCCATTGCAGCCGGCCGATCACTACTTCGGAGGTCCCATCACCTTCTATCCTTCCGATGTTTTTCGAGAATCGATACCGAGCATTCGACCTTCTTCACTTTCTCGACGGTTCCGACTTCCAGTCCCTTGAATGTCACAGCGAAACGGGCTTCGGACGAGTAAGCCTGAGCACCATTCCACCAAAGGCTGTAGTTGAACAGGGGTGCGATGGGGAACAGCAGCGACATACGGTTCCGGTACGCCGTGTCGCCGGCAACGGCCATTGGCATGTTCCTGCTCGCGTTATCTTCCTCAGTCATGCCGGGATTCACGAGATCGAGAGTCACCGACACCCACTGAGTGTTGTCTTCCGGGGCATTGCGAATACCTTCGAGAGCCACGGGCGGACTCTTGGTCGTGCCCGGAAGCGGCACAATCATGCTCTTTAAGAACTCGGGCACCAGATCCTGCTCGTCCAGGACATTGCCCGTCGCGTCCAGGAGTTTCACCAACATGCGAAGTGTCTGGAAACGCCCGCACCGTGACTGGAAGACATCGAGGTGCTCCTGGTTCAGTTCAAATACGGTCCAATGCGTCTTCCGAACACTGCTCTTGTCGAGTTCGTAGAGGGCAACTCCGAATGTCTTGCCGGGATTGTCGTCCGGCTTGCCAAAGTGCATCACACCCAATCCGCTGCCGGATTTCAGGTCCAGAAACGAATACAGCGGAATCCCATCGGGCTGGGAAAAATGATCGTGATTGGGACGATAGTTGCCCTTTGTGTCGAAGTGCTTGAGTGTGCTTAGGTCGGTTGGGACAAGTGCGTACGATCCTTGCCGCACCGCCATTTTGCTCAGCAAGCCCCGGAGGTCTGAATCAAACGCCCGATATCTGTTCGGGTCTACCGTGACGATTGCCGTACAGCCTCGCAAGCGTCGGCCACCGCCAACTGGCCGTACCTGTGGACTACACGCGACAGATCCGTGCCGTCCAGGTACTCCATCGCCAAGTAGTGCAGTCCGTCCGCTTCACCTGCATCGTGGGCACGCACCAGATTCGGATGATCCAATCGGCCCACCGCTTCCATTTCCCGCACGAACCGGGCCACGGCTTGCGGGGCACGCAGCCGGTCATTCGGCAACAGCTTGACCGCCACGTGTCGCTTCAGCCGCTGATGCAGGGCCTTATACACCGTCCCCATGCCGCCGCGGCCGATCTGCTCCAGCAGCTCGTACTGTCCGAGCTTCTTGCCGGCCAAGTCGTCATCCGGTGTCCGGCTTGATTCCTCAGCCGCCCGATTGCCGCAGACAGCCTGGCCAATCCTCTTGGCATCTTGAAGCATCTGCTCCAGTTCAGGGCTGGGCTGCTCAAGAGCTGGAGCCGCTTTCAAGTCGCTCACGACCGAATCCTCAAGATCATCGAGCGTCTCGATCACGCCATGGCAAGTCGAACACGACTTGATGTGCTCGCTGAGCCTGTCGATGGATTCCATTGGCAGCTTGCCGAGCACCAAATCAGAAAGAACGTCCCGACTGGGGCATTTACCACCTGCCAGGTCGCGTTGGATTGTAGGGCGAGGCATGTTCGGCTCCGGGTTCCGAGGGGAAGGCTGCATTCCAATAAATGGTAAACGGCGTGGCGTAACACGTTTCTTCCCCTCGCTTCCATTTGGCCACTGTAAACTCATTCAACGCTGCGACTTATGCCTCCAAATCACTTGCCACATCGCCCAGCTCCTCCCGCACTCGCCGACGGTACCGCCAATTGGATTCCCGAACCGCATCGGGCGTAACGCCGAGATCTTCGGCCACTTCTTTCGGCGAGTGCCCATCGATCTTCACTCGCGAGAACATCTGCCACGCTCGTTCCGGAAACATGTCACGGACCAACTCTGCAGCCCGTCGCCGCAGTTGCTGTATCTCCTTTCTTTCGTCCTCGTCAAGAGAGCCGCTGTCCGATTCCGC
>JAPLNJ010000102.1 GCA_026692885.1 Planctomycetota bacterium | reverse complement strand
CTGAACGGGGATGGTCGGCCGGATTTGGCTGTCGCGAGCATCGCTTCCGACAACGTGTCGGTGTTGCTCAATACCAGCGCCCCGGGCGCCGCTGTGCCCAGCTTTGCCGCCCAACAGAACTTCGCCACGGGGGGTAACCCGCGTTCCGTGACGGTGGGCGATCTGAACGGAGATGGCCGGCCTGATCTGGTCGTCGCGAACGAGAATTCCAGCACGGTGTCGGTGCTGCTCAATACCACCGCCCCGGGCGCCGCTGTGCCCAGCTTTGCCACCCAACAGAACTTCGCCACGGGGGCTAACCCGCGTTCCGTAGCGGTGGGCGATCTGAACGGAGATGGCCGGCCCGATCTGGCCGTCGCGAACGCGTATTCCAACTCCGTTTCAGTGTTGCTCAACACCACCGTCCCAGGCGCCGCCACGGCCAGCTTTGCCGCCCCACAGGACTTCGCCACCGGCGCTTTCCCGTTCAGCGTGACGGTGGGGGATCTGAACGGGGATGGCCGGCCCGATCTGGCCGTCGCGAACGGGGAGTCCAGCAACGTGTCGGTGCTGCTCAACCAACCCGCCACGATCGGCGACAACCAGGGGACCGGCACGATCCTGGATAATGACTCCCTGACGCAGATCTGGACCGGCGCCGGGCGGAACGGCCTGTGGAGTACCTCCGACAATTGGCTGGGTGGGGTGGCTCCGCAGGCGGGTGCGCGACTCTTGTTCCCGGCGTCCACTGCCCGCTCGCTGGCCGTCACGAACGACCTGCCCGACGGCACGGAATTTCAGTCGATCACCGTGGCAGGCAGCTACGTCATCGGCGGCAACCGCGTGACGCTTGCTCCGTCGGACGGCACGGCCATCTGGACCGATGTCAACGTACACGATTGCATCGTTACGATTTCGCTGCCGATCACGCTGGCCGGTGACAGTGCGATCGTCGTTTCCTCCGGCTCGCTGGTCGTGCACAGCTCGATCGACACCGCCAGCCACACGCTGACCGTGACCGCCAACAGTTCCGGCCCGACCACCTTCGACGGATTCATCCTCGGCACAGGCCGCATGTTCTTGACCGGGTCCGACATCGTAATCCTGACCGGCGACAATCACTACACCGGCGGCACGCTCATCTCCGGCCCACTCACCGCCGGCAGCGACACGGCGCTGGGCAGCGGCCGCGTGACGATCGGTACGGGCGGGAGTCTGACGGTCGTCGTGGCCGCCGGGGACGTGGTGCCGCTGTGGAACCTGACCATCGGCTCGCTGGCCGGCGAACCGGACAGCAGCGTCCAATTGAACAACAACACGCTGACGGTGGGTGGCGACGGCACATCCACGGAGTTCCCCGGAATCATCGAGGGCAGTGGCGCCGTGGTGAAGGTAGGGACCGGCACGTTGACGCTCTCCGGCAACAATACCTACACCGGGCCGACGAACTTCATCGCCGGAACACTGTTGGTAAACGGTTCCACGACGTCGAGTATCTTCGTGGACAGCGGCGCGACGCTGGGCGGCACAGGAACCATCCACGGCACGGTCCAGGTCGCCAACGCCGCCACCCTGGCGCCCGGCTTCGGTCCCGGGATCCTCAACACGGAAAGCGTCACGTTCCAACGGACGTCCGTCTTCTCCGTCGAGCTCAACGGTGCGGCCGCGGGTTCGGGGTACGACCAACTGAACGTCTCGGGCAGCGTGTTCCTGGGGAGCGCTGTGCTCCACAACCGCAAGTTGGCCGGCTTCGAGTCGCCGATCGGGATGCAATTCATGATCATCGACAACGACGGGGTTGATCCGGTTAACGGCACGTTCGACAGCCTGCCGGAAGGGGCCACCGTGACGTTGGGAGGCCAACTGTTCACGATCAGCTACGTCGCTGGCACGGGCAACGACGTGGCGCTGATCGCCACGACTGCGTCAGGCACGATCAGCGGCCAGATGTTCGAGGACGTAAATGGCAACGGTCTGCGGGATCCGGGTGATCCGCGCGATCCGGGCGAGCCGGGACTCGCGGGCGTGAGGATCTACGCCGATCTCAATCTCGACGGCGTCTACGATGCGGGGACGGAACCTTCTGCCCTGACTATGGAGGAAGACCCTCGGATCGTGGGCGACCAAAGCGGGCACTACGAATTGACCGGCCTGCCACCCGGCGCGTACCGGATTCGCGAGGTGGTGCCGATCGGTTTTGTCCAGACCTTCCCCAGTCCGGCCGGTTCCCACGGCGAATATCGTGTGGAGTTGGCCTCGGGCGGCGTGATTGGGCAACTAGATTTCGGCAATCAGCGTCTACGGCCGGACAATCAAGCGCCGCTATTACGGACGACCGGTGCCCCCACACTGTCGCCGATCCTGGCCGATGTCCTGGACGCGAACAACCCGGGCACCTTGATCGGGGACATCGTCGGAACAGCGATTACCGACCCGAATCCCGGCGATCCACAAGGGATCGCTGTCATCGGCGTGGACAACGCCCACGGGCTTTGGCAGTACTCGACCGGCGGCAGCACCTGGAACTCGTTCGCCAGCAGGTCGGTCACGTCGGCGGTGCTCTTGAGCGCGGGACCGCTCGATCGCATCCGGTTCATTCCGCGGCCTGGTTTTTCCGGCACGGTCGATCCGGGCTTGACGTTCCGCGCCTGGGATCAGTCAGACGGCTTGGCCGACGGTACGGCGGGTGTCGATGCGACGGTGACTGGAGGCAGGTCCTCGTTCAGCACGGCGGTCGAGACGGCGGCGATCACGGTCACACCGGTGAACGGCGCGCCGACGGCGGGGAACGATATGATTACGACGTCGGAGGATACGCCGGCGGCGATCGCAGTGCCCACGCTGCTCAGCAACGACTCGCCCGGACCAGCCAACGAGAGCGGCCAGACGCTACGGTTGGTGCCCAACGGGCTTGGAATGCCGTCGCATGGGACGGCGATCATCAGCGGCGCGAACGTAATCTACACGCCGGCGGCGGACTTCTACGGCAGGGACCAGTTCACCTACACCATCGACGACGGCGATCCATCGTCCACGGCAGTGGGCACGGTGACCGTGACGGTGACGCCGGTCAACGACGCGCCTAGGCTGACGGCCGGCAACCCGCCTGCGGTCGCCGAGGACGCGGGGCCGCAATCCCTGGCAAATTGGGCGACGTTCAGCCCCGGACCGGCCAACGAGTCCGGGCAGAGCGTGCGGCAATACACCGTCGTCAACGTGAGCAATCCGGGCCTGTTCTCGGTCGCTCCGGCGGTGGCTGCGAATGGGACGCTGACGTACACTCCCGCGGCGGACGCCAACGGCACCTCGACGTTTGGCGTGACGGTCCAAGATGACGGGGGGACCGCGAACGGCGGCAACGATATTTCGATAGTGCGGGATGCGGCGACGATCGTAGTTAGGCCGGTGAACGACCCACCGACGGCGGGAAACGATGCGGTGACGATTAATGAGGATACGCCGGCGACGATCGCAGTGCCCACGCTACTCAGCAACGACTCGCCCGGACCAGCCAACGAGAGCGGCCAGACGCTACGGTTGGTGCCCAACGGGCTTGGAATGCCGTCGCATGGGACGGCGATCATCAGCGATAGGAGTGTGATCTATACGCCGGCAGCGGGCTTCTACGGCGTGGACACGTTCACCTACACCATCGACGATGGCGATCCATCCGCCACGGCGGTGGGCACGGTGACGGTGACGGTCACAGCGGTGAACGACGCGCCGGTCTTGCGCACGACCGGCACCCCCACGCTGTTGCCGATCCTGGCCGACGTCCTGGACGCGAACAACCCGGGCACGTTGATCGGGGACATCGTCGGTACGGCGATTACCGACCCGAATCCCGGCGACCCGCAAGGGATCGCCGTCATCGGTGTGGACAACGCCCACGGGCTTTGGCAGTATTCGACCGGCGGCGGCACCTGGAACTCGTTCGCCAGCAGGTCGGTCCCGACGGCGGCGGTGCTCTTGAGCGCGGGACCGCTCGACCGCATCCGGTTCGTTCCGAGGCCTGGCTTTTCCGGCACGGTCGATTCGGGTCTGACGTTCCGCGCCTGGGATCAGTCAGACGGCTTGGCCGACGGCACGGTGGGTGTCGATGCGTCGGTGGGTGGCGGAAGGTCTTCATTCAGCGCGGCGAGCGAGACGGCATCCATCGCGGTTAACGTGCCCGCCGCCCGCTTGCAGCTCCGCGTGACCGACGCGGCCGGCCGGGAGCAAGCGACGCTGCTCGTCGGCCAGTCGTACGTCCTGGAAGTCTACACCGAGGATCTGCGGCCCGTGCCGCGGGGCGTGTTGGCAGCCTACCTGGACGTGCTCTACGACGCCACGTTGGTGTCCCTGGCCGGGGAGATCGCCTTCGGCGCGCAGTATCCAGATGGCCACTCCGGCAGCACGAGGACCGTCGGGTTACTGGACGAAGTCGGTGCTACGGCCCGTGTGGACGAACTCGGCCGGGGGTCGTTCCTGCTGTTCCGTGTGCCCCTGACCGCCGTCGCGGCGGGCCGGGCGGACTTCTTCATCAACCAGGCCCAGGCGACAGGCCACCAGGTCTTTTTGTACGGCGATGCGGCGCACGTGCCGCCCCAAAACGTCGCCGCCCCCCCCTACGGTAGTCCCATCATCCAGCCGCCCTGGCGCAATCACGTGAACCAGTTCGACGTCTCCGGTGACGGCGTGGTAACGCCGTCGGATGTCTTGTTGTGCATCAGCGAAATCAACCACCGGCTCTACTCGAACGCGAATTCCGAACTGCCGACGAACCAACCCGTCGGTGTACCACTGATTTACCTCGATGTAACCGGCGACAATCTCGTCACACCGTTGGATGTGTTGGTGATCATCTACGCCCTGAACACGCGGTCGGCGCTCGGCGGCGAAGGAGAAGCGGCCGCGTGGGCCCTGCCTGTAGACGTCGTGTCGGCGCCCACGCTGTCGCTGGCAGGATCCGACGCCGGAATCGCGATTGCGGAGCACGGCGCGGCCTGGTCGTCTCCGCTGGTGGGCGGTCAGAGTCCTTCGGCGATGGACTCGCGGTTGGAATCTGCGGCGGTGCTACCGTGGCGGCTGCCGCGTGACAGCTCTGCTTGGCCAGGCCGCCACGGACTGGCGGACCTGCCGCACGGGGCGGTTTGCGAAGAGTTGCCCGACGGCTGGGTTTTCGAAGTGGAGGACACCCTGACGGACATCGCCGCAGATGTCGCCGACGAGTGGGCTTCGACATTCCCCTGTCCCTAACATTCCCTTGCCCCACAGCACGGCACAGCCAGGATGCAAACACGCTGTCGGGCTTGCCGCGCCTATTTGTACGTCCGCCCCAAGTAGCCGACAATCGCTTTCTTGATCTCCATCGCGTCGGTAGCCCCCGCTTTGCGATACAGCACTTTCCCGCCGGGAGCAATCAGCAGCGTGTGCGGCACGGGTCCTGAGGACTTCTGATCGACGGCATCCATCAGCTTGTACTTGTCGTTCCCGTCGAACAGATAGTTCGTGGCGGATACCTGTTTCTGCTTGAGGACTTCCAACGCCCGGGTCTGGTCCTCCGGCGCATCGGCCGAGATTGTGACCAGCTCGAAGTCGCGGTGCCGGTACATGCGGTGCATCGTGACAAACTCCGGGAGTTCCGCCACGCACGGGCCGCACCACGTGGCCCAGACGTTCAGCAGACGCAGTTTCTGGCTGTCGTTCTTGACCAGCGACTTGAGGCCCGCCTCGTCAATCAACTTTAGCGTCACCGGCTCCTGGGCCGACGTCTTCAACGACTTGTTTGCCGACTCGCGTTTGTCGGACCATTTGATCGAGCAGCCGAACGTCTTGGTGCTTTCGACCGGGACCGGCTGGCCGGCCAATAGAGCTGCGATGGCGTCGTGGGTGTCGTGAGCCGTCACACGTTCCGGCTTCTCCGAGTTGTCCACGCGGCCTACGAAACGCAGTTTCCGGGCGCGGTCAAACACGAAGACATGCGGCGTCGCGACGGGTCCGTAGGCGCGAGAGACCTGTTGCTCCTCGCCGTCGTAGAGATAAGGGAAATTGAACGCTTGGTCCTTCGCCCGAATCTGCATGTCCTCCAGAGTGTCACCGACGTCCGAGTACCCCAGTTCGTCCAGCCGGACCGCCGCCGGATCGTTCGGCGAGATGGCCAGCAAGGCGACCTGCTTGTCCCTGTACTCGTCCGCCAACCGCTTGATTCGCTCTTCATAAGCCTGGGCAGTCGGGCAGTGGTTGCACGTGAAGACGATGACCAGGATCTGGGCGTCCCGGAAGTCGGCCAGGCTGTACGTCTTGCCGTCCACCCCGGGCAGACGGAAATCCGGCGCCGGGCTACCGATCTCCAGCGTCCCGGCGGCTGTTAGAAGGCTGGCCCCCGTCGCGAGCCATAGGCACGCGGCAGCGAAAACGGATGCACGGTTGGTGGATCGAGACATCGGCGATCTCCCTGTCAAATGAGGCGATGCAGAGTTTTCCTGCCACATCATATTCCTGCCCCCAAGAAAAGCGAAAGAGGAGGCAAAGAAGATGTTTGCCAGGTTTGTCCCCTGAATCATTCGGGAGGGCGCGGCTCCTGCCGAGCCGAGGGCTGGCCCGGCTCGGCAGGAAATACCCGCGCGTCATCAGAAATCTTGCGACACGGGTTGCTAATCGCTTGAAAATCTTTGACACTACCTAGCATGGTTATCCAACTCAAGGGCCTGAAAATCTGCTACGGCACATTTACTGCGGTAGACGGTCTGGACCTTGAACTGCGTGGCGGAGAGTTGTTCGGGCTGCTCGGTCCGAACGGGGCCGGTAAGAGCAGTACGCTGCGCGTGATGATCGGCCAACGCCTGCCCAGCGCGGGGGAGGTGCGTGTGCTGGGCCGGGACATCGTTCGCGACTGGACGAACATCAAGCCGCTGTTCGGCTACGTGCCGGACCGAGAGAACCACTTTGAGGAATTCACGGGGCGCCGCAACCTGGAGTTCTTCGCCGGACTCTACCGCGTGCCGTATCCTCGCATTGAAGATTGTCTCAAGCTGGTCGAACTTCTTGACGCGGCCGACGTGCTGGTGCGAGCTTACTCGATGGGCATGCGCCGCAAATTGCTGCTGGCACGGGCCCTGCTGCACGAGCCGCAGGTCCTTTATCTCGACGAGCCGACCGCCAACCTCGATATTCACTCGGCCGTTATCGTCCGCCGCATTTTGCGCGATCTGGTCGGCAAGGGCTGCACCGTGCTGCTGACCACGCACAACATGCAGGAGGTCGAGGAGATTTGTGATCGCGTGGCTATCCTGTGCCGCGGCAAACTGGTCGCGCTCGGCACGCCGCTCGAACTGCGGCAGAAGCACGCGGACCGCAAGGTCGATGCCATCCTGGCGGACGGCACGCGTTCCAGCTACGATCTGGAACGGGAGGATGAGCGGGCGGTCCTGGCGGTACAGATCAATGCCGGTGCCGTGGCGAGCCTGCGCACGCGTGAGTTCAATTTCCACGAGGCTTTCCTCAAACTCACGGGAACCGAGTTCACCTGATCCATGCGTTGGCACATTCTGAAAACCCTGCTCGTGAAGGAAGCCCACCGCCATCTCGCGGATCGGGGCGGCATCTTCCTCGCCGTGCTGCTCATCTGCGCAACACTGCTCCTGTCGCTCTTCGGCAAGGACGACTCGGCCGCTGGGCCGCTGGTTGGCGGCGTGCGGCGTTTCTACGTCGACTACGAAGGCGAGGCCACTGGGTGGATCGAGTACTTGCGCCGCCATGAACCCGAAAGTAGTCTGGACGTGCGTTTTCGGTCTTTGAACACCGTGCCCAGCGACGATCGCGGTGTCTTGGTCTACGAGCAGAGCACAGCGGCCGTGCAACTGCGGCTCGACGGACTGGACGAGCGTGGTCGTCAGCGCTATCAAGTCATGTTCTGGCAGCCGGGAAAAAACCCGACGAGCATGTCTCGCTACGTGACCTGGTTTTGGCAGGAGACCATTGACTACTATCAGGACAAACAGACTTCGGTAGTAATCGACACGTCGGACGATCAGCTCATCGTGCCCTCGGGCGGCGCCGTCATCAAGGTTGATCGCGTGAAAGTGGGCGCCGACGGGTCGACGCGATATCGGCTGTTATTCGGGCCGCGCGGCGATGAGACCCTTCCCTTCGCCGAGGATCCGCTGCAGCTCCGCGTGGTGCGTGAAGAACTCAAGGGCAGGGCCGACGAGCGCTCCTTGGTGGCTACCGGTCTGGTGATCTTCGCCCTGTGCTTCTTCTGTGTGTACATGCTGCCCACACTCACTTGCGAGGAGCGCGAACGGGGCGTGTTATTGGCCCAGATGCTGTCGCCCGCATCCAGCCAGGAGATTCTCGCCGCCAAGTTCTTGTTCTATCCCGCTTTCGGCATGACGCTCGCCGCAGTCCTGGCCGGCATCTACAATCCGCACGTGCTCGTCCGCCCTTTCTTCTGGCTGACCTTAGTCGCCACGTCGGTGGGCTATCTCGGCATCGGCATGACCATTGCCAGCCTGGCCCGAACGCAACGCCTGGCCAGCCTGGGCACGCTCTGCTACATGCTGACCGTGGCCTTGCTGCTGTTCATCACGCAGCGCTTCGGCATCCCGTCGATCCAGTACATTGCGCTGGAATACTATTGCCCGCGCATCATGCACGCCGTGCTCGAAGGCACGATCGGCTTCTTCCAATGGATGAGTCTGGCCGCGGCCATGCTCCTAGCATGCGGCTGGGTAACCCTGGCCACGGTGCTGTTCCGTAAGCGCGGCTGGCAGTAGCGTGCAAGAGAATCGCACGCAACGAGGTGATCTCCGGCAATCGCTTGATCCATTTCCGGTCCAGGTCTCCGCCGAGATTCTGCCGGTGAGTTGGAACACCTGCACCACACCAGCCGGCACCGCCCCGGCTTTGACTGCAGGGTGATTGACAGGCGACATCGGTTTCGCTAGACACTAGTACCAAACGGTTCTTCCAGTTGTCGGTATTCACTTTGACGATCGACGAATGCCCTCGGCTTGCCCGAGGGATGCTGACGTTTCTTGCTACACACGGCACGCACGCAACCCTTCACTCCTCCCTACCCTGTTTCGCTCGCGGCGGCTTCGCCGCGGGCGAAACGCGGTAGGGAGGTTACGCGGGGGGAGCGCTTGGTGTAGCTGGAAACGGGAGCCGCCACGGGGCAAGCCCGTGGCATCCAATTCGCAGAACCATAAAATCTCATTCTTTACGCGATTGGCCTCGATAATCGTTTGGTGCTAGTACCCGAATAGCTTAGGTCTCAGTGGCCACTTCGGATAGTTTACTGAGACATCCCGTCTGCGAGGGAGTCGCCGAATTTCAAGCCTGTCGGAAGCCGTGCGATGAGTAGTTCGATCCGGATTCTTTATCTCGAGGACGACCCGCGTGACGCGGAGCTGGTGGCCGACAGGCTGCAGCAGATCAATGTGGCGTACGAACTGCGGGTGGCTCGCAACGAGGCGGAATACGCTGCGCTGCTGACCGCCGTGCGATTCGACCTGATCCTGTCGGATTACTGCCTGCCCGGCTACGACGGGATGTCGGCTCTGGCGTTGGCGCGCGTGCATCAGCCTGCGGTACCTTTCATTCTGATTTCGGGCGCCCTGGGTGAGGAGCAAGCGGTGGAATGCGTGCTCCAAGGTGCCACCGATTTTGTGCTCAAGCAACGCCTCGAACGCTTGATCTTGGCTGTGCCGCGGGCCTTGACGGAAGCCGAGGAGCATCGCAAACGCCGGGAAGCCGAGGAAGCCCTGCACATTCGCAATCACGCGCTAGCTACCTCGCCGATCGCGATCGCCATCGCGGATATGCAGGGCCGGTTGACCTACGTCAACCAGGCGTTTCTTGACTTGTGGGGCTATGCCGGCGACCGCGAGGTGCTGGGCCGATCGTTTCTGGAGTTCCTGACGGACCAGGAACGGGGTGCGGCCTTGTGGGCCTCGGCGCTGCAAACCGTCCGGTGGTCCGGCGAGCTGTCACTATGTCGCGCCGACGGCTCTTCCTTCGTGGCCATAGTCTCGGCGAGCGTGTTGACGAATACAGCGGGAGTGGCGGTGGGGTTCATAGCCTCGTTCTTTGACCTGACCGAGCGGGTACAAGCCGAGCAGACCCTGAGGCAGGCCATGCAACTGGCGGAGGTCGCCGGCCGGGCGAAGAGCGAGTTTTTGAACAACATGACTCACGAACTCCGCACGCCCTTGACCGCCATCCTGGGCTTCAGCGAGTTGCTGACGATGCCGAAACTGTCGCCGGAGGATCGGGACACGTTTTGCGACCTGATTCGCATCAGCGGCGCAGCCCTGATGAAATTGATCGACGATATGTTGGGACTCGCACGCCTGGAATCCGACTGCCTGACGGTGCAGAAGGTCGCCTGCTCCTTGTCGAAACTCGTCGCCGGCGTCTTGTTTGACGTGCGCGCTCGGGCCGAAAAGAAAGGTCTGCAGTTGCAGGTGAGCGAGCAGAATCTCCTGCCGGAAACCATCTACACGGACCCGCTGCACCTGCGGCAAGTCCTGCAAAATTTGCTCGACAACGCGGTGAAGTTCACGGACCGCGGGACGATTTCCCTGACGCTCAAGGCTTGGAGCGAGGCCGGGGACGCCGCCCGATTGCAATTCATTGTCTCCGACACAGGCATCGGGATCCCAACCTCCCAGTTGGGTCAGATTTTCCAACTATTTGTCCAGGGTGATGGTTCGTGGACGCGCCGCCACGGCGGCACCGGCTTGGGATTAGCCCATTGTCTGCGGCTGGCAGAGGCATTGGAGGGGGAACTCACCGTTACCAGTGATCCCGGGCAGGGCAGCACCTTCGTCCTAACCGTTCCGGTCGGCCTTGCCGGGCAGGTGGCTGAGCTGGAAGTGCCCGCCGCCGCCAGCCCCAAAGCCGTCGCAAGTCCCGCTCTCGCGACCTTGCGTGGCCGTGTCCTGATCGCGGAAGACGAGCCGACGACGCAGTTGTTATTGCGTAACCAGTTGCGATGTGTGGGCTTGGTGCCGGACATCGCAGCCCATGGCCGCCATGCCTGCGAAATGGTGGAACAGTCTCAAGCCGAAGGGCGTTCCTATGACTTGATTATATTGGACATGCAGATGCTGGTGATGGACGGCTATGACGTAGCGCGGTGGCTGCGTCGGGGCGGCTGGCAAGGCCCGATTGTGGCCGTGACCGCGCACTCCCGGGAGGGCGATCGCGAACGCTGCTTGGCAGCCGGTTGCGACGACTACCTGTCCAAACCGATTGCCATGGCGCCGCTGCAGGAGATCTTGACACGATACCTGCGCAACAACTGACGCACAAAGACTTGGGTGCTGGGGATGTCTTCCGCAACCAGCACCCGGCTGCAACATGGGTGCTGGTTGAGGGGCGAGCGTGACTTCCATCCACTTGGACAAAGGGCTGGAAAATGTCGTCGAGCATGGCCTGTGGGATACCGCTGCCCGTATCGCATCAGCACCGGATCATTCCTCGCAATTTGCTCGCTGACATCATGGTGTCTTAGCCCGCAACGAACCCTTGCTGCCCGGCGGCGGCTCGTTAATCACGGCCCAAAAAACGCCCACCTGCTTCACCGCCTCGACGAATTCCTGAAACTGGACCGGTTTGACAATGTACGCGTTGACGCCGAGTTGGTAGCTCGTGACCAAGTCCCGTTCTTCTCGTGAGGAGGTCAACGCCACCACCGGGATCATTTTCAGCTGTGGGTCGCTCTTGATCTGCCGCAGCACCTCGATGCCGCCTACCTTGGGCATCTTCAGGTCCAGCAGCACGACGGCGGGCTGGGCGCAGGTCCGGTCGGCGAACTGGCCGCGCCGATACAGGTAGTCGAGCGCCTCGGCGCCGTCGCGGAGGACGACGACCTCGTTGGCCAGATTGTGCGATGTCGCGGGGACTGTCGTCCACCAGCAGGATGCGTTGCAGCAGGATGTTAATGGTGGTCTTTCCTTTCAGCTGGTTGGGTTTGTTGATGACGATGGCTTCAACGTGAAATAGAACGTCGCGCCCTCGTTGAGCTTGCCCTCCGCCCAGGTGCGCCCGCCCTGCCGGGCAATGATGCGCCGCACGTGGGCCAGGCCGATACCCGTGCCTTCAAATTCGTCGGCCGGGTGCAGACGTTGGAAGACGCCGAAGAGCTGGTGGGTATACTGTGGGTCGAATCCGACGCCGTTGTCACGCACGAAGAGGATCACGCGGCCGTTCTCGGTGCCCGCGATACCCATCTCGATCTCCGCAGGGTCGCGGGGGCCAGTGAACTTCACCGCGTTGCCGAACAGGTTGGTCAAGACCAGCTTGAGCATCGCGGGGTCGGCCTGCACGGCTGGCAAGGGCGGGATCTTCCAGACCATGTTCCGCGCGCTTGTGGCCGCCTGCAAATCGCGCAGCGTGTCCTGCACCAGCACGTCCAGATTGACCATCGTCTCGGTCATCTCCGCGCGGCCCATGCGAGAGAACGTCAGCAGATCGTCAATCAACACGCCCATCTCCCGGCTGGCGTCCTCAATGGTCTTCATGCAACGCCGGCCCTTGTCCGAAAGCTGACCGCCGACCTCGCGCGCGAGCATGTCCACGTAACCCTGAACATGTCGCAACGGCGCCCGCAGGTCATGCGAAACGGAGTAGGAGAACGATTCCAGTTCCTTGTTGGCCGATTCGAGTTGTGCTGTGCGGTCGCGCACGCGCTGCTCCAGTTCCGCGTTGAGCTTATGGACTTCCTCCGCCGCCCGTTTGCGATCGGAAAAGTCGCGTTCGGTGGAGGCGATGCCAATCGGTTTCCCGGCATCATCCACCAGTTTCGTGACGGTCATCCAAACATCGAGAATGCGGCCGTCCTTAGTCACCCGCTGGGTCTCCAGCGAGGTGATCGCTTCGCCCGCCAAGAGCCGGCGTGTGAAGTCATTCTGCTCTTCCACCTTGCCGGGGGCCGTGAGACGCCCAATGTTCATCTGCAGCGCTTCGGCCTCGCTGTAGCCATACATCAGCTCAGCGCCGTGGTTCCAGGCGGTGATCTGTCCCTCGAAGTCCTGAATGGTGATCGCGTCGTTGGAGTCGCGCACCACCGTCACCATCCGGCTGGCCTCCGCCGCCGCCCGTTTGCGATCGGAGATGTCGCGGAAGGACCATACCCGGCCAATGCGGATACCATCCATGACCATCGGGGTGGAATACCGTTCAAGAGCCCGACCATCCTTGAAGGTGATCGTGTCCATGTCCTCCGCATCCGAATCGTAGAGTGTCTGCACCTTCTCCGTAAACGCGTCCGGATCGCTCAGCTGATGCAGCACGAAGTCCAGCAGCTCCCGGTCGTCGCCGCGTTCCAGGAGCGGCTGCGGGATTCGCCAGAGATCGGCGAATCGCCGGCTGATCTGTAACACATGTCCCTGATCATCCACGGCCAGAATGCCGTCGGCGGTGGATTCGAGAATCGCCCGGAGTTGTGTTTCGCTCCTCCGCAGCGTCTCCTCCGCCTGCTTCCGTTCGGTGACGTCGCGGCCGCTGGTACGGGTGCCAACGGAATTGCCTTTCGCGTCGAAAATCGTCTGCCATGACATGCCCAACCAGATCTTCGACCCGTTCTTTCGGATCAACCGAAATTCCACGTTATGGCCCGTGCCGCCGCACAGGGCGTCCTGCAGGGTCACGGCGACCAAGTCGCGGTCTTCCGCAGCAACCATCGTGGCGATGAAGTCCGGCATCACCAAGACGTCCGCCGACGAATATCCGGTAATGCGCTCCACAGCGGGATTCGTCCAGAGCATCTTCCCATCCGTGCCGAACCAGACCTCCCAGTCTGCCGCGTAATCGGCGATGGCGCGAAACTCATTCTCGCTCGTCAACGCCTCTTCCATCCGCTTGCGGTCGGTAATGTCGCTGATGACGACGTAACACACCGGCTCGTTGGTCTTGCCGTCCTGCGCCACGGTGGCCTGGAGCTGTGCCCAGAATGGTATTCCGTCCTCGTTTACAATCTGCAGGTCCCACGCCTGCGGTTCGCCGGTCTCCAAGAGCTGTTTTCGGTGCCGGACGTAGGTGGCCACATCATCGCGGACAATGAAGTGGGACAGCAACTGCTTGACCAACTGACCGCGGGACACTCCGAGCAGGGCCGCGGCGGTGAGATTCGCTTGCAGGATCAAGCCATTTTCGCTTAAGGTGACGTAGCCCACGGGGGCCAGATCGTACAGGTCGAAATACACGGCGCGAGAGGCTTCCAAGGCCAGCTGCATGCGGCGCAGTTCCTCGTTCTGCATCTCCAATTCGACCTGATGCACATGCAGATCGTGGAGCAGACACCGAGTTTCTTCGGACGAGAGCGATATCGTGTCCTGAGTCTCCAGGACGGCGACTTTTTCCTCCGCCTGCTGACGAAGCTTCGAGTGGGAGTCTGCTGGGGATAAGCCCGTCAAACGGGCTGGCGGATCAGGAAAATCGGTTCGCTGCTTGTCGGTAGTCATCAAAGGCTGGAAATACAAGCACGACGCGCAAGCGAGTGGGTCCGCGGTGGACTGGCAAGTGAAATCCAGACCCACTCGCTTGCGCGTCGTGCTTGTAAAATACCGGCCTTCGGCCCCTATGAAGATGTGCACAGCAGTGCCTCATAAGCCCCTACGACCGCGTCTGGCGACTTTTTCGGCCTCCGCCAGCCCTTTGGCCTTCGCGTACTCTTACCGCGAATTCTGCCCAGAAGTCAGACTCAGGTCTGTAACGAGCGTCGAGCGCTGGCCCGCCGTTTCTTGGGAAGCAGTTTCTATCGCCGCTTCCGAACGAGTGAACCGTACAACTGTTGGACCCCGTCGCAAACCAGAGACGCGCGGCAGCCAGAATGAACGCACCATTGGGGGATGGAGAAATCGGCGATCGCTTGCTGTTCGTGACGCACCCTAAGGCTTAAGACTGATCGCGTTTCCGTCGGCGATCGCGCGCAGGTTGTTGTACAGCGTCTGATCAATCACATCCGTCAGGAGCCGTGTGCTGGCATCGGCCAGCACCGC
>JAPLNJ010000101.1 GCA_026692885.1 Planctomycetota bacterium | reverse complement strand
CGACAGCCGCAGAGCGACGCCCTGGGTACGGGTTCGATGCAGCACGGTAGCCCTGAAAGGGCAAAACAAATCGGTTCATCCCGCAGGCCTCGTTCGTCCGCTACGTCAAGGCTTGTTTCGCCCCTTCAGGGCTAGTGTGCTCCACTCTCTCCTAACCCAGGGCGGCGCTACGCGGCTAACGCCGCTCCGCTCTGCCCTGGGCTGATTTGTGGCTGCCCCGTTGGGGCGAAAACCTGTGGATCACGATCAGGGATGCCCCAGGGGCCACTCGGTCATCCTTGATTTCGTAATCACTCCGCGAAGCAAACCAGAATGGAACAAAATCAGGCATTCGGGAAAACACCAATTCAAGGCAAAATCAGACAAACTGAACACCCCAGCGAGGACCTGAATTCTGGCGAATTCAGCTACATTCCGAGGAGGCCTTGATCATAAGGTTGCGCACGGCTGTTGGTGCTGGCAAACGGGCCGGGTGGCTGGCGGCTGAGCCTAAGCCTAGCCCCAGTAACCGGTTTCTGGGGCATCGCTGCACTCTGCCCCCAGCCACCCTGACCACCTGCTGCTAGCGTTTGGCGCCACCTTATGATAAAGGCCTTCCGAGGACGACCGGTTGCGTCCATCAGCAATCCGTCCTACAGCCAGGTCAACTGCGGCCCAGGATCCGATTCATATTCTTCTTATAGCCTTCCACGCCAGGTTGCCCGTAGGGGTTGATCCCGATCAGGCGGCCTTCGACCACGGTCGCCAGCATCAGCATCTGGAGCAACTGGCCCAGGAAGAACTCGTTGGCCATCGGCAGGTGGAGGTCGGCCGTCGGGCGACCGTCCGTGCGGTAGGCCTCGTTCGTCCCCTGGATAGCGGCCGACATGAGTTCCGGCAGAGTTCTCTCCGCCAGGTCGTTCAGCCCGTCCTGATCCAGGTCGCTACGGCCGACCGGCAAGGCATCCCACCGCCATTGGTCGACAATCACGTTCGTAAACAGCTTGTCGCGGCGGCCTGCCTGATGCTGCTGGGCGCGGGAGTGCAGATCGCGGGTGTTGACGACCGTGATGGGCGTCGCGCCGCGTTCGGCTTTGCCCAGACTCTCGGCCAACAGCTGGTCGTACCACCAGCCGACCGACTCCAACGCCTTGGACCACACCGACAACACCCGGATATTGGCACCCTGCAGCTCTTCCATCAGGTGGCAGACGCCGACGTACTGGAGCACCACGTTCTGGTCGGCCGGTGCGGTGCGGAAGTGCTCGTTCATGGCGATGGCGCCCTTGAGCAACTGCATGACGTCCAGGCCGAGCAGCACCGCTGGCAGCAGGCCGACCGCGGAGAGCACGGAGAACCGTCCGCCGACGCCTTCCGGAACACTGAACACTTCCTGGCAGCCCAGCGCCTTGGCGAGGTTGAACAACTTGCCGCTGCTGCCCGTCACCGGGACAACCAGTTCGGCCAGCTTGGCCGCATCGCCCGCAACCGAGCTGCGCAGGGCGGCCAGATACTGCCGGAAGGCCGTGGCCGTTTCCAGCGTACAGCCGCTCTTGCTGATCACCACCACCGCCCAGCGGTCTTCCAGGCTGGCTGCCGGGCGACCGTTGCCCAGCAGATGCAGCAGTGCCTGCGAAGCGTCGTTGTCGACGCTATTGCCCTCGAAGTACATCCGCGGCTTGCCGCCCCGCGCGGCGCGCGACAATTCGTTGAAGTACGGCTGGGCGCAGACGTCCATCAAGGCTCGAGCGCCCATGTACGAGCCGCCGATGCCCAGGACGACCACGCGATCCACCGTCTTCTGCAGGCGGGCCGCCGTGCGGAAGATCCGGCCCAATTCGCTGTCTTGGCGAACCTTCAGGTAGTCGGACAACATCTTTTCCGGCAGCAGGTAGAACGCAGCGTCCAGCGGTTGCTTCTCTGCGGGCACGTGCCCCTCGGCGAACAACGGCACGTCCACCTCGGCGACCTCCTGCCGCGCCGCTTCCAACCGCGGACGCAAGCCAGCCAAGTCGTCCGGGGTGATCCCGTGCTTGGCGATAAACGTGCCGGACGGATCGTACTTCAACAGCCCGGTGTTCTTCTCTTTCCGCAACATGTGAGTTTTCGTTTCCGTTCATAGCTCGCAGGTGCCAGTGATCTTGGATGTGACCGCAGTTACAAAGTCCATAACGAGACGAAATTATGGAAGTGTTACGTCCGTTCTGCAATCCCGCGCGACCGACGCTCCGACGAACAACCGAGCCTCTTGCAGTGCCTTCCGCCTGGCTGGCTCGTCAAGAACCTGATCTTGATAGGCAGGAAGCACAGATGACCCGAGTGCAACTTTTCCTGCGATTCCCGCACGGATGGCAGAGCCAGAGCACG
>JAPLNJ010000100.1 GCA_026692885.1 Planctomycetota bacterium | reverse complement strand
CCAGCGACATCTGTTTGCATTACCATCCTTGTCGATCTCCGGATTTGGGGGGGCAGTTCTTTGCACCCATACTCTGCCCGAAAACCCCAAGTCGCTGGAGACCAGTTTCTTACCCCAACCCCCCATCCATCCAACAAAGTGTGACAATCTGTACAGGCGAGGGGTACAAATCAGCCGAATGCGAGCCGTCAGGCCCAGATGGGGTCTTGACGAAGCCGTCCAGATAGGCCGTCGCGAGATCGACGGCCTCGGAGGGCGGTCGTACGGTCGACCAGATTGGGAACCTGATGGCGACGCGTTCTTCCGCGGCCTGGTATCAGATCGTAGGTTGGCTCTCCGAGCCGACCACACCGATGCGGTCTATTCCCTGGTCGGCTCGGAGAGCCAACCTACGGTGTTCGTCTACTGTGACCCGCCGTACCTGCCGTCCACCCGATCAAAGGCCAGCATCTACCGCCATGAAATGACGGTCGAAGATCACGTCAGGCTGCTTGACGTGGTTCTCTGCCCTGAGCGTTTACGCGAGCTCGTCCGTTCTGTTCTTCTGTTTCCACGCAGGTAGTTCCTGCACGGTTACCACCGCGCCGACTTGTTTTGTTTCCGGTTCACAGCATACGATGGGATGATGCGCAGGATCAGCACTTCCCACAAACGACTTTCCGCAATGCAGGCAGTTTGGATACTGGCCGCGTGCGTCATCGTTCTGCCCCAGCTCGGCAGTCGTCCGTGGGCTTCGGAACCCGCGTCGGTCTCGGAAATCCCGTCCCCCCGTGGTCCGATTTCGGATGGACTCTCCGCTGCGTTATCGGCCTCCGAAAACTGGCCGGCGTGGCGTCGCGACGGGAGTGGAATCGCGGAAGCGAAGGATCTGCCCGTTTCCTGGAGCGAAACGGAGAATGTGCGCTGGCGGACCTCGCTGCCGGGCGAGGGGAATTCTTCGCCCATCGTCTGGGACAACCGGGTGTTCCTTACCGCCGCATTGAACGCAGGGCGAACACGGCTGGTCCTGTGCCTGGATGCCGACAGCGGCCAGATTGTTTGGCAAACCACGGTGGTGCCCGAGGTCACAACGACACTCTATCCCAAGACCGGTTTTGCCGCACCGACTCCCACCACGGATGGTCAGCGGGTCTACGCCTTCTTCGACGAGCCGGGATTAGTCGCTCTCGACATGCTGGGCCACGTGGTTTGGACACGCCGCTTAGGACCATTCGACGCACCGTACAACATGGGCAGTTCTCCGGTGCTCTACAAGGACATGGTGATCCAATGCTGTGATCATCACGGTCCCAGCTTTCTGATCGCGTTGGAGCGGAGCCGTGGTGAGCCACGCTGGCGGACGCCGCGACCGTCCAGCGGTTTCGGTCACTTCGGAACGCCGCTCGCGATCCAAGTCGACGGCCGGCCGCAGTTGGTGGTCAACGCCGAGCCGGTGGTCGCGTACGCCCCCGATACCGGCCAGGAACTCTGGTCCTGCCGCGGGATGAAGGAATGCGTCGCGCCCAGTCCCGCCTTCGGCCATGGTTTGGTCTACGCGTCCTCTGGCCGTATCGGCCCGGTGATGGCCATCGATCCGACGGGGCAGGGCGACGTCACCGAGACCCATGTCCGCCTGCACTTGATGAGCGGTGGACCTTATGTGCCCACGCCGCTTGTGTATCCACATCTGTTGGTGCCGGGGGACAACGGCAGAATGCTCTTTTACAGCGCCGCGGGCGCGCTCGTCGTGGACGAGCGGGTCCGGGACCACTTCACCGCCTCCCCGGTAGCGGCTGATGGCAAGATCTATTGGTGCTCGGAGCGGGGCAAGACTTATGTGATCGATGCCGGCCAGCTCATGGGCAAGGCGCCCTCGGCCCGGGTGCTGGCAGTCAATCAGCTCGACGGAGCGTGCTTGGCCACGCCGGCAATTGCTCACGATCGCCTGTTCATCCGGACCACGCAGGCCCTGTACTGCATCGTCGGCACCGGCAAATCCGGTCTGGCGCGGTCGGGGAAGCCTCTAACCGGCACGTTCGCGGAGCTGAGAAAACGCTACGAGCAACATCGAGCCGAATGGCAGAATGAACCGGAAGCCCAGGTTCGTTTGGAGACCCTGGAGGCTATCGCTAAACTGGATGACCCGCAAGTCATCCCGTTCCTGCGGCAGACCGTGCAACAGGAACCGCACTGGGACATTTGCGAAGAGGCCGTTAAATCGCTCGGTCGCCAGGGCCCGCCTGCGGTCGATTCCCTGATCGTGCTGCTGCAAGATAATCGGCCCTTTGTTCGCACCAGTGCCCTTCAAGACCTCGGCCGGCTCAAAGCGAGCAAGGCCATTCCCGCCATACTGCTTGCCACCCGCGACAAGCAGTCGCTGGTCCGCAGCGCGAGCCTGCAAGCCCTGGGCGAAATCGGCCGGGAGGAGACACCGCATTTCCCGCGAATCGTCCAGGCGATGATCGCTGCGTTGGCCGACCGGGAGCGTGAAGAAGGAGTGGTCCGACAAGCGGCGCTCGACGGTCTTGCGGCGCTCAGCAGCCAAGTGACCGCCGAGCGGCAGGAGGTCGTTCGAACGCTCGTTGGGGTTCTGTCGGACCGCAATCCGCGGTTGGCGAAAAAAGCGGAGGAAATACTCCGCCGCGTGTATCAAGCCACACCCGCGGAGATCGAAAAGGTTCCCCGCTGAGTGTGACCAGCTGCCGCATTGATCGCCCGAGACGGTCCAACCGCCAGACGACCAATGTGTCGCCCGCGTTCAGGGCCTTCGGGCAGCGGCCGAGCCCGGGCCGGTCATCCTTAGCCGCCGCCAGCAACTTCATGGGTGTTGCTTCGTTCCGCCCTCGGCTGGTGCCGTCTCGCGGAAAGGCTGTTGCCGCTTGTACAGTTCCAGCCGTTCTGCAATCTCGGCCGTTAGCGAGTCATGCTTGGACGACTTGGCCAAGGCCAGCGCCTGCTCCGCCTCCCGTACAGCTTCCGGAAACCGGCCGGCAGCGAAATAAGCCGTCGCCAGATTCTGACGCACATGGTGAACGTTGGGCGTTTTATGGCTGTTATCGAACCACAACGTTATATCATCTTTATA
>JAPLNJ010000099.1 GCA_026692885.1 Planctomycetota bacterium | reverse complement strand
CTCGACGCGATCTGTCCGCGCTGGTGCCGCTCCTAAACCGCTTCACGCTGATCGAGTTCAAAGGTCCTACGGACGTGTTAGAGCCGGGCGACGTGGCGCAATTGGTGGGTTGCCAATAGGGCAGTTGCAGCGGACGGGACACGAAGTGTGGCTGTACTACATGCTGCAGCAGATTGAACAGTTTCGCACCCTAGGCAAGGAGTTTGCGATGCAGCACACGGGCACAGAAACCATGAGCGAGTTAGCAGAGGAATTGCAGACGGCGTTCCTGGATGCTATGCCAGTCGAGAAGCGTGTGCGTGGACTCCCCACTGAAGATCGTTTGCGTGGGCTGTCGTCGGAGGAGGTTCTTCGGCGATATACGCCCGAGGAGCTGGCAGGTGGTCTGAGCGAGGAGCAAGCGGCGCGACTGCGGGAACTGTTGGAACGTAAGTAGCGTCGGTGAATGGTCGGCTGACCGTCGGTGGGGTTGGCAATCGCAAGGGAGTCGCTCATGGCCTCTTCCGTTCTAAAGGGGAGACAGGGGCCGCCAGGGAATGTGTCTTGCTACGCCAATCGCGTTTCGTCTCACAGCCCAGGGTTGCGCAGCTATCCTGGGTTCGGTTGTCCGAGTTCCCTCCTCTACCCCAACGGGGTTGTGTCACTGGGGGGCCACCCTGCGACGCAATCCCGTTGGGTTAGTGGCTGTAAAGAAACAAATTCGTAGTGCGGAATTCATTCCGCCCGAGCGGACTGAAGTCCGCTCTACTACTTCGACTGTATTACTTCGGTCAGCGACATAACCCTCTGATGCCAAAAACCTTGGTCACACTAGTGTTACTCCCGTGTGCGGAAGCCAACGCGGAATGGGAGACGCTGTTCACCCGGCAATTCCCGGGAAACGGGAAACTCGCAGCTTGCACCCCGCGTCGTGGTTGCTCCGCTATTCCATGGCCCGAATCACGCTAGCGTCCATAACGTCTGAAATGTCTGAGGGTTACGTCCAATTGCGAAGTCTTACAGTCGAAGTAGGAACTCAGCAAGATGCGCAATTTCAGAACTCACGATCAAGAGCCATGAAAACCGTTCTGATTACTGGATCGAGAGGCTTCATCGGCCGCAACCTGGCGGTGCACTTGAAGCGTCGTGACGATGTGCGGTTGCTCGAATACGATCTCGACAACAGCGAGGCAGAGTTGCGTGAGTGGGTGGGCACAGCGGAGGTTGTCTTTCACCTGGCGGGGGTCAACCGGCCGACGCAACCGGAGGAGTTCGAGACGGGCAATGCCGGGTCGATCGAAATACTCTGCCAAATCCTTCGTGAAATGGGTCGCAAACCCCAGGTCATCCTCAGTTCGTCGAACCAAGCGGAACTCGTCAACCCCTATGGTGTCAGCAAGCGGCACGCCGAGGAAATACTCCAGCGTTTTGCTGCCGAAGCCGGGGCACCCGTGGCCATCTTCCGGCTGAAGAATGTGTTTGGAAAATGGTGCCGGCCCAATTACAACTCTGTCGTGGCAACGTTCTGCTACAATGTCGCCCATGAACTGCCCCTCGATATCCAGGACCCTGAGCGACGCTTGGAGTTGGTCCACATTGACGATGTCGTCAGTGCGTTCCTGGCGGAACTGGAGCAACCGTCTCAGCACCCCGATGTGCAGGTGACGCCCGATCCGATTCCCAGCTACACGCTGACGCTCGGAGATCTGGCCAGCCGCATCCGAGGTTTTCGCGAGATGCAACATTCCTTGCATAGTGCAGACCTGTCGGTGCGATTCCATCAGCAGCTGTACTCGACGTATCTCTCCTACCTCGAGCCGACGCAGTGGGAGTACGGACTGGACATCAAGAGCGACGAGCGGGGCAGTCTGGCGTAATTCATCAAGTCGCCTTGGTCGGGTCAAATCTTCCTCTCGCGGACGCGACCGGGGGTCACTCGAGGCAATCATTACCACCACGTGAAGGCCGAGAAGTTTCTGGTGATCGCCGGTCAGGCACTCATCCGCTTCCGACACGTCGAAGGGACCCATGTGCTCGAATATCGCGTCCGCGGCGAGGATTACCGGGTCGTCGAGATCCCGCCCGGCTACAGCCACTCGATCACCAACGTCGGCACCACGGAGTTGATCACCCTGTTCTGGGCCAGCGAGATCCTCGATCCGGATCGGCCGGACACCTATTTCCTCCCGGTGGATCTGCGAGAAACCTCATGAAAGTCGCAACCATTGTGGGAACTCGGCCTGAGCTCGTCCGTCTGTCGCGGGTGATGGCCGCCTTGGACCGCTACGTGGAGCAGGCGATCATCCACACCGGTCAAAACTACGACTACGAACTGAACCAGGTGTTCTTCGAAGACCTGGAGTTGCGTCCCCCGGATCATTTCCTCGGTGCCGCCGGGGCGACGGCGGCCGAGACGATCGGCGGGGTCATCGTCAAGGTCGACGCTCTGCTGCGCGACATCCAACCGGATGCGGTGCTGATTCTCGGCGACACGAATTCCTGCCTGGCGGCCATTCCGGCCAAGCGGCAGAAGATTCCGGTGTTCCACATGGAGGCCGGTAATCGCTGCTTCGATGAGCGTGTGCCCGATGAAATCAATCGGAGAATCATCGACCATATCGCGGATGTCAATCTGCCCTACAGCGATATCGCCCGCGAATACTTGCTTCGCGAGGGCCTGCCACCCGACCGCATTATCAAGACGGGCAGTCCGATGTACGAGGTCCTGCAACACTATCGGCCCAAGATCGAACGCAGTGACATCCTGCAGCGACTTGGCTTGCAGGCGGGCCAGTACTTCGTGGTCAGTGCGCATCGCAAGGAGAACCTCGACGACCCGGCCCAGTTCACCCAACTCTGCAGCCTGCCGCAGCGACTGCCGGAGACGTATGCCTTGCCAATAGTCGTCTCCACCCATCCGCGTACGCGGCACAAGTTGGACGCCGCGGGGGTCTCGCTCCCCGCGCTGGTCCGGTTGCTCAATCCGCTCGGCCTGTGCGACTATGTCCAACTCGAACTTCAATCGCGGGCGACGCTCAGCGACAGCGGCACGATCACCGAGGAGTCGTCAATCCTCAATTTTCCCGCGTTGAACATCCGCAACGCCCACGAGCGTCCCGAGGCATGGAAGAAGGGGCGGTGATCATGGTTGGGCCAGGATGGGATCGCATTCAGGACGCATTGCGAGTCCTCGCCGTGCAATCGCGAGGCGACAAACGACTCTTGCGCCCCGTCCGCGACTATGAAACGCCAAACGTTTCGGAAAAGGTCGTAAGGATCATCCTCAGCTACACGAGTTATGTGAACCACGGCGTATGGCACCGGCCGTCAACCGAACGATGACGCCCCATAGGACCCTTCTGATTCTTTCGCAGACGTTTGTGCCCGACCCGGCTGCGGTTGGGCAGTACATGACGGACGTCGGGGTGGAGATGGCGCGCCGGGGGCACCGAGTACTCGTGTACACCTCCGCCCGTGGCTATGAGAATCCGGCGATCCGGTATCCCAAGCGGCAGCAATTGCAGGGGCTGGAGATCCGTCGGCTCGGGCTGGCGTCCTTCGGAAAGGGATCCATTTTCACCCGCATCCTGGGCACCGCGTCGTTCATGCTCCAGTGCATTTTTTTGACGCTGACGGCGCGGAAGCTGGGTGGGATTTTATTCTCCACCTCGCCGCCGCTGCTGGGCCTGGCGCCGTGCCTGGCGCGGTTCGTGCGGCGGGTGCCGGTCGCCTATTGGGTCATGGATCTCAATCCCGATCAACTTATCGGCCTGGGTAAGCTCACAGCGTCCTCGCCCGCGGCACGGGCGCTCGAGGCGGTCCACCGCCTGATCCTAAGGGATTCCGATCTGATCGTGGCCTTGGACCGCTTCATGGCCGAGCGGATCAACCGGCGCGGAGACTATGCCGCCAAGATGCTCGTGATGCCGCTCTGGCCCCACGAAACGCACCTCGAAGATGTGCCGCGGGAGGAGAACCCGTTCCGCGCGCGGCACGGTCTGGGCGACAAGTTCGTGGTCATGTACTCGGGCAATCATTCGCCCGCCAATCCGCTCGATACGCTGCTTCGGGCGGTTGTGGCGCTCAAGGATGATGATCGCTTCCGGTTCTTGTTTGTCGGGGGGGGGCTTGGCAAGAAAGGAGTTGAGGCGGCCATCCGGGAGCATGGGCTGACCAACGTCCTGTCGCTGCCGTATCAGTCACTGGATCAGATCAAGTACTCGCTCTCGGCGGCGGACCTGCATGTGGTATCGCTGGGCAACGAGATGGTGGGGGTGGTCCACCCGTGCAAGATCTATGGGGCGATGGCGGTGGGGCGACCGGTATTGTTCCTGGGGCCTCATCCGTCGCACATCGCAGACCTCCTGGACATCCACGATATTGGGCTGACCGTGGCACATGGCGATGTGGAAGCGTGTGTGGCTGCCTTACACAGCTTCGTGGCGATGCCTCCGGCGGAGTTGGCGGCCCGCGGACACCGAGCGCGGCAAGCCTTGGAGGTGTCGTTGTCACAGTCGCAACTGCGAGCTCGGTTCTGCGACGCCTTGGAACAGGCCCTCCGGCTTCCCCGGACCCCGCGGAACATGGCCCTAGTGATGCCGACCGGGGCTGTCGCCGGCCGCGGAAAGGTATTGGGGCGATGAATCGGGTGTTGATCACGGGGGCCACAGGATTCGTCGGTCGCCACCTTTGCGCAGCGCTGGTGCAGCGACAATTCGTAGTGCGGGCGGCGGTTCGGGAATGGTCATCCCGGCACGGACTGCCGCCGGAGGTCGAACCGTGGAGCGTCGGTGACATCGCGGCGAAGACTTGCTGGGAGGACGGCGTGTTGGACGGTGTCGATTTCGTCGTGCACCTCGCGGCCCGCGTCCACGTGAGACCAGCGATAACGGACGACGGGGATACGAACTTCCGCGCGACGAACGTCGCTGCCACCGAACGCCTGGCACTCGCTGCGGTGGGGCGAGTGCGGTGTCTGGTGTTCGTGAGCTCCCTGCACGCTGTACGCTCGCTGGCGGATGAAGTGCTAAACGAAGCGAGTCCCTGTCAACCGTCGAGTGCCTACGGTCGGAGCAAGCTGGCGGCAGAGCAGCGTTTGCAGGAGATCAACCGGGACACCGGCTTGCCCGTGACGATCGTGCGTCCCCCAGCTGTCTACGGTCCTGGTGGCGTCGGCAGTCTGATGACCCTGCTACGCTGGATTCGCCGTGGCTGGCCGTTGCCCCTGGGTGGGCTCGCCAGCCGGCGGAGCCTCATCTACGTGGGCAACCTCGCCGACGCGCTGGTGGCTTGCGTGACCCAATCGCAAGCCAGTGGCCACACGTTTCTGGTCAGCGATGGCGCCCCCCTCACCATCTCCGATCTGGTTCGCCGGGCGGCGGCCGCTTTCCACCGACCCGCCCGTCTTTGCCCGGCGCCAGTGGGATTGCTGCGGTGCGCAGGCCGGCTCATCGGTCAGGCACCTGCTGTCGAACGCCTATTAGGCTCGCTCGCCGTGGACATCGGTTGCATCCGCCGCACGCTGGGCTGGATCCCTCCTTTCTCGGTCAATGAGGGACTGCGCGAGACCGCCCGATGGTTGACAGCCTCCAGCACCAAAGGGGTGGCACAAGATTGGTGAACAGGGATCATTCGGACACCCTCGCAAATGCCAATGAGGGTCGCCCCGTTGGGGCTTCGTGGGCTGTGACGGGACCATTCCCCAGGCCGATGGCCTGGGCTGGCACAGCGGAGAGGTCGCGGCTGTCAAAGAACAAGTTCGTAGATGGCCGGTAGGACGGATTGGCACTCCGGGTCCAGAACGCTGGGCGAAGTGCCAATCCGGCCCACCAGCGATTCGTGGATCGTTCCTCGACAGCCGCTTACTTCGGCACAAGTCGCTAGTTCGACTGTCTCACTTCGCTCACGGCCGGTGTCGCCGTATCGTTTCCCCCATTTGCAAAGGGGGTAATGTAGTGTGGGGGGGGTATGGGTGAGTATCGGGACATACTGACACCCCTCCCAACCTCACCTTGGTAAGGGGATGCGTGACTCGCTTCGCGAGTTTTCGAGCGGAAGTGAGACAGTCGGATTAGGTAGACCGTGTTTTGAATGGGATCCCAGGTTCGGATAAGACAATGCAGCATGGCCGGCCGCAGTGAATCGAAGTCGTGCAAACGGCGCGGTGTCCCTTGGTTCAGGGACACGGAGGAGACTCGGTGAAACGGGCGTTTGATGTCGGGTTGGCCTTGTGCCTTTCGGCCCTGGGCCTTGTGCCGATGCTCGCGATCGCCTTGGCCGTCAAGCTGACGTCCAAGGGGCCGGTCCTGTACTGGTCGGAACGGGTAGGCCGAGGGAACCGCATGTTCTGGATGCCCAAGTTTCGGACCATGCGAACCGACACCCCGCAGGTGGCCAGCCATCTCCTGACGCATCCTGACGCTTGGCTCACTCTCGTCGGTGGCCTGCTCCGCCGCTTAAGCCTCGACGAATTGCCTCAGCTTTGGAGCATCTGGAAGGGTGACATGACGTTCGTCGGGCCGCGGCCTGCCCTTTACAATCAACATGATCTCGTCGCCTTACGCACGGAGATGGGAGTGCACGAGCTTGTGCCGGGACTGACCGGCTGGGCGCAGATCAATGGACGCGACGAACTCCCTGTGCCGATCAAGGTCGAACTTGACGCGTTCTACCTCGATCACCAGTCCTTGTGGCTCGATCTTAAGATCGTCCTGCTAACGCTCTGGAAGGTCCTGCGTCGTGAAGGGACCGTCGTTCCCGAAGACATACTCGGCGCTCACAGCTCTCCCAGCATGGCGGAATCGCTCCTGGACAGCGGCAACGCCTGGTACACCAAGGGTGAATACAAGCGGGCGATGGCGGACTATGATCAAGCCGTCCGTCTCGATCCTGCGAACCCGATGCTCTACAACTGCCGCGGCAGGGCTTGGTCCGCCCAAGGCGAATACACGAAAGCCCTTGCCGACTTCGACGAAGCCATCCGACGGGAGCCGACGCTGGCCGTTGCTTTCCATCACCGCGGAAATGCCTGGGAGAACACGGGAGAATACGAGCGGGCGCGGGAGGACCATGCGACGGCCGGACGGCTTGACCCGCAGTACGCAGTTCTCCATCTCGCGCAGGAGATGCTGCCAAGTGTCACCACGGACGTGGCAAAGCCGGTTGCCGGGACGGCCAGCTATACCGCAGGCGGTTGAGGAGAACACTGAAGAGTGGCCAACCAACAACTGTCGGGATTGCCGGAGGGAAAACGACCGAACAGAAGACTCACGCTAAGTCGCCAAGGCGCAAAGAAGATTCTTTTCTTCGTTCTCTTTGCGACTTGGCGTCTTTGCGTGAGCCGTCGTCCAGTACGTGTCGGCCCGACCGTTATTGATTCGCCGGCCCTAAGTCGCTTGACCCGTGACCCGGCGCAGGTTCTTCGTGAACAACGCTGTCGCCGATGCTACCGGATCAGTTCCGTCGCATACCCTAAGGGCCGGTGATCGCGGCGGTGCCTGTCGTGGTCCCGCCATCAATCACCTTCGAGAAGATGGTGAAGTTGAAGGTCTGGATGAAGTTCCTCGCGACGGCCTCGCCGGGCGTCTCTTGCAGGATCAACACGTCGCCCGCTTGGATCCGTATCCGTTCGCGAACGTCACGCATGGCGCGGTTCAGATCGACACGGATGGGCACTTGCCCGCCGCTGGGTGTGCGTCGCAGGACGGTCAGCAGACTGGGACTGGGATGCCCCATTCTTGGGTTGATTATGGCGCCGCTGAGGTTGCTGCCACCGAAGGCACCGTTGAGTAGCGAACCTTGCACCTTGGCGACCGCCTCGACCACGTCCAGGTCGTTGTCGCGAGGCAGTATGTGCTCGCCTGCGGGCAATAATCCGCCCGTGTAGAACAGATCCACCGCCCGGGCCTCCAGGAAGACGACATCGCCATTCTCCAGCAGGATGTCCTGCGGCCGAAACGGTGGCGGTTGGCCGGGCAGCATGCGCGTCGGGATCTGAACCACCTGCGGACACAACTCGGTGAGTTGCTGGGGACGCTTCCCGGCGGGAAGACTTTCCAGCGTCTGGACAATCGCCGCGTTGCCCTGCGCGTGCTTGAAAATGAAGATCGTGTCGTAGCAGTCCAGGCCGGGAAGTCCGCCGGTCTCGGCAAGCGCCGAGAGTACGTCGTTCTCGTAGGCACGCAGGCTGACGACGCTTCCCGTGCCACGTTTCGAACTTGTGGCAATGATCCCACCCAGACCGCCGACATTGAGCCCTCCCGTCTCTTGGCGGATGACCGTAACGCGGGATTGACGCGGTTGCATCAGGGTCACGATGATGCGTTCGCGGCCCGCCTGGAGGATGCCTTTCTTGGTGTAGGTTTCGCGAATCTCCGCTTCGGTCTCGGCGATGCTCTTGCCTTTGACCAAAATCGTGTCAATCAGCGGAAGCGACACGGTCCCGTCCTCACGCACGGGAAGGGGATAGCCGAGGGCTGCCGGCAATCCTCGCGCAAGAGGGTCGATTTGGGAGGGAAAGTACGTGGGCGGCGGCGAGGCAGGCTCTTGGCGACCTTGATCGGGTTCCTTTGTTTCGGGCAACACGCCGGGGATGTAGATGCCGAGCACGTCGTTCGGTCCCAGCCGATAGACGTCTGGCGGCGGTTGCTTGAGCGAGTTTAGCGGGATCGTCTGCAGCTTCTCTCGCTCCGCAGTGGCGACCAATTCGTCCGGGAGCAGACGCACTGGAATGCCGTTGGCCACGGGATTGGTCAAGGCCGCGCAACCGCTCAGCATGCCAGAGATTGTCGCCGCGATCACGAGATGCAGGACCACGGCCCGGTGGCGACCCTGAATCGTCCGGAATGGATTATCCACGAGAGCAAGCATGGCAACTTTTTTCCAGATGAGTGTCACTGCTGAACCGCCGAGAACTTAATTCGACTGTCTCAGTTTCGAAAACGACCCCGTCCAGCTCGCCTGGACGGTGAGAGAAGTCTTGTAAGCGAGATCGCGACCGACGTTCACCGCCTTCCTCCCTTCCCCAGCCTGCCGCCGGAGGCGGCAGGCTGGGGAAGGGAGGGGTGTTGTTGCGT
>JAPLNJ010000098.1 GCA_026692885.1 Planctomycetota bacterium | reverse complement strand
GACGGGCATTCTTGAGCTGGCGCTGGACGGGCATTCTTGAGCTGGCGCTGGACGGGCATTCTTGAGCTGGCGCTGAACCGGGATCGTCGCGCGGTGGACTCACGACGGCCTGCGTGAGTCACTTGGCTCTGCCTCTTGTGGTTCCGGGGTAATGCGGGTAGCGTCGATTTTCGCACGGGGTGGGACCGTCAGCGCAGGACGAGTCTCGACTCGTCGAAAACGGCTCTCGTGCAAGTCGCCACGAGGGCCAAGGAACGGGCCTGGTGCGAATCGGTTTCGTCGGTCAGCTGGTGTCCGAGAACACGCACCGTGGCTCGTGCACTGGAAGAAAACGCACGAAAGTCAACTCGCCCCGCAATTGGGACAGCACGGACGATGGGGGACCGGCAGAGGCTGGGCGGCCACCAGCAACACGTAGACGAAACTCAACGCGACCGTCACCAGCATGTTGAGCCACTCACGATCGAGGCGGAACCACGGATGCGCGAAGCCGTAGTGCCGGACCTTCTGAAAACCGCGTGGCAGGACGTGCTGCAGGAAACGGCGAATGAACTCTTCGGCGGTCACCGTCATGGCACGATAGACACACGGCTCCGTGGCGACTTGGGGCGACTTGTTCAGCCACTGGGCGAACTTGCGCACGGCGCGGAGGTAGGACTCATGCGTCCGCTCGGCCAGGCCGGCCAGCTGCATGTCCTGGAGCATCTGCTGAGCGAGGGGGATGAGGGGAATCCCTTTTCGCCGAGCGGGCGTGGACGAGGGGCGCACGGGTCGGCTAGAATTGGGGGCACGACGGGTCATGGGCAGGTACTCCTGAGAAAGCCTCCGCGGACGCTGCGTGCCGAAGTGGCGCGCGGGAATCCGTCGCGGTCAGGAGCACTGTGCGTTGCGGGATGCGTGAGTGCAAAGAAATGTCTGTCGTTGGCCGTGCTGATTCGTCAGGCAGCACGGGTCCGCCGCGCCAGCGGCTTGTTTGAACGAGCCTTTGCACGGAACGCTCGAAGACTCGCGCCCGTGAATTCGTTAGGCAAACAAAAAGGAGAGCACTATGTACTACAGTAGCGGAAACTATGAAGCGTTTGCCCGTCCGCGCAAACCCAAGGGTGTGGAAAACAAGACGGCCTGGTTTGTCGGTTCAGGCCTGGCGGCACTGGCGGGCGCGGCCTTCCTGATCCGCGACGGACAGTTGCCGGGCAACCGGATCACCATCTTGGAGCAGCAACAGTTGCCAGGCGGCGCGCTGGACGGCATCAAGGAGCCGAAAGAAGGCTTCGTGATTCGCGGCGGGCGCGAGATGGAAGACCACTTCGAGTGTCTGTGGGACCTGTTCCGCTCAATCCCGTCGCTGGAGATCGACGGTGCCAGCGTGCTCGACGAGTTCTATTGGCTCAACAAGGACGATCCGAACTTCTCTTTGCAGCGCGCCACTGTGAATCGCGGCGAGGACGCGCATACCGACGGCCTGTTCACGCTCAGCGAGCGGGCGCAGAAGGAGATCATCAAGATCTTCCTGGCCACCCGTCAGGAGATGGAGAACATGCGCATCAACGAGGTGTTCGGGGAGGAGTTCCTGAACAGCAATTTCTGGCTGTACTGGCGCACGATGTTCGCCTTCGAGGAGTGGCACTCGGCGCTGGAGATGAAGCTGTACCTTCACCGCTTCATCCACCAAATCGCCGGTATGCCGGACCTCTCCACGCTGAAGTTCACCAAGTACAACCAGTACGAATCGATGGTGCTGCCGCTGGTCAAGTGGCTGTTGGACCATGGCGTGGTGTTCCAGTACGGTATCGAGGTCACCGATGTCGATTTCGACATCGCACCCGGACGCAAGCAGGCCACCCGCATCCACTGGCGCAGGGACGGCGTCGAAGGCGGCGTTGATCTCGGCGCCGATGACCTGGTATTCATGACCATCGGCTCGCTCACCGAGAACTCCGACAACGGCGACCACCACACGCCGGCGAATCTTAATGACGGGCCTGCGCCGGCATGGGATCTGTGGCGGCACATCGCCGCGAAGGATTCGGCGTTCGGCCGCCCGGACGTGTTCGGCGCGCACATCCCCGAGACCAAATGGGAGTCGGCGACCGTCACCACGCTCGATGAACGCATCCCGAAGTACATCCAGAAGATCGCCAAGCGAGATCCGTTCAGTGGCAAGGTGGTTACGGGCGGCATCGTGACCGCGAAAGACTCTTCTTGGCTGCTCAGTTGGACGGTAAACCGGCAGCCACACTTCAAGCAGCAGCCCAAGGACCAGATCGTGGTTTGGATCTACGGTCTGTTCGTCGAGAAACCCGGTGACTACGTGAAGAAGCAAATGCAGGACTGCACCGGCGAAGAGATCACCCAAGAATGGCTCTACCACATGGGCGTGCCGGTCGAGGACATCTCCGAACTAGCCGCAACCGGTGCGAAGACCGTGCCGGTGATGATGCCCTACGTGACCGCGTTCTTCATGCCGCGACAGGCAGATGATCGGCCGGATGTGGTGCCCGAGGGCGCGATCAACTTCGCCTTCATCGGTCAGTTCGCGGAATCCAAGCAGCGCGACTGTATCTTCACGACCGAGTACTCTGTGCGCACGTCGATGGAGGCCGTCTACACACTGCTCAACGTCGAGCGCGGCGTGCCGGAAGTATTCAACTCCACCTATGACATCCGCGAACTCCTGGCCGCATCCGGCCGTCTGCGCGACGGCAAGGAGATCGACATCCCGGGTCCCGCGTTCCTGCGCCACCTGCTGATGAAGAAGCTCGACAAAACCCAGATCGGCGTACTGCTGCACGAGTTCGGGCTTGTCGCGGGCGACTGACCGGACTTCTCCGCATGGCCTATTTCCACTTTACGTTTCAATTGTTCTTAGATGATAAAACGACCTAACTTCAACTTCCATTCGAAAGCGACGCCGCAAGAGCGCGGCGCACCTCAATTTTACGTTTGGCGAGAGTGTCGCGATTCCGGATATGAAGAGGTTCACGGGGTCTACCTCTTGTGGTTCCGGGGTGATGTGGGTATCTGACGCCTCCCTTCCCCATCCCAGGGCACCTGCCGTACCTCAGGCGCTGTTGATATATTTGGCCACGCGTGGTATTTTATTGCCAGTCGCGAGGATCTGGCATGTTTCTTCACTTGATCTGGGATCTGGAGGATGACCCGCAGGGCAACGTTCAGCACATTGCCGAGCACGGCATCACGAAGGCTGAAGTGGTGGAGGTGCTAGCCCGGCCGGAGACCCGCGAGGAAAGTCGGTCGAGCGGCCGGCCGGTCGCCATCGGCGCCACCAGTGCGGGCCGGACGATCCTCGTGGTCTACGAAGAAATCGACGAGGATACGGTTTATCCTGTGACCGCCTACGACCTGGATGATTGACATGGGCAAGGAAATCAAAGAAGTTGTGCGCGATCGTTACCTCACTGAGGAGGAGGCCGCCAGGTATCGCAAGATCCGCGAGTTGGTGGCCGACGAGTTGCCCGAACTGCGGAGTCGGGCGAAAGCTCGATTGCGTGAGCTCCGCGGCGCCGCGGACGTGTTCGCGGAGTTACGAAAGGTTCGCGAGGCTCAGGGACTGAGCTTGGGGGACGTCCAACGTCTGACCGGCATCGATCGTTCCGCCCTCTCGAAGTTGGAACGCGGCGAACGGGTAAACTTTACGGTGGACACGCTTACTCGCTATGCCGCAGCGGTGGGTAAGCAGGTGTCGTTCCATCTCACAGATGCCTCGGAGGCGTAGCACGCAGCCGTCCCGTTTCGAGTCGCTCGCCGTTCACTTGGCCGAACTTATGAAGGATTAGATTCTGCGGTGACCGAAGCGAGCGGCAGGGCGCAGTGAGAGACTGATTGACACGGTGAGCGTTGACCGGTGAGAAAGCCAGCCACAATCTAATCCCTGGTTCAAGTAGCCCGCGGCGAGGGACTACGCTGTTCTCCAAAGAGGTTCTTAGGCGGATGAGCGGGCTCATTGGGCGGCGGGGAGTTTGAGGACGGCGATGTTGGAAATCGTCCCGTTGAAGAAATAATCCTTCCCGGCGGCGACGCCGATGCGGAAGGGGCCGCTGTACGGAGCGGGCATCGGCATTTCCTTCATGGTGTCGGTCTGGCCATCGAGCAGAAGCGTGACATAGGTTCCATCGAGACGAAGTTCCACCGTGTAGGTCCGGCCGGTTTCCAGGACCGCCCGGGTGGACAGGTTTTTGATCCCGTCGGCCGAGAACAGCTCGACCCCGATTTTCATGTTGTTTCCCAGCGTCAGGCGGAACCCGTTCTTCCCGTAGCCACACGCTTCGAAAAGGCCGCCGCAGTAGCCGCCGGGTTTGGCCGACGGGGAGAGGGTCATGCGAACGGCGAACGGATGCGACCCGAAATCCCCGATTCCGTGGATCGCTTTTGTTTCGCCTCCCAGCGACTGCCCATTCTCAAACTTCAAGCCGCCACCGTTGTCCGGCGCGGGAGCGGAAGCGCCCGCCTTGAGGCTGCCGCCGACGGGGATGCGGTTGGGGACAGCGCCTGCGGCGAACGAGCCGAGCTGCCAGTCGCTGACCACCTCGGCGCGAGGCCCGTTGTTCTTGATGACTCCGCCGCTGATCGCCACCACCACGAACTGAGTCGGAACAAGATCGCCGATCACATCGATGCTCTCGACGACCTTGTTGGGGAAGGGATTCGTCCACTCCGCGCAATAGATTCCGACCGGCGAATGGACGAGGTTGCGGCCGGTCCAGGCGACCGCCGCTCCGCTGATCGGCGCGGGGTTCCAGAAACCGCCGACATCGATCCCATGGCGGATCGGGAAGGTTGCCGAAGTTCCATCCGCGTAATGGAAGACGTAATTGGCCACGACCTGGCCGGGCTCTTTGTGCGCCCATCCCGAGGATTGGAGGAACCAGAATTTGTCGGCTTTATTGCCGACCTTGATGCCTTTGGCCTCGGCGGGAAGTTTGGCACCGTGTTCGCCGCCGCGCAGGCTGATGATCGAGCGGTCGGCGGTCTTCCGGGGGTCGGTGAGCGCGAACGGCCGCCCCGCGAAAGTCACCTCCGCGGGGAACGGTTCCGCTTGGATTTCCATGCCGCTTTCGAGACCGCCCGCTTTGCCGACGTGGTTGATGAGGAAGAACCGCATGTCGCTATTGCCGTCATCCATCCAGCCGCCCTTCCCGTCGTTGGCGACGCGGTCGTAGTATCCCATGTTCGCCCAGGGTTGCAGATTGACGGCGAAGCAGTCGTATTGGGTCTTATCGGCCGTCGAGCACGTTTCTGCCCCGAGGTTGGAGGCCAGCGAGGAGACGAGGCGCGTGACTTTTTCGGTCTCGCTCCCCAGCGCCTTATCCCAAGCAAGCGAGTCGAAGAGGATCGCGCCCTCGCCCGCGGGAACTTTCACCAGCAGGGCGGGTTCGATCAGGCGCGCGCCGGACTGCACGGCGGGCAACTGGAGCACTTCGCCGCCGAGGAGCGCGGTCGCATGCGCCGCTCCGAAATAGTCGTTGCGCGCTTCGAGGTCGATTTTCGTCCAGAAGAAATCCTGGGAAGAGAGGTTGTTGATCCACGGGTCTTCGGAACGGCGGATGGCAGACTGCACGGTCGGGTCATAGGGTTTGAGTTCGGGCTTGAAGGGGAACAACGCCGCGACCTTGCCGATGGTCTGCGCCGAAAACCCGTGGAGCCAGACATTGCCGCCTTGGGCCAAGGATTTTGTGATCTCCTCGATTTGGGTCGGTGTGGGGTCGAAGCTGGCATCCAGGAGGATAGGCCCCGTGCCTTTGAGCCCTTCTTCCGCGACCACTCCCGCCGCCTTCAGCGCCGCCCGCAGGGGACGCGCCCCAGCGCCGGCGAGCAGCCGCAAGGGGGCGGTGGCGGCCGGCTTGAAGCTTTCGGCGTAACGGATCATGCCGCCGAGCAACTGGCCGGCCGCAGGTTCCACGGCCAGGCGCCCGACGAGGTCAAGCGAGGTGAGCACGAAAGTGCCGCGGCCGACAGGAACCTCGACAAGCGGGGTCCAGCTCAACCCGTAGAGCCCGCCGCAATCGAGCAGCGCGCGGAAGTTCCCCCCCGAAGGTTTGTGGAACGTCTTGAGGGACACCAGATGATCCGGGCGCCAGAAGGAGAGTTGCGCATTCTCGAGTCCGTCGGTGGCCGGGTGGCTGGCCGTTGACGAAGAGCTGCCGGAAGTACCATTTTCCGGCCTTGACATCGGGTATTTCCGTGGTCCAGATCTCGGCCGGGCCTTTCTTCCAGCGACCCGGAGTACCAGGTGCCCCGATCTTCCGCCCGCCGCTGAGCACGACCGTTTCTCCCGGCGCGGCGGCGTAGGTGATGGCGTGCTTCTCGGTGCCGGTGTCCTCGGGGCCGAACGAAAGCGTTTCTGTCAGCGGATACATGCCGCCACGGATCTTGCCAAAGTGCCGGCATATTCCAATTCGGGCATGTCGTTGGAGAGCCGAACCCATGTCATGATACTCTTGATCTGGAACCCGGACCACTGCTCCTTGGGGTTGTGAACGCTCGGCAAATAGGCGATCATCCTGCAGGCGGCGTCCCGGTAAACGGGATCTTTGCTGTCGGCCCAAGCGGTCGCAAGTGCGTACAAAACGAGACCATAGTTGGCGCCAATAAAGGGAGTGATTCTGGGATCCAATAGCCCGGTCTTCGGATTCATTCGCGACAGTATGGTCTTGGCCCACACGTTTTCGTTACGGCATTGTCGGCCGGTCATATGCCGGGCAAGGATGGCGGCCTGCCATTGCCTGCTCGTCACGTCTGGACATTCGTTTCCGTCGCAATTTGCCATGGCGGGTTCCCCACCTTGGAACCAAAAGATGTTGAAGTAAGGCCGCCCGGCCTTGTCTGCCATGTTGTCCAGATAGTTGTACGCCCTTCGCATATAGGTTTCTACGGCGAAGGTCTGATGCAGTGGTTCCTTGGCATTGGCATCTTGAGAAAATACCAGGACAGGAAGCAGGGCAAGGATCGAGAGCACACGAAACGTCGTCTTCATGCACGGCTCTCCTCGTCAAGAGAGCGAGGGGCTGGAACATAAGCGTTGGCCCTTCTGGTGGGGCCTGCTTTTGCAGTCAACAACTCGATGTTTCCACCTATCGCAATTTGCGGAGGAACCAGGACCCTATTCGCCGCCAAGGGATGGAGACACAACAGCTCGTGCAACTGGTGAACGGCCAGCTCCGCCTGCTCCGCCATACGCTGGTCGAGGGCGAAGTGAACCAAGCCGGCCTCCATCGCTGCCCGGATTTCCGGAAACACTCCCGTGGCCACGACGGTGACCCGCCCGGCCGTCTGCCGTTCCTTTAAGGCACGGGCGATGCCGCCGAAATTATCGGTGGCCACATAGACGCCTCGTAGCTCCGACCGTTCCACAAGCAACTTGCGGGTTACCGAGTAGGCTTTCTCCGGATCGTCGTCATGCTCGCAAATGGCGGCAATTGGCAGCCCGCGCCGTTGGGCCTCGGACTGAAACCCCTGCGCCTTCTCGTCGTGGTCCACCACTCGGCGGCTCCCGATCATCAAGGCCACGGGGCCGCCGGAGTGCGAAAGCAACTCCGCCGCCATCCGACCGCTGAGGAACGCATCCTGTCGCACCGTGAGCGCAGCCGGCGAGTCGGGTACCTCCAACCCAAGTTGCACCAACGGTACCCCGTGCTCGGCCAGAAGAGCCCAGACCGGCGAATAGTCTGCCTCTGCCTCGGGCGAAAGAATGACTCCGGAAAGCCCGCCTCGTACCAACGTCCGAATCGCCGTCAATAAGGCATTGCCCCAGCGAACGGGGGCGAGCCCGTGCACACTCACGGAGACCTGGTGATCGGCCAGGCGCTTTGCAGCCAGGCGGACACCGGCTTCGAACGGGCCGAAGAACGACTCGAAATGCGCCGGGCGCAGGTAAGCGAGGCGGATCGGGTTGCGGGCCAACACTTGGGCCATTCGGTTGGGCCGATATCCCAGGCGACGGGCCTCGTCGATCACCCGTTGACGCGTCGTTTCGCTGACCTTCGACTTGCCCGACAACGCCTTGTTGACCGTGCAGACCGACACGCCCAGACCTTGGGCAAGCTCGGTTATGGTGATACGCTTGGCCATTGCGGAATTCTCGAGGCGGGCCTCGGCCGGGTACGTAACGTCGATTCGGGTGGGGAGGAACGGGACTCTCAAAGGGCTCGTCAGCTTCCGGCGAGGCAGTTGACCAGTTCCACGATTCGGCAGGAAGGATAAACGTTTACCCCGTGAGCATACCCGCATCGCTTCCGCTGTCAACCAGCGGGAGCGATGTTTTGGGGAAACGCTTGGTGGGCGCCGTGTTGAAGATTGCGTCGGGGCCGTGTGATTTTCGCGGCACACCGTTGCGGCCCGGCATGAAATCCATTCTACCCAAGCCACGTTTTCAATGAGCACCGTCTTCGCATCGTGCTGGAAGTGCAGGCCGGATTCTGCGAGCGGGAAGCAGTGCCGGTCGAGGCCAACTTGCCCACCGAATTGCCGAGTGACACGCCGTTGGAGTTGACCCGCCTGGACACACGGCAGTCTGTGCCCGTGCAGTTGATCGCCGGCGCGCCGCCGCGTCTGGTGTGGATTTCGCCATCGAGCCGGGCCAGCCCTACACGTCACGTTACCGTTTCTTCGTGCACGACGGCAAGCTGGACGTGGCCCACCGCTTGTGGAGCGACTACTCTCAGCCCGTCAAGGTGAGCGTGGTGGCCGATCTGTCGGCCAGCCGCTGACGTGTTAGGGCTCGATCGGGACGCGGTGCACGGAATCTGACCAGCGGCGGGAGTTCGCAGCCTGGAACATCGCTTATCTGCCGCGGTCCGGGATCGCCCGCCAGGCGGGGTTGGATGGAGCGGCCCGGGAACGAATCGAATTCATCCACCGGAAACAGACCCGCGTGAAGCACGCATGTTCCAGCAATCGTCACGTATGCCAACAACTTAGTCTGAGGCCATCCTCATGAAACTCCCGTTTATGAATCCAACGTTCCCGTTCTGTCTGTTAGTGTTCCTCTCCGCCGGACGCTTGCCAGCGGATTGGCCGCAATTCCGCGGGCCGGACGGTCAGGGCCACTCCGACCAAAAGGGGGTCCCGATTCATTGGAACGAAGCGAAGAACGTCGCCTGGAAATCCGCCGTGCCGGGCCAGGGATTCTCTTCGCCGGTGATTGCTCGAAACCAAGTCTGGATGACCAGCGCTGAGGCCGGCGGCAAATCTCTACGCGCCATTTGTATCGACCAGACTAGTGGCCAACTGCTGTACAATGTGGAGGTGCTGCAAACAGACGATCCTGGTCCTCGTCACCAAACCAACGGCTATGCCTCCCCGACGCCCGTACTTGACGGAAAACACATCTACGTTCATTTCGGGCCGCGCAGCACCGTTTGTCTCGACACCAGCGGCAATATTATCTGGAGGAACACGGAGTTCCAATACAACGCGTTCCAAGGCGCAGCCAGTTCACCGATCCTGTATGGAGACCTGTTGATCCTGACCTGCGACGGAACCGACTACCAGTTTCTGGCCGCTCTCGACAAGCGGACGGGAAAGACAAAATGGCGGCATCCGCCCTGACGAGGGCAAGGTTCGTGAGGACCAGGTCGTCTGGCAATGTCCCAGAGGAATCGCTCACGTCCCGTCACCGCTCCTCATCGGCAAAGAACTGTTCGTGATTGATAACGGCGGTGTGGCGACCTGCGTTGACGCCCTCACTGGCAGGGAGTACTGGCGCGAACGCCTCGAGGGTGCCCACGACGCCTCACCCATCGAGGTGAGTGGTCGCATCTATTTCTGCAACCGCGAAGGTAAGACAACCGTGTTGTCCGTCGGCACGGAATTCAGAACTCTCGCGATCAACCAGTTGGACGGTGTGTTCAGAGCTTCGCCCGCAGTGGCCGATGGTGCGCTCTTCCTGAGAAGTGACACGCACCTGTATCGCATCGAAGAAAAGGACTTGTCTCAGTGAAACGCGGCCTCTGAAAGGCGCGAGAATATTGAAGCGATAAGTTGAAGCGGAACGGCCGAGGTCGCCCATGTAGTCGTGCCGTCGTGAATGAATGCGGCGTGCACTACCCGACGAGTTGTCATCAGAATGATGTCGCGTCCAGTCGGCTTCTTCGGGCCCACGTTGCTCAGGTGGATGTGACCTGAGCGCGCAGCCGAGATGCGCGTGGGCACGCCGCGGGGCCGACCGTCGGCGCTGCGGACTTGCGTTTCAACGCTTCGGTCGATGTGACCGAGGCTGCGCAAGTCGAGCCACGATTGTGCTGAAGCCACAT
>JAPLNJ010000097.1 GCA_026692885.1 Planctomycetota bacterium | reverse complement strand
GACGCTGTTCGACTTGTACCGCGATGACCCGGATCCGGGCCTTCACGGGGCGGTGGAATGGCTGTTGCGGCAATGGCATCAAGGGAATCGTTTGAAGGCGTTGGATGAGCAATTGGCCCAGGACCGAGCGCAGGCCAAGCGCGGATGGTACATCAACGGCCAGGGGCAGACGATGGTGGTCGTGCACGGGCCGGTGGAGTTCATGATGGGTTCCCCGGCCAACGACGCCGACCGGCGATCGGACGAGAGACTTCACAAGCGGCAAATCTATCGGGGTTTTGCGATCGCCACCACGGAGGTGACCGTCGAGCAGTGGGACCGGTTTCTGAGGGCGAAACCCGATCTGCGCAGTGTTTTCACTGCAAACACGGAATACAAGGAACGACACTACCCGGATGCTGCCGGTCCCCAGTGCGAGATCACGTGGTACGAGGCTACGTTGTACTGCAACTGGCTCAGCGCCCAAGCTGGCTTGCCCGAGGACGAATGGCAATATGGACGGGCTGACAACGAAGGGAGGACGAGGGTGTTGCCCGGTTACGAAAACAAAGTTCACACCGGCTATCGGCTGCCAATCGAGGCGGAATGGGAGTACGCCTGCCGGGCCGGAGCGGTCACCAGCCGCTATTTTGGTGCGACAGAGCGACTGCTGGACCGTTACGCGTACTACGATCTCAACTCGCAGAAACGGGCTTGGCCGGCGGCAGGTCTCAAGCCAAATGACTTGGGACTGTTCGGCATGTTGGGGAACGCGTTGGAATGGTGCGAAGATTACAATAAAAGTGCTCACGGGCAACATGTCCGTAATTTTGTCTATGACGACAGTTGTATGCTGCGGGGTGGCTCGTTCATCAATCGGGCGCGGTTCGAGCGAGTCGACTGGCGTACAAGCGACCTGGCCCAGTATCGCTCCTATCTCGTTGGCTTTCGCGTGGCGAGGACTCTCCGCTGACTTCCTTTACCCCCTTTACCGCCGAAACACGCCGTCGGGTTTCGGCGCGTGGATCATTTTCTTTGGAGACTAGCCCGACACGCGATCGTGGGACGTTTCTCCCTCGCGTGCGCTTTTGGCTAGGGTTCAGCGAGGGAGGCCATAGGATTTCCCTTGCTGGCCCTTCGGGCCAGGGTCAATACGGTGCGCAATCCGGACCAGCAGAAGGCTAGACCATGCAACTCAAGACTCGCTGTCCCAATCCGGGGTGCAAGCAGAGCTACACGGTCACCGAGAGCCAACTGGGCCAGACGGTGGTCTGTGAGAAGTGCGGCAAACAGTTCACGCTGAGTGGCTCCGCAGTCGGACCGGGCAGTCCCGCCGCTGAAACTGGTGGACCGCCCGCGCACGAGACGAAACCGGCGAGCAGTGTCCCGAAGCAACTGGGCCGCTTCGAAATCCGCGAACGCATCGGTGCCGGAGCCTTTGGCCAGGTGTTTCGCGCCTACGATCCGACGCTGGATCGCGACGTCGCACTGAAGGTGCCCCATCGCGGTACGCTGCAGAGAGAGAAGGACAAGACGCGGTTCTTTCGGGAACCGAAAGCGGCGGCTCAACTGCGGCATCCGAACATCGTGCCCGTCTACGATGCGGGGGTGGATGGCGATATCTACTACATCGCGTCAGCCTTCATCGAGGGCCAGACGCTCAGTGACGCGATTGACGAGAAACCGTTCGACCTACGCCGCTCGGCCGAAATCGTCATGGATCTGGCACGGGCCTTGGACTATGCCCATCGGAAAGGCATCGTGCACCGGGACGTGAAGCCGGCCAACATCATGTTGGACACCAATGGCGACCCGCTGGTCATGGACTTTGGTCTGGCGCGGTTCGAGGAGGGGCAGGACAAGCTGACACACGACGGGACCGTGTTGGGCACGCCCGCCTATATGGCGCCCGAACAGGCGCGTGGCGAGTTGGATCAAGTCCGGCCGGCGTCCGATCAATACAGTCTCGGCGTCGTGCTGTATGAATTGCTGTGCGGCAAAGTACCGTTCGAGGGCCCGCCAACACTGGTGATCTCGCTGGTCATCAACCACGAGCCAACTTCACCCCGTAGTGAGCGTCCGGAGGTTCCCAAGGACCTGGAGACGATTTGCCTGAAGGCGATGGCCAAGGATCCGCGGCATCGCTACCCAACCTGTCGTGACCTAGCCGAGGACTTACGGCGGTGGCACGAGGGGCAGCCCATCCAATCGCGGCGTCTGCCGTTTCGGGAACGCCTTTGGCGCTGGGCACACAGAAACCCGGCCCTGGCGTTCCTCTCCGCAACTTCGGCCTTGCTGCTAAGCGAGTCTGGCGAAGGTCACAGCGGCGGAGCGGCAACGAGTCGTGGCGCAAGTCGATGGTCTGCGGCGTGCGGAAATCAGACAGGTGCCGTATCTCATCGAGGGCCTCAAAACGGCTTGGTCGGAAGTGGCTCCGCGCGCCGACGAAATCATGAAGGAGAAAGAGCTAACCGAACGGGAACGCCTGCGCCTCAGTCTGGCCTTGTTGCCGCATGATGCGAAGCAGGTCTCGTACCTGCGGAAGCGTTTATCGGACGCTGAGCCGGCGGAGTTGCTCGTCATTCGGGATGCCTTGGTGCCTCACGCCGACCAGTTGTCCCAGCGACTCTGGGAGATCGCGTCCGATGCACAGTTGGCCGACGACGCGAGGTTCCGGGCCGCTTGTACTTTGGCCGGGCTTGATCCCGGCGCCGACAAGGCCAAATGGGATGCCGTCAGTACGCCCGTCGCGAAGGTATTGGTGTCGCAGAATCCCTTGGTCCTGGGAGCTTGGATGGAGGCCCTGCGGCCTGTTCGGCGGACCGTGGTGCCTCCTCTGCAAGAGATCTTCCGTGACCCGAAACAGGGCGAAGGGGAACGGTCCCTGGCCGCGAGCATTTTGGCCGACTACGCGGCCGACCAGCCGGACGTGTTGACCGACCTGTTGCTCGGCGCCGATACGAAGCAATTCATAATGCTGCTGTCGGCGGTCCAGGCAATCGCCCAGGAGGCCGTTCCGCTGTTGGAGGCGGAACTGGGGCGGCGAGCAGCCGAGGACGCGACCGAGGCGGTGCTGGACCAACTGGGCAGCCGCCAAGCCAACGCGGCGGCGGCGTTGCTGAGGCTGAATTCCAGCGAGAAAGCGTGGCAGTTGTTTCAACATCGTCCTGACCCAACGGCGCGCAGCTACCTGATCCACCGCGTCAGCCCGCTGGGCGTGGATCCCAAGATGATCGTTGCGAGATTGGACAAAGAGCAAGACGTTTCGATTCGCCGCGCGTTGATCCTCTGCCTGGGCGAGTACGACGCGGACGACACCCAAACCAGCCCGACGCGCGAGCGAGGGAATCCGACGGCCCCGACGGGCACGCAAGGGAATCCGACTAGCCCGACGCGCGAGCGAGGGAATCCGATGGCCCCGACGGGCACGCAAGCAGAGGAATCAAATCCCTCGCTTGCGCTTGCGCGTCGGGCTAGTGTCACGCCCAACCGGGGGCCGAACAAACTTCCGACGGACGAACGGCAACGACTGTTGCCGACGCTGTTCGACTTGTACCGCGATGACCCGGATCCGGGCCTTCACGGGGCGGTGGAATGGCTGTTGCGGCAATGGCATCAAGGGAATCGTTTGAAGGCGTTGGATGAGCAATTGGCCCAGGACCGAGCGCAGGCCAAGCG
>JAPLNJ010000096.1 GCA_026692885.1 Planctomycetota bacterium | reverse complement strand
CCCGCTGCTGGTTACCAAACCTTTTCTCCACCGGGGCGAGCCCGGGTGGGGGAACTGCCGGAATGACAATGGCTTACGCTTAACCTCGTGCCATTCGAGGCCAGCTCGGCGGGGGCGGGAGCCCCTGTCCAAGGGGCTACGCCCCTGTGTTTAACTGCCGATTCCACTACAAACATTCGTCCTAGAGCGAAACAATTTGTACCCTGACGCACCCGTTCATTTTTCGCAGTCAAGACCAACTTTGCATCGCCCTAGGGTCAGGCCACTGCGTTGGCTCTGTTCCACACCGGCGGGAAGCGATATCATGTGCTGAGAGGACTATCTGGTTGACAGCGGCGTGTTGATCGACTTGTGGAACTGGGCAGCAGCTTATGACCACATCCAGGAGAACGCTCTGGTCCCTTGGGCTCCTCATCGCGACGCTGATCGCGGCCACGGCTTGGCCCGTTCACGGTTGGTGGATTGGTCACCGTCGTGCCGCCTTGGAGGCGCGGTGTCGCGAGGCGTTGAAATCCAAGCGGTGGGACGAACTGGAGCAGCTCACCGCGGATTGGTGCCGTTGGGACGCGGATCATGCACTAGCATGGGTGCTGGCCGCGCAAGCGGCTCAAGGCAACCGGAACTGGCGACGGGCGGCGGAATGCTTGGGACATCTGCCGGATTCAGATCCTCGAACCGTACCCGCGCTGATGGAGCGAATGCGTCTGCTGTTCGAGGAACTGAACCAACCGCTGGAAGCGGTGGCGACCTGCGAACGCCTGCTGCGGATTGAACCGCGCGCGAGCCGGGCCCATTCGCGGCTGATTTTCTTTTACGCCATGTCGCTCCAGCGTCAGGAACTGGTCCGCTGCATCCGCCGGGCGATCGATGCGCGTAGCGAACCCCCGGAAGCGTACGTCTATCTGTTTGGGGCGGACTGGCTCGTGTTCTCGAACGCGTTGGCGATCAACACGCACTGGCTGGAGTCGTGCCCCGACTACGAGCCGTTCTTGGTCGCGCGCGCCCTGCACCTTGCGACAATGGTGCCCAGCCAGCAGGAGCAAGCCGCGAATCCGCTCGCATCCCAGGCGGGTGATCTGACGTTGCTGAACGAATATCTCCAGCGATTCCCCGACAATCTGGAAGTTCTCGCCTTTCATCTGAGGCGAACCGCGGAGGCAGGGGACACGGCCGGCCTGGCCCCTCTCGTGACCAGGGCTCCGGCCGCAGCGGAAAGCGACAATCGCTTCTGGCGATACAAAGGTCTGTACCACTTGGAACGTACCGAGACAGCGGAAGCCCGCGAAGCCTTCGGCCGCGCGTTGGCCACGCAGCCCTACGACTGGCGCGCCCGGCATGAGCTGGCCAATGCGCTGCGACTCCTGGAAAGGCCCGCAGAAGCCGAACGGCAAGCGCGGCTGGCACTGACCGGGAAGGAGATCGAACAACAGATCACGAAGCTCCAGAATGTGGCCGAGGCCTCGGAGGAACTGCTCGAAAAAATCGCTGCTTACGCAGCCGCGTCCGGTGATCGACAGGTGGCCGATGCACTTCGTTTCCGTTTGGGCGACTGATCGGAGGTCAGGAAATCTGCCCCTCAGCTACTCCAAGAGATTGACGCCCTGGCCGCCAATGCGTAAAATTGCGGCTTGTTCCAAGGCGTGCTATCCTGCCCAGGCTTCAAGCCCGCCTCTGTTTCCTTCCTTTTGAAGAAGCCCCCCCGAATTCTCTTGTTTTCAAAGAGATCAGGCTTCCTTTTTCGCGAAAGCCACGCCGATGTCCACCACGATGCGCTGTCATTGGATCGTTTCCCTGCTTGGCGTTTGTCTGTTGTTCACCGGATGCGGTGGCGGAAAGCCGCCAGCAAAACTTTTTGCTGTCAACGGGAAATTGACCCAAGGCGGTCAGCCGTTGGCGGGCGTCCGGATTAGCTTTACCCCCGTGGACCCTGCTTTACCGACCTCAACGGCAGTGGTGCAGGCTGGCGGGGAGTTCGTCCTGAAATGCCTTGATGGGCGCGACGGAGCTGTGGCAGGCAAGCATAAGGTGGTCCTGGAGGTGGTGAGAGGACCGGAGGACTATCAGCCTGGAAAGCAGCCGCCTGCAATCCCCTTCCCGCAGGACTTTATGAACGCTGCCACATCGCCTAAGGAAGTGGAAGTCAAGGATTCCAACGACGTGATTGTGATCGATATTCAATAGCTGCGACTAGTGCCGCATCCCAGTTGGTAACTTCCGCGGGTATGCCTTTTTGAGGGCGACGTTCCCGCGGAGCCGTGAAGCATCCGGGTTTGCCGAATGCGGCTCGGCAGGAGCCTCGCCCTCACAGGCCAGATCGTTCCTTCCTTTTATTGAGAGTCATTCAATGGTAATTGCAAGCGTTTCCCGATGCACTCCGCGGCCTGCCTCCCGACCCGGGTCCGGTTTTACTCTGGTTGAGTTGTTGGTGGTGATTGCCATCATCGGTATCCTTGTGGCCTTGCTGCTCCCAGCCATTCAGGCAGCGCGCGAGGCTTCTCGTCGGACCAGTTGCGGCAACAACATGAAGCAAATCGGTCTGGCGATCCAGAACTATCACGACTCAAGCAAGCGATTTCCCATCAATCGAGATCACGTGACCTTTGGGAACGGCAGCATGTCCTGGATTGCCCAGGCCCTGCCCTACATGGAACAGCAAATGCTGTTTGACCAGATGGATTTCAGCTCCGGCAGTAACGGCAGCGTTTGGGATGGTATCGACGCTCCGGCCAACATAGTGGCCCGCATGGCAATCATCGGTGGCTTGTTGTGTCCCAGCAATCCGCAGCCACCCATCACCGAAGTGGACCAAACGCCTGACTATAGTCACGGCAACGGTGGAATTGGCGGGATGCGCGGCGCCCGGACGGACTAACTGCCAGTGGAGTCTTCTGGGTCTCGGGTGCGACGACCATGGCCGACATCACGGATGGCACAGGAACCACGATTGCGGTCTTCGAGAACCATCACTGGCGTAAGGGACCTGGGCACGCGACCCACAGCAAAGGGGAAACCAAGCACCGCGCGATGTGGATCAGTTCCATTGCCGCCGTGGACTCATTGGACAAGCCGCTGAACCTAGCCCGAATCAATGACGACAACGACTGTCGTTGTGCTGGCTGGAGCAGTGCGCATCCGAGTGGTGCCCACGCCGTGATGGCAGACGGTGCGGTGAAATTCCTGGTCGATAGCCTCGACCCGAACACTCGGCGAGCGCTGGCCACGGCGAGCGGCGGAGAAGCGGTGCCGAGCTACTGATCAAAGACCTGTTCGGCTCAAGCTGGGGGCGTGTTGGTCGCCCTCCGCCGCGATGGTCTATCACGTGACTTGGATGAGCGCGTGCTCTTCGCTGCGGGGCGAATGAGATCGACGATGGCGAGACACGCTTGCGGGATGGTTCTGGGACTCTGCGTTCTGATGAGTCTGGGAGCGTGTTCTCGTAGGACGCGGTCCGAACCTACCCCGCCGCAGCCTTCCTCCGGCCCACGTTCCACCCAGCTGCGACTTAACCCAAATCGTCCGCTGACTGCCGCTCCGGCCTCACTTGCCACGATCCGCTTTCCTCTCTTCCTTGATGTCCACGAAGCTGCGGGCATCCACTTCCGCTTCGACAATGGCGACGACGCTCGGCAATTGATGGTCCTGTCGACGGCGGGCGGGTGCGGCTGGTTGGACTATGACAACGATGGCCATTGGGATCTGTTTGTCGCGCAGGGCGGTGATCCCGCCCCACCGCCAGAGCGCGAAAACGAGCGGCCACTCGACCGACTTTACCGCAATCGGGGCGACGGCACGTTCGAGGACGTCACCGAGTTCACCGGCTGCAGAGATCGCGGCTTCAGCCATGGTATCGCTGTCGGTGACTTCGACGACGATGGATTCGATGACGTCTTGGTGACCAACGTCGGCAGAAACACGCTGTACCGCAATCAAGGTGACGGGACCTTCCAGGATGTGACCATCCCGTCCGGCATCGGGGATCGCGCGGTCTGGAGCGCCAGTGCCGCCTGGGCCGATCTGGATCAGGATGGCTACCTGGATCTGTACGTCTGCAACTACGTCAAGTACGATCCCTATCATCCCACGCCGTGTCCGAATCCGGATGGATCGCCAGGCGTCTGCATCCCGTTCGTGGTGCCCGGGGAGACGAACGACTGTTACTTCAACAATGGCGACGGCACCTTCCGGCAGGCGGATCCCCAAGCGTCGGGCCTGATCGATCCGGGTGGCAAGTCCTTGGGGGTCGCGATCGCCGACTTCAACAACGACGGGCTGCCCGATATCTTTGTGGCGAATGACGTGACACCCAACTACCTGTTTGTGAATCAGGGCCACGGCAAGTTCCTGGAATCCGCCTTGCTGCTGGGCTGTGCGCTGGGACGAAACGGACGCGCCCAGGCGAACATGGGCGTGGCCGTCGGGGACTACGACCACAGGGGTTTACTGGACATCTACATCACTCACTTCACCGACGACAACGATACGTTGTACGCCAACCTGGGCGAAAAGGGGTTCTGGGACGTCACGCAGGCGACCGGCCTGCCTCGTCCAAGCGTGGAAAAGTTAGGCTTCGGCGCGGTGCTGGCGGACTTCAATCAGGATGGTCAAGAAGATCTGTTTGTGACCAATGGTCACATCGCCGACTGGCGAGACCGTGGCGAGGCTTGGAAGATGCGGCCGCAACTGTTCAGCTTTGACGGTCGGATCTGGCGCAACGGCAGCGATCAAGGTGGAGCGATCTTTCAACAGGAGTTCCTGGGGCGCGCCGTAGCCACCTGCGATTACGACGATGATGGCGACTTGGACCTGGCCGTGATCCATCAAAATGATCCACTGGCGTTGCTCCGGAACGATTCGCAGCGGGGACATTGGCTGAAACTGCGATTCATCGGCCGGACCAGCAACCGCCGCGGCGTGGGAACCCGAGTGACCTTAACCCAAGGCAACAAACGCCTGATGCAGGAACTGGCGGGCGGGACAAGCTACTGTGCCAGTCACCAACCGGTGCTGATCTTTGGTCTCGGCGACGACACGCGTCCGTGCAACTTGCAGGTCCGTTGGCCCCTGGGGACCGTCCAGGAGATTCGCGATCTCCGTGTCGACCAATCGCGGGTTTTGGAGGAACCGCGTGTACGCCGGCCCATGC
>JAPLNJ010000095.1 GCA_026692885.1 Planctomycetota bacterium | reverse complement strand
CATAACCCAGGGCGGCGCTACGCGGCGAACGCCGCTCCGCTCTGCCCTGGGCTGCTATGTGGCTGCCCCTATCGGGGCGAAAACCCGTGGATCAGGATCAGGGCGTTGTCTCGATTTGTCAGGTGTGCCCTTTCGCGGCAAGCAGCGAAACAGGCTCTCGCCCTTGCCACCGTGCCAATTTCCCATCTCAACCCCAACTTTGCATCGCCCTAGGCTGCCCCTATCGGGGAGAAAAGCTTGTGTATAACGACGAGGGCTTGCCCGGGGGATACTTCCGTTTCTTGCTACCCACACGCGGATCCCACTCCCGCCTCCCCCGCCTCGCCCGCCTCGCCCGCGGCGGCTTCGCCGCGGGCGAGGCGGGGGAGGAAGGGGCGAGTTGGGCCGCCTGGTGTAGCGAGAAACGTGAGCCTCCAGTTGGGCCGCCTGGTGTAGCGAGAAACGTGAGCCTCCACGGGGCGAGCCCGTGGCATCCAACTCGCAGAACCGGAACCTTCGGCCAGCGATCAACGGCTGGCTTGTTGGAATGAGGAAGTTATTTCGTGAGCGTTGCTACGACTTTTCCCGTACGTTTACCGGTCTTCTGCAAACCCGTTCCTGCGCCAAAACGTCGGCCTTGCCAACCCAACGTGGTTTGTATATTGTAACGACGTGTTTCAAAATGCAAACTTACATTCCAAGACAACTTGAAGCAGACCTGCGCGATTCGTTGGGCACCAACCCGGTGACGGCCGTGCTGGGGCCGCGCCAGGCTGGGAAATCCACCCTCGTCCGTCACTGTCTGGCCGGGCAAGGCAACGCCCTGATTCTCGATCTTGACCTGCCATCGGACCTGCGGAGACTTACCGACCCCGAGTTGTTCCTGCGGGAACACGCCGACCGGCTGGTGTGCATCGACGAGATCCAACTGAAGCCGGACCTCTTCCCGCTCTTGCGCGCCCTGGTCGACATGGACCGGCGGCCCGGCCGGTTCGTAATCCTGGGCTCGGCCTCGCGCGATCTGATCCGGCAGTCGTCCGAGACGCTGGCCGGGCGCATTCACTACCTCGAACCATCCGCGACAGCGGCATTCTGCACACGCTTCTGGAGCTTGACACGTCGACGGATCTGTTCGGCCATCCCGTGTTCGGCGCATCCTGGGAAGGCTGGTGCATCGAACAGATTGTCAACGCCCTGCCGGAATGGCGAGCCAGTTTCTTCCGTTCTTCGTCCGGAGAAGAGATGGACCTCATCCTGGAACGCGGCAGACGGCGGCTGGCCTTCGAGTTCAAGGCGTCGTCCGCACCGCAGTTGACCAAAGGCTTTTTCGGCGTCATCGAAGGGCTCCAGCCCATGCAAACCTGGGTCGTCTGCCCGCTGGATGGCGAAGGCTACCCACTCCGCGACAAAATCAAGGTGGCCGGCATCGGTGAGACGTTGCGGGAACTGATAGGAATTTCCTGTTCCGGCTTATCGGGCGGCCCGCATCGCGTTGGACAGGAGGGATGTCTAGCACCCAACGGTTTTCGGCGTTGTCCGCGTCAAGCATGGGGTCTTGCGGTTTCGCCGAGAAGGAACGCGCACCTGGGGTCAGACGTACAGATTTCAGTTTTCGCGGGCAGAAGGCTTTTCCTGTGCTTGGGCACATGACCGCGAAAACTGAAATCTGTACGTCTGACCCCTTGTCTGGCGCCCCGTCCCTGCTGAATCGTTAAGTCTCATTCTTTACGCGAATCACCCGAAAAACCGTTTGGTGCTGGTCATGAGTGAAGCCACGGGTACGGAACATCCGGAAGAAATGCCTGCCGCCGGGGAGTTGGAGCAGGCTTTGGGTTTTCGTCGTGCCGCTGCCAGGGTGCGCGAGTTTCCGCAGACTCCGGGCGTCTACCTGATGAAGGACGCGGCGGGTGTGGTGATCTATATCGGCAAGGCGAAGAACCTGCGGTCGCGCGCGTCCAGCTACTTCCTTCGCGGCGCCGCGGAGGAACCGCGGACGGCGCACTGGGTCCACGAGATCGGCGATATCGACTGCCTGGAGTGTGAGAGCGAAGTCGACGCCTTGCTGATGGAGGCCCGGCTGATCAAGGACGTGCAGCCGAAGTACAACAAGGAGCGGAAGGACGACAAGACGTTCCCCTACCTGATGATCACCACGCGTGAGGATTTTCCCCGCGTGGAGGTCACGCGCGAACCGCAGGACCGTGGCGTGAAGCTGTACGGCCCGTTCGCCAACGCCGGAGCGCTGCGGGGAGCGGTGCAGGTGCTGCAGAAGATTTTCCGCTTTCGCACCTGTGGCCTGGACATCGCGGAGACCGAGGAACGCTGGAAGTGGTTCCGGCCCTGCCTGTTGGCCAGCATTCACCAGTGCACGGCGCCCTGCAATTTGCGCATCGGCAAAGAGGATTATCGGCGCGACATCAAACGGCTACAGATGTTCCTGGACGGCAAGAAGGCTTCGTTGCTGGAACAACTGCGTCAGGAAATGCAGCAGGCGGCCCACGCCTTGGAGTTCGAACAGGCCGCGGCGCTGCGGGATGAGATCCGGATGCTGGAAACGCTCGACCAACGCGGTGAACTCGATACGCACGCGCAGCCGGAAGTCTTCTATATCGATCCCCAGAAGGGTCTGGCGGGCCTGCGCAAAGTGCTCAATCTGAAAACACAGCCGCGGACGATCGAGGGTGTCGATATCGCGCATCTGGACGGAGGTCAGACCGTGGCCAGCCTCGTCCAGTTCATCGACGGGCTGCCGTTCCGGCCCGGCTACCGCCGTTACAAGATTCGGCAGGTGGCGGGCATCGACGACTTCCGCAGCATCCACGAAGTCGTCTCGCGGCGTTTCAAACGCTTACACGACCAAGCCGAAGTCTTTCCGGACATCCTGCTGATCGACGGCGGCAAGGGGCAGTTGCAGGCCGCCTTGGCCGCCTTCCGCGAACAACAGATCGAACCGCCGACGCTGCTGTCACTGGCGAAACGCGACGAGGAGATCTACCTGCCGGGGGCCGATGAGCCGTTGCGACTGAAGCGGCATGCTTTCGCCCTGCGATTGCTCCAATACGTCCGCGACGAAGCGCATCGCTTCGCGCAGCACTACCACCACCTGCTGCGGAAGAAAGCCACGTTCGACGAGTGAACCAGGCGAGCCTAGCGGCTGGTGGGACGGATTGGCACTTCGGCCCCGAAACGCGGGGCCGAAGTGCCAATCCGTCCTACGGGCAATCCACGAACTTGTTTCTTGGCAACCGCTTACGCCACGCGGGCTTGGGCTTCGGACGGATAGCCAAAACTGTTGCTCGGGTGGTTCCAACGGCTGAGGGCAATCGCTACCAGATGTCCGCCGAAGGCGACCGACAGCTTGAGGGCGTGTTGGAATTGATTGCGGCGTCCGACCAGCGGCAGGCAATCAAAGGAGCATTCCGGGTCGGGATTCGTTAGGTTCAACGTCGGCGGCGCGAAGCCGTCGCGCATCGCCAAGGCGGTGATCGCCAGTTCGACGCTGCCAGCGGCATTGATCATGTGACCGAGCATCGACTTGGTCGAACTGACGCAGACGTGGTCCGCGGCTGGTCCTAACGCACGCCGGATCCCACGCATCTCGACCAAGTCGTTCTGCAGCGTGCCTGTGCCGTGCGCGTTGATGTAGCCGATGTCTTCGGGACGCAACCCAGCCTTCTCGACCGTCCGGGAAATCAGATAGGTCAACGAGTTGCTGTCGGCGTCCAGGCCTGTGACGTGATGGGCTTCCGCCAAGGCCTTGCAGGCGGTAATTTCCGCATAGATCTTGGCCCCGCGTTGCGTGGCGTGGCGGAGCCGTTCGATGATGAACATGGCCCCCCCCTCGCCCAGCACAAACCCGCGCCGATGGCGATCAAACGGGCGGCAGGCGTGCTGGGGAACTTCGTCGTAGGCCAACACCCCCATGCGGTCGAAACCGGCGGCAAACAACGGATCAATGGCGTCCGCGCCGCCCGCGATCGCGATGTCGCATTGGTCGTCCTGGATCGCCCGTACCGCCGAGAGAATGCTGATCAAACTGCTGGCGCAGGCCGTCGAGTAACTCAGACGCGGACCGCCCAGGCCGTATTTGGTGGCCAGCTTCGAACAGGCCGAGTTGGGTAGCCATTGTTCCCACCAGGACGCGTGATTCGGGTCCGAGGGATGCTTGAGACCGAGTTGTTCGTCGACCCAACTCGTGTCCCCCATGTGACTGTTCATCGAACAGCCGAAACGCTCCAGGTTCGTGGCTGCAAAGTCGACTCGGGCGTCCCGGATCGCTTCCGCAGCCGCGATTTCCGTGAGGGCCAGGACTTTCAATTTCTTCGGTAGCGTCTCGTCCAGATCAACCACCGCACCGAGCAACTGACCATCCGGAATGCCGCGGAAACCGGGCAATCGCCGCACACCGCTTTTCCCTTGTCGGACAGCTCGCCAAACAGTCTCGCGATCACGACCGACGGACGTAATGATGCCGATCCCGGTGATCACGATCGGGTCATGCTGCTCCTGCCGCGAAATCATCGTCGGTCGCCTTCACTTCTGGGATCTGGCTAAATGCGCGTGGCTAGGATTGACCGATCGTCGTCTAACCGCGACCCAACGGAGACTGCTGAAACGAGGCCATCCTCTAACCGCGCGCGGTATAAATACGCGAAATTGGGAAGTTTTTCCAGAGAGCCTGGGCGAGATTTGGCCGAGATCGTACTTCCCGTTGAAAAAACTTCTACGGGCAGTTGCATCGGCAGGACAAACTGTTACACTGACGGCCGCCGTGGGTTTTGATCCCCTGATGATAGTGAATCGCCTGGTTCAGTGGGATACTTGCCCAAACTCAACTCTTGGATCTCGATGGTTCTGAACGGATTCGGGGTACATCGCACGATGCTTACTCGGTTTGCCCATGTCCCGGCCGTTAATAATTGGCGAGTATCGTCGTCTGCTCGACGATCGCTTTCGCCTCTCGATCCCGACGGAACTCGCCGAGCCGCTAGCAGGCAGCAGCGAGGAGTGCATCCTGGCCAAAGAACAGGTCGGGGCTTTGAGCCTCTGGAATTCGTCGGACTGGGGACACAAGTTGGACGAAGGGGTGCGTCTGGTCCGGGACAAGATGCAAGCAGGCCGACTGGACGGACGCATCGAAGACGTGCAGATGCTTGGCCGACTGCTGTCCACGCGGCATACGAAGGTCAAACTGGCGGGCCGCAGCCGTCTGGTAATCCCCGAAGGTTTCCGCGAGTTTCTGGGAGTGGATCCCGGCTCCGAGTTGCTGGTGATCGGGGCGGCCTTGTGCATCGAACTCTGGCGTCCCGCCGCGTGGTTCGCCTATATCCAACAGAAGATGCCGGACTTCCGGCGTCTGTTCGACAATCTATCTGGTTGAAATCGCTCTAGCGGACACGATCGTGAGGGCGCACCTGCCCGGCAAGGAGTCTCGACTAACGCCGCACGCCTGAGTTACTTCATGGGGATGCAGTTACACAGGACCCAACAGGCGCAAATCGCTTTCTCCTGCCGGGCACGTCGCCCAATCTCTGATAGTGCCGAGACCCGCGCGGCCCGGACGCCGCACCGCGCGAACCTGCTCCAACGCCGCCCGCTATCCGAAAGCAGACCTGCGTCGATATACTGCCCGCGGTTAAGGATGGCACAATTCGGGTTGTCGTTTAACCCGGAGCCAACGGCGACGGCGCGTGCGACAGACGCAAAAACGCCGTCGCCGTTGGCTCCGGGTTAAACGAGCCAATGCTGCCCACGGGCAGTATATACTAAACCGGCGTACACGTGTCAACTGGGAGTTTCTCGTTCCGACGCTCTGCGTCGGAACGCAAGCCACGGACGCTCTGCGTCCTTGGGCAGACGACGCAGAGCGTCAGAATACTTGCGTTCCCACGCGGAGCGTGGGAACGAGAGAGGCGTGAAGATATTCACAGCAGTGGGGATTGCCCCTCACGGTCCACGTCAGGCTGGACAGCCTGACCCACAGGCGGAGTCGGACGGAATGCAAGTGCTGGTCGAGTTCTACGGGATTCCTTGGCAACGCGCGGGCGTCCACCGGGCGGTCGTCGAACACGCGAACGAGGAACTTCGGCTGGCCGACGTGCTGCGGTCTTTGGCCGAGCAGTTCCCGCAGTTTGGAGACGAGTGCCTCGACGCGGCGGGCCTGCGTCCCACGTACATCGCCAACATCAACGGCGAGCGGTTTGTGGCCGACCCGAATGCGATCGTGCGGGACGGCGATGCACTGCTGATCATGTCCGCCGATGCGGGAGGTTAGGACCGGCGCAGCAATAACTGTCGGAAGTATTGTAGTCGTCACGCTCCAGCGTGCGCGACATGCTGCTCTCCTTTGGTGCTAAGTCAAGAAACATTGGAAAAAACGGGGTTTAGAAGAATTTCAATTGGCGTGGATCTTCAGGTAGCGGACGAGTATGACCGGCTTTCAGCGACAGAACGGCG
>JAPLNJ010000094.1 GCA_026692885.1 Planctomycetota bacterium | reverse complement strand
CAGACTGGCCGAGACGGCTGGTGCCGTCCCCGGATTTCAAATCCGGTGGGAGAGTCCGGCAAGACCCTCCGGTCGGTTCGATTCCGACGCCAGTCTCTACTTCGACGGTATTAGTTCTTTCGAGAACTCGCGCAAGCGAGTCATTCCTCCCCTTCCCAAGATTGGAATGCGCGTCGCTCCGCCGCCGGTGTTGCGGTCGTCGCGACCTGCCACCTCACGTCTGAATCGCGGCTTTCTGCCCTAGCATGACACCTGCCGAATCGCCCGCTACAATGTCCACGGCGTTCACCGCATAGTTGAGCACTGCGAATCGCTGCGGCACCGATCGTTTGCTTGGCCAGCCGACATGCAGCGAGAAGTTATGGGCCGTGTTCCTCAAGAAAACCGTCCTTTCGATCGGGTAACGGCGCACGCCCGGCTCTGGCTGGAAGTCAATGGACAATACGTGTTTGGACGTGATTCAGTCTAAGGACCGCGAAAGGGAGACGTCAGGGACAGCTCATGGCGACATTCTCCGATGAGTCTTGGTCGATCTTCTGGCTGTCCCTGCGGGTCTCCGGCACAGCCGTCTTGCTCGCCGCCTTGCTAGGGATCCCGCTCGGCACCGTCATCGGCCTCAGTCGGTCGCGGCTGCAAGCAGGGGTCTCCGTGTTGGTCCACACGGGCATGGCACTGCCGCCGGTCGTGGTGGGTCTGCTGTTGTATCTGTTGCTCTCGCGGAGCGGCCCGCTGGCTTTCCTGGGGTGGCTGTTCACGCCCAAGGCGATGATCTTAGCTCAGACCATCCTGGCCTTGCCCTTTGTGACCGGAATCACCATGACCGCGTTGGGCAGTCTGCCGGCCGAGTTGTCGGTTCAGCTGCGCAGTTTGGGTGCCAGTCCGTGGCAATGCCGCTGGGCGCTCTTGCGGGAAGCCCGCCGTGGCGTGTTGCTGGCGGTTTCGGCAGCGTTTGGCCGCAGTCTTTCCGAGGTCGGCGCGGTGCTGATCGTAGGAGGCAATATTCAGGGGCACACGCGAGTGCTCACGACCGCGATCGTCTTGGAAACTGGAAAGGGTGAGTTCGCCTTGGCGGTGGCTCTCGGGGGAGCCTTGCTGTCGTTGGCTCTGGTGGTCAACGCCCTGATGATTTGGCTCCAGGGAGGCAAAGTCGCACCATGACTCGCGTCGTCGCCTATCAACTCCAGGGCGTACAGAAGTGGTATGGGGACTGCCACGCTGTGGATGTCGCGGACCTGGAGGTTGGTGCCGGCGAGATCCTGTGTCTGTTGGGACCAACCGGAGCGGGGAAGAGCACTCTGCTGCGACTCTTGGCCGGCCTGGAAAGCCCGACCGCGGGCCAAGTCATCTATGAGCGTCAGTGGCGCGATCCGGCCCGTTGTCCACTAGCGATCCGCCGGAAGATCGTCATGGTGCACCAGCGCCCCTTGCTGCTCACCGGTAGCGTGCGGCAGAACGTGGAGTACGGTCTACGGATCCGCCGCCGCACGGGCCGTGCCGCGGCAGTCGATGAAGTGCTCGACCGCCTGGGTTTGGGCGGCCTCGCCAAGCAGTCCGCGGCGACGCTCTCCGGAGGACAACTGCAGTTGGTCGCGTTGGCGCGGGCCCTGGTCGTCACGCCGGACGTGCTGCTGCTGGATGAACCGACCGCGCACCTCGATCCTGCCCGCGTGTCCACGGTGGAACACGTCGTCGGTGAACTGCAGACGGAGCGGCAGATGACTGTCGTGTGGGCGACCCACAACCTGTTTCAGGCTCGGCGCGTCGCCCACCGCGTGGGCTTGCTGTTGCGGGGTCAGTTGATCGAAGTCGCTGCGACGCAGCAGTTCTTCGGGACTCCCGCCGATCCGCGGACCACGGACTTCGTGCAAGGCAAGATGGTATACTAACTGACCAAGGAGATCACATGCATCTGAAGCGAAACACGCGTAGTTTGTCAGGTTGGACCGGCCTGGGTTTCTCGTGGCTGCTGACGTTGAGCACTGTCCAGGCCAGCGAGCCTCCCACGTCCTTGACGTTAGCGACGACCACCAGCACGCGCGACAGTGGACTGCTGGATGTGCTGCTGCCGCAGTTCGAAAAACAGACCGGCATCCGCGTCAAAGTCCTCGCGGTTGGCAGCGGTCAGGCTTTGGAACTCGGCCGTCGAGGTGACGCCGACATCCTCCTGACCCACGCGCCCGAGGCCGAGCAGGAATTCATGAAGCAGGGTTTTGGCGAACTCCGCCGCGCGCTGATGTACAACGATTTTGTGCTCGTAGGCCCAGGCAGCGATCCGGCGAAGACCAAGGGGCAGAAGTCGATCGTGGTGGCGCTGCAGCACATCGTGCAGGCCAACTCGCCGTTCGTCTCGCGCGGTGATGAGTCGGGCACGCACCAGAAAGAAAAGGCGATTTGGAAACAAGCCGCCGTGGCCCCCGCCGGAGACTGGTACATTTCTGCCGGTTCGGGGATGGCCGCTGTACTGCGGATGGCCAACGAGAAGCAAGCTTATACGCTAAGCGACCGGGGCACGTTTCTGGCGCAACGGCAGAGACTTGAATTGGTCGTCGTCAGCGAAGGCGATCCACTGCTGCGCAATCCGTATGCCGTCCTCTTGGTCAGCGCCGCGAAACATCCGCACATCCAGCGCGAAGCGGCCCGCAAGTTCCTGGGATTCCTGGTCTCGCCGACCGTGCAGAAGACCATTGCCGAGTTTGGCGTCAAGGAATTCGGCATGCCGCTGTTTTTCCCAACGTCCGACGAAGCGCGAATTCCGCAAGGTAACTGATGCTCAGTGACGGCGTGGGCTTCCCCTCGGGATACGAAAAGAACCGCCCGGCGGAGGCGGTGCCGGACGGTTCGAAGTGGAACCGCCAACGCGGTTCAGGTGATTTCAGGAATTACTCTGCGGCGGACGAGGCTAGCGGCACGCCGTGCAAGATCTTGGCTCCGACCTTGGGTGGTGGCGGAGCATCCGCGGGTGCGGGTGCCGTCTGTTCCTGGCATTCCGTCTGGCACTTGTCGCACAGATTCTCGACGACCCACTTGTAGCTGGGGACTTTCTTCTCGACCGACTTCTTCATCAGGTGCTTGGACGTCTTGATCTTGGCATCACCCGCGCACCAGTCGTACCAGACGACTTTCTTCTGGCTGCAGGAGACGCCTTCCTTGCTGCAATCCACGCTGTCGACGTTGCGGCAACCCCGCTGGCTCGGGCACGGCAGGCACAAGGGTTTGCACTCGGCGGCGAAACAGTTGACTTTCAGTTTCTTGTCTGCCGGCACCAGGCGGCACGTCAGGCACCCGTCGGCACAGCCACAATGGCGGCAATGCTGGCACGCGGCGGGACCGGTGCAGCCGGCGACGCCACAGCTCGAGGCAGCGCTGCAACCCTGGGCATCGCATTTGTCCCCGGTTTGCGCCGAACCCAAGACCCAGCCAGCCAACCATAGGCTGCAGGTCATCGCGATCAATTTTCCATAGGCGTTCATGAGGATGCTACTCCTGTCATCCGCCGCAGGTTTACCGGGCCTCAGTACGGCCAGCGCAGCCCGCGGTCCAAGGCGTAAAGTTGAGGGGGCGAGGTTACCAGTCAAATTGGGCACGGCAGCCCAGCAGATCCAGCGTGCCGAGCTTTCCCGCCGGTCGAGAATTGGTATAGTCCGTTTCGGCGTGAATATACTCGAACATCATCCGCATATTGGGATTCCAATACCAGTTCGCGCCGCAGGTGAAATTGTTTTCGTAGCCGGACGTGGCAAAGGTGGTCCCGCTCAAATCCAACCAGGACCAACGGCCCGCTACTTCCCACGCCCCTGTTCCGCATCCCGCGCCGCGCACACACCAGAAGTTCTCCAGCGGCGAAACCCGATCGAACACGCCGCGGCTCTTCTTGTACGGGCGACTCTCGCCAGTCAGGAAGTAGCTGGCCATCAGATAGCCCCCATTGTAGTAGGGGTGCACGTTGCCCTTCGTCCGAGCTAATCCCGTGGATGCTACGGTCATCGTCGAACCGATGAGCTCGCCCTGAAGCGAGAGCGAACCGTACACTGCTGCGAGCTCAAGATCGAGGTAGTTGATGTCATTGCCGTCAATACTACCCGTCGAAATCGTCCGCTCCTCGCCGTTGTCTTCCGGACGAGATCGGAAGGTGATGTTCGGCTGGGTGGGGCCGCCGCTCGACGTCGGGGTAGAGTAACGGTCCTCGTAGCGATATCCGATCCCCGTGTGGAGTAGGTAGCGGCCGTTGGACGGCTCATCATAATACGGAAGCCAAGTCGCCCGGCCCACGAACTGGCAGCCTAAATTGTCCGCCTCACGCATCTTGGTGGTCTGGTCCGTGGTATCGAAGAACGCGCCGTAGGCCCAAGTCGCGTTTTCGCTGGCGCTGATGTTGAAGGAGCAAATGCCGAGCTGCCGCGACGCTACGAAAGCAGTGTTGAACATGCCGCGTTCCATGAATGTCACGAGGGAATCCCCTGTCAATTCTTCGAGGCTGAAGGGCGCCTTATAGTTGCCGATTTGGACTGCCCCAAAAAAAGGCAACTCCTTGACCCCCATGTAGACATCCCGCATGTTCACGAATCCGGAACCCGTGGTCAGCGTTCCGCCGGCAGCACCGCTGGACTGGGCGTCCTGGGGAATGATCGGCTGGAAGTCCACCTCGGTCCTCCAGTAGAACACACCGTAGCCCTCTCCCTCGGCTTCAAACCGCAGCCGCCGGACTTGCCAGTAGTTCTGTTCATCGTACGACGCCAGCGGCCCGCCTGCCGTAACGGGGATGGCGGCGCCTAGCGCCTGCTGGCTGACCAAGTTCTGTCGGGGGAAAGTTACGAAGTCGCCATGGACACGACCACCCCATTTGACGGTCCATTTCTCGCCGGACGTGTCGGTCCACTCATCCTTCTTCTCGTCTTTCTTGTTCTCCGCGAACGACGCTTTCAACGCCTGGATATCCTCGTTCATTTGGCGAAATGTCGCTTCGGAGATCGTTACCGTCTGTCCCAGGTCTCCCACCGCGTACTGATCTTGGGTACGCCCAGAAGTCGGAAACACTGCCAAGCACACGAGCAAGGCAGCGAACCGAACGAACGTGCAGACTTTCATGATTGGCACTCCTTTGCCCGACCAATAAACATTCATGGATCCCGCATCCATGCTTCTGAACGGTTGTGCGTGCTGCCGACGGTGAAGCCATGTTTCGACGAGCCGTCCTACAAATCGAACTTTCGGCACATTCGGCAAAGGAGGTAGGTTAATAAGCGTGGCAACGGCAAGATCGGAATGGCACACGCGGAATTATCGCTACAAGTGATATTCTCGTCGACTGATTCGGTATCTTTCCACAGTTGCCAGGGTCCTGTAGTTGACGGAGGTTCCTGTCTTCACGCTGGCCACCGGCGCGGCCGCCACCAACCGGGAGGTCACCATCTTCTTCACCTTCTGGGGGCTGAACATCATCAAGAAACGCCGCAACCGGCACAGGAATCCTGGCCCGTTTCTTCAATTTCCTGATGGGCGGCCGAAATAATCTGCCGTTAAGCCGGCTGAACTTCGGCAGCCTGAGCCCCAAGCTGATGTCCGGCATGATGAAGGCCAAGAACGTGGCGACACTCGAGGAACTCTTCGAGGCGGCCAAGGAACTCGGGGTGAGCTTCGTCGCCCCGCGGAGAGCCTGTGAAGAAATGGGACTGGCTCCGAGCTAGCACCGCGTCAAACCCTGAGAATATGACAGCTAGCGAGGTGCCTGTCCCAATTTCTTCACAGGCTCGGAGGGCGCGACTACCATGCCGCCGGGAAGAGTTAGCGGTTTTTCGTGGTAATTGGTCGACCTGCTAGCGTGACGAAGTGCTGTTTCCGGGCATTTGTGTCCGGATCGGCTGCTAGCTTATGGCGTAGTAAAGGGCCTCGCGTGGAGCAGGTTGTCGAACCGGTGTCCCCTCGGCGGCCAGGCGGTCGAGGTTGGGCGTCTGGATATTCCGTCCCCCCAGGAACCCTGGCTCGTAGTAGCCCAATTCATCGGACATGATGTAGATGACGTTCGGCTTGGCGGGGGCCGGAGGGGCAGCGGTCGCCGGCAGCGCGGCGGGGGCCGCCAGGAGCAGGGCAGTGAGCAGTGTGAGTCTGCGTTGCATGATGTTCCTTTCAGTTCGTAGCCCAAGTGTCCGTGCGGAACGGGGACGCGGGCAGGCCGGCGCCGTTGTAGAGATTGCAGATGGGATCGGCTTCCCAGGCATAGCGGACCGCGACTGGCTTCTTCACCTCTGGGCTGGAGACGATGACCTTGTCGTCCACGATGCGGGCCGATGCGGGCTTCCACTGCCGGTTCTCACCGGCGATGACGAAGCCCTTCAAGGCACCGTCTTTCGCCTGCAGGCCGCCCTCGACGTGCGTGAAGGAAATGGCGATCGCCGCGCCGCGTACCTCCTGGCCCGCGGGCAAGGGGCCGCTGGTCGCGGGAACCTGCTTTTCGTACACATCGCCGAGCGCCCACAACGCCAGCCGGCGGCCGACTTCCTGTTTATTCTTGGGATGGATGTTCTTGGACTCGCCGACGTCCACCGTGATCGCCATCCCGGTGTGCGGCAGACGCAGTGTCTTGAGCATCGCCTCGCGCACCAGCATCCAGTCTTCGCCGGGGTGCTGGAAATTCGGCAACTGCACCCAGGCGAACGGGAACTCCTCGCCCCACCGCGAACGCCAGTCAGTCACCAGCGCCGGCAGTTGGTATTGGTAGAGCGGTCCCTTGCCGGGCTTCGAGTTGGCTTCGCCTTGATACCAAATCACCCCACGGATTGCGTACGGGATCAGCGGCGTGATCTTGCCGTTGAACAGGCCCCCCGCGCCGCCTCGGCGATTGCGCTGTTCCAGCGGGTCTCGCGGGCGACGCGGCGCGGCTTGGCCCTCCGCTTTCGCCTTGGCGGCCTGCTGTTTCCAGCGGGCGAGCGCCTTTTCATAGTTGGCTTTCGCTTGCGTCTCGTCAAATTTCGCAGCTTTGGTCTCGGCCGTGGCCTGCGGCTGCAGTTCCGGCACTTTCGCCTGCGTTTCGGCGGAAATCCACGACTCGATCGGCGTGCCCCCCACGGACGAGTTAATCAGACCGATGGGCACCTTCAATTCCCGGTGCAGCTCGCGGCCGAAGAAGAACAGCGTTGCCGAAAACGATCCCACCGTCTCCGGCGAACACACAGACCATGTTCCGCTGGCGTTCGTTTGCGGTGTCGCGGCAGCTTTCGACTCCTCGCGGAACATGCGGATCAGCGGCAAGGCCGCACCGGCTTGCTCCTGATCGAAGTCGCGGGCATTCCTGACGAGAAAAGCCATGTTCGACTGGCCGGAGCCGAGCCAGACCTCGCCCACGAGAACGTCGGAGATTTC
>JAPLNJ010000093.1 GCA_026692885.1 Planctomycetota bacterium | reverse complement strand
CTGCGGCTGTCGCCGCGACGCTGGGCTGATTTGTTTTGGCCCCTTTGGGGCGGAAGAGTAGTGGATCGCGCCGGCCTCCACCGGAAAGCCTTCCCCAGCCCCCAACACGGAATGGAAACTGGATCAGGTTAATTGGCCTTGAGAGGTCCCTGGGTTTCCCCCAGGGAAGCTCGACCGTCCCTGCTGTGGTCCGCTCGCGACGGGGCTTCTCGCAGTAGACGTGCTTTCCTCGCCGCAGGGCCAGCATCGACGCCGGGTAATGATGCTGGTCGGGCGTGGCCACGACGACGGCGTCGATCTGCCGCTCCAAGGCGTCGAACATCTTGCGGTAGTCAGTGTACCGAGGCACCTGCGGATAGGTTTTGTAGGTGTTGGCAGCGTAGCTCTCATCGACGTCGCAGAAGGCCAGCAGGTTGGCCTCCTGGCCAAAGCTGGGGATCAGCGAGGCGCCGCGTCCGCAGGCACCGACAAAAGCCAAGTTGAGTTTCTCGTTGGGCGAAGCTCCCGCGCGCGAAACGCGGGGAGCAACGACGCTCGCCGCAACTGCAGTACAGACCTTCAGGAAATCGCGACGGGGGAAGGCAATGCTTGGCATGGCTGGGCTCCTTTTGACGTGTCCTTGCCGCGTAACGACTATGGATTGTAGCCGTGGGATTGAGTCCACGGGAGTCGTCCTGGAATCGGTGACGATGAGCCGGCTGTGGAGGTCCACGACGACGCCTCCCTGCGGGCGGCCCTCAAGATCGCTCAGCCCGGTACCCACATCCGCATCACCTCCGGTCGTTACAGTCCCGGCGTGTGGGCCACGAACCTACAGGGCACCGTCAAGCAGCCCATCATCATCGAGGGCTCGGATGAGAAGACCCCGCCGCTCTTTGAGGGCGGTTCCGAGGCGTGGCACCTGAGCGACTGCTCCTACCTCGCCCTGCGGAATATTGCTGTCCGCAAGCAGACGAGCAACGGGATCAACATGGACGACGGCGGCACCTACGAGACGCCCACCCGTCACATCACGCTGGAGAAGCTCCATGTCGCCGACATCGGCCCCCAGGGGAGCCACGACGCGATCAAGCTTTCGGATTTGGATGACTTCGTGGTGCGGGATTGCACGGTCGAGGGCTGGGGTGGTTACGGCATGGAAGCCAACCATTCCGAATGAAAAGTGGAAGTAGCTGGATACGCCCTGCAAGAAAAGACAACCCACCCGGTCCGTTGGCCGAGTGGGCTCTCGCAATCCGCTTCTCAGATTCGTCGAGCTTCGTGTTAGTCCTTCTAAATCGGGATCTTCCTTGATTCCGGCTGCTTCTCTTCCGGGAGTTGCAGCTTGAAGGTGAGCTTCAGGATGCCGTCCTTCAACTCCGCCACGGGTTCGCCATTGAGATTGTCGGGCAGGCGAAGTTGCCGCTTGAACGAACCGTAGAACAGCTCACGAATGTGATACTGGAATGATGCCGGGTGACACGGTGGCTTGACCGGGGTAGGATTTCCATGTCGGCGGGTCTCTCCGCGTACTGAACCCCAAGGACAACTGCCATGATCCACCAGGAACAATTCTCCTTCGAGACGACAGGCCACGGGCACATGGCCAATGTCACCGATCAGGTCGCGGCGATTGTTGGTCGCTCAGGCGTCAAAGCCGGCATCGTCCAGGTATTTTGCGTGGGCAGCACGGCGGCGGTCGGCGCGATCGAGTTTGAGCCGGGCCTCCAGCGCGACCTGCCCGAAATGCTTGATCGTGTGATCCCGCCGAGCCGAGACTACGGCCACGAACAGGCAGATCATTCACTTGGAGTGCGACGTGCGCCCGCGACGGCGGACAGTAATGGTGACGGTCATGGGGGAGTAACCATGCGTTCCGCGCCCGCTCGCTGCGGGAGGAGAAGGAGTGTCCTGCCATGAAATCCTGGGGGAGATTGGTCGACCGTAGGCTCTTGCTGTTGGTCATTCTCGCAGCTTCCGTTCTCAGCGCACCAACCGGGATGAACATCACGGGCGTCGCCGTAGGCCGGCTCTCAGCCGCTGAGACGGCCTGCGACATCGTGATCTATGGGGGAACGTCCGGCGGCGTGGCGGCGGCAGTGCAAGCCCGGCGGATGGGAAAGTCAGTCGTGCTGATCGAGCCGACGCGGCGGTTGGGCGGCCTGACGCCCGGCGGACTGGGGCAGACAGATATCGGGAACAAGTCAGCCATCGGCGGCATCGCCCGCGAGTTCTACCAAGCGGGGTGCGAGTGACGCTGCAGCGAGGCTGAAGCCGCCCTATCATGGACGGCCGGTAGACTGTTTCCACCTGCCTACATGAGGAGTAAGCGATGCACCGACGCGAATTGTTGCAAGCCAGCGCGGCCACAGCGGGATTTCTCGTCTGTGGACGTCGCGGCGGGGCTGAGCCGATCGCCAGGCTCAACGGGGTCCCCGTCCACGCTTCGGCGGTCCTGGCCGACTACACCGCGGCCGAGCAGCGGACACGACTGCGGAATATCGGAACTTGCCAGCGAGCGATTCGTACCTGTCTGCTGATCTATGCCGAGGTCCATCGGCGCGGCGGTGTCGTCAAGGTGCACCGTGGTGGCGTTGAGGCTCCGCACACGGATCTGAAGGTCTATGATTACCTGTGGGTGGGCGAAGGGGCGCGGGAAGGCGACCGCTTTCGTGAGGCCGTGAAACGCCACTCGCCGTACGTCGTCCCCTGTCTGGATATGAGCCGGGCGACGATCAGCAGCGAGGACGAATTGTACCTGCACGCCCTTCCCTATCTGCAGTTCCCGTTGCGGCTGGCCGGCCGTCCGTTCACCGGCGAACGGGCAGCGATCCCTGGGATCAATTATCCGCCCGAGGAACGATGTTTCTGGACCCGCCACTGCCGCGCGATCTGGAAGCATTACCAGACGCATCCGGACGGTCCGCACAGCTACGGCTGGTGGGACTCTGTGCCGGGCCGGCCAGAGGCCCAGCCCACGCACGCCCGCTGGCTGAAAACCAAGGACGTGTGGCGCAGCAAGGTCTTCCCGGAAACCGTCCGCGACTACTGGGTTTACGTGCCAAAACAGTACGACGGGAACAAGCCCGCCTGTGTGATGGTCTTTCAGGACGGGCACACCTACGTCGGCGAGAAAGGCGATTTTTGTGTTCCCGTGGTCTTCGACAATCTGATTCACAAGGGCGAGATGCCGGTGACCATCGGCGTTTTCATCAACCCAGGTCACGTGGGCGAGCAGCCGCCGCAGAGTCCTTGGCAAGCGAGCAACCGCAGCTTCGAGTACGACACGCTGAGCGATCAATACGCTAGGTTGCTGACGGAGGAAATCCTGCCGGAGGTCGGCAAGCGATACAAGCTGCCCGAGGACCCTGAGTGCCGGGCGATCCTGCCGGACTCGCTACGCTGGCTGTGGCGGCCGGCCGAGCTGAAGGCAGAGACGAAATAGCCTCCCAACCCTGTAGGAGAGACCCATGCTGCGAGAAATTGGAAAACGGATGGCAGTCTGCGGAATCCTCGTTGTGACTGCATCCGCTGGCTTGGTCGCGTGGTTGCCTGCCAGGGCAGGCGATCCCCCACCTGATGCGCCCCGGATTTTTTGAGACGGGAAGTGCCAGATTGTGTGAGATGGCCGGGGCAAACAATATCCCGCAGTCGATCAACGGGGATGGAGTGGGAAGAGGAAGAGGCGGGACCTCCGTGTCCCGGTGTCTTAGCCCA
>JAPLNJ010000092.1 GCA_026692885.1 Planctomycetota bacterium | reverse complement strand
GCCAGGCTTAACGCCACTGCTGTGAACATGTTGACGCCTCTCTCGTTCCCACGCTCCGCGTGGGAACGCAAGTGTCTTGACGCTCCGCGTCGTCTGCCCAAGGACGCAGAGCGTCCGTGACTTGCGTTCCGACGCAGAGCGTCGGAACGAGAGCAACCAACCAGCGGCCAGAAATACAAGCACGACGCGCCAGCGAGTGAGTCCGATTATCGCTTGCCAGACGAGGACTCACTCGCTGGTGCGTCGTGCTTGTATAATACCGGCCCTCCGGCCCGTCCGAAGATGTTCACAGCAGCGATCTCGCTTACAAGACTTCTCTCACCGTCCAGGCGTTGGACGGGGTCGTTTTCGAAACGAAGACAGTCGAACTTATCCGGCGGCCGGGACGAGCTTCTGGCCGTGGGTCAGAAAACCTCGGTAGCGATCATCCATCTTCCGGGGATCGCCGTGAGCGGCGGCCATCATCAGCGCTCCCGTAATCGCCCGGGCGGTCAGGCTCGGCCCCGGCGGCACCGGTGGGAGCTCGGGCGCTGCGAGACTGCCGCCGCTCCAGAACGCGCCCATGGCGACCCAGGCGGCGGCGCCGTCCAGCTTGGTGGCCTCCGCGGCGGTTCCCGCCGCCCGGCGGTGCTCCTCGGTGGGCTCCTGCGACCAGCGCTCGGCGAGTTCCAGCAGGTTCTTGTCCGGTGCGGGCAACGCCTGGCTCCAGGCTTCCCGGACGCACGCGCAGCCCCACGCGACCGCCTGCGGTTTGGGCAGCCAAAAGGCGAGGAACCGCACGGCGTCGGGGAACAGGCCGTGTTCGCTCAACCGCTCCAGGTAGGGGGCCGGCAACACAGCCTCGTCCAGCAGCGCTTGGGCGGACTCGCTGAGTTCGAGATCCTGGCAGAGATCTGCCGCGACGAGCGGCCGCGGCCCGGGCGCGAGTGGTTTCGCCGCGTCTTCGAAAGACACGGGCAGGGGGGCCGCTTCCCCTTCCACGAAGACCGAGAACGTCGTCTGGCCGGCGGTGACTTGGTCACCGGTGTGTAACGGGGCTTCCAGCACCTCCGCCCCGTTCACCAGGGTCTGCGCCGCGTTGTTCAAGTTGCGGATGCGGCCCCCGCGTTGGTCGCACGCGACGGCAAAGTGCACATCCCCCAAGTCAGGGTCGTTGGGGATACTGAAGTCGGCCCAGTTGGTGCGGCCTACCTGCGCGACTTGACCACCGCGCACGACCACCTGCAGACCGCTTGCCGGCCCGGCGATTGCTTGCAGAATCACGTGCATGCCCAGCTGCTCCTGCCCGCGTCAGTTGATCTTGATCAGACCGCCCTTCAATGTCAGCATGGCATCGGCGCTCACGGTGGCCAGGAGGCCTTTCATTTCGACCTGCGCGTCCGCCTGAATGGCGATCTGGGGGGCCTTGAGCGTAATCTTTGCGGGTTCGATCTTAATGGAACTCGCGCCGACCTTCAACTCGATCGAGGTGCCTGCTTCGAGGGTGGCCTTGCCCGCCGTAATCTTGATGCTCAGATTGCCTTGGGTGACGGTCAGCGTGTCGTTGCCCTGGCTGACCGTGACCTCACGGTTCCCCTGCTGGACCTGATGGGTATCGTTCCCTTTCGCGACGGTGACGGTGCGGTTGCCTTCCGTCACCTGGTGGGTGTCGTTGCCCTTGGTGACGATGACGTCGCGATTTCCTTTCTGCACTTCCAGCTTCTCGTTGCCTTCCTTGACGGTGGCGGTGCGGTTCTTCCAGATTTCGATCGTCTGGCTACCGTCGTCCGAGTTGGTGTTGCCGACGACGAGCTTCTGATTGTTATGGATCTCGATCGTCTGGTCGCCCTTGTCTTTCTTTTCGAAGCCGATTTTCAGGGTGTCGTTGTTCTCGACGACCCGCTGGAAGTTCTTTTCGGCGTGGAAGTAGATCTCTTCGCTGCCTTTCAAGTCCTCGAACCGCAGTTCGTTGAACGTCGTGGCGTCGCCTTGCTTGGTGCTCCGCGACTTGAGGCCGCTTTGGGTCTGGTTGTCCGGCAGCGTATAGGGCGGCATCTGTTCGGCGTTGTAGACCCGCCCGGTAATGATGGGTTGGTCGGGGTCGCCTTCCAGGAAATCGACGATGACTTCCTGACCGATGCGCGGAATATGCATGGCCCCCCAGTTCTTGCCGGCCCAGACCTGGGCCACCCGGACCCAGCACGAGCTGTTCTCGTCGGACTTGCTCAAGCGGTCCCAGCGGAACTTGACCTTGACCCGCCCGTACTTGTCCGTCCAGATCTCCTCCCCCTGTTTGCCCACCACCACGGCCGTCTGCGGGCCCCGGACGACGGCTTTGGGCGTCAGGCGGGCGGGGCGGAAGGTCTGTTGGCTGCTGATGGCCGTAAAGTGGCAATGCACGCGCGGATCCCAAGCCGATTGGTCGGCTTTCGCGGTCGCCAAGCCGATTTCCTGGGACACGTCGTAGGTGGCCGAGGTGATCAGGTACTCGCGATTCTGATCCGCGCGAGGATGATCCTGGAGCGTGAACAGCCCTCCCACGGTAAAGGCGACTGCGTCGGCCTGGCCGTGGACGACCTCGTAGTTGGTGTGCAGTTCGTTGATGCGGGAGTATGCATAGGTGTCACCGTCGGCCGCCACGAGGTACTTGCCGGGATAATGGAAGAGCTCGCCGTCCGCCTTCGCGTGGCTGCGGGATACGAACCCCTTGGCCTCCAGGTTCGCGCTGGGCTGCTCGAAGTCGAAATCCGTGTGGACGAAGGTTCCCGCCTGGACCTGCTGGGTCACTTCCCATTCGAAAATGTGATCGGCATCGTAGTGCGCGACGGGCGTCCGGAAAGGCAGCGAGGCGCTACCGTCCTCGAAGGTCAGACTGGCATGGCTGCTGCTGGCGTCTGCCAACACCAGCGTGTGGCTCCCGTCCGCGTACTGAAAGAAATAGTAGATTCCTTCCTGCTCCATCAGGCGGCTGACGAAATGAAAATCGGTCTCGCAGTATTGGACACAGTACTCCCAGCTGCGATAGGTGCCACTGAGCGACTTCTCCAGATCGCTCAGCTGATTGTCGTCGAAGACCGCCTGCAGGATGTCGGGCACCTGCTGTTGCTGGAAAATGCGGCAGTCGGCGGTTCGCGTGAGGAACCACAGCAGTGGCCGGAGCACGACGCGATAGCCGGCGTACTGCTGGTACTCGATGCCGGACTGGCAAAACTCGCAGACGTACCCGTGAAAGAACCGCTGACGGTCATCGGCACACGCGATCTTGACCGTCAAACCCAGTCCCAGGAGGTCGGTCGCGTTGATCGCGTGGTCTTCACTGAACAGTTCCAGCTGATACTCAAACAGACGCCCCAGTTCTTCGGTCCCGCTCAGACGCCGAAAGACGAACTTGTCGTCGCCGAGGGGACAGCTCACCGTTATCGCTCGGGCCATACTCCACCCGCCTTCTCACCGCCACGGAACCCGCCACGGAACACTGCCCGCGGCGACTGGCTACTTGCCGCGAATCGCTTTTTTCGTCAGCGTCTTGGTTGTATCGAATCTTCGCCGCCGCGCCGCGATACTCTCCTGATAGGAACCCACAAGGAAGATGACCCGGTCAATCTTTTTCGCGACCCAGCGCAAGATGCCCAAGCCGGGATACAAGGCCAGGTCCTTCAGGAGTGCCGACACGAGCTTGCCCATCCCGAGGACCTTCTTCAAGCCCTTCAGGAACAGCCCCTGGAGTTTGGAAGGACGAAGACCCAATTTTGCCATCGCGGTTGTGCCCTCCGGTTGGACTGTCCCGACTGGTCGCCTGTGCGTCCTGCGCTCCGCAACCAGCGTTTAGCATTGGCTCGTCTAACCGCGACCCAGCGGGGAGCGCGTGGCCGACGCGTTCCCCGCGGGGTCGCGGTTAAACGACGAAACGCACGAAGCCACCACATGGTACGCGGGCCGGCCAATACCGTCAATTACGAGTGGGGGGCTTTTCGCACTTCCAGGAATAGCAATAATAGCTGAGTAAAGGAGACGCTACCATGCAATACGAATTCAATTTCGGCACGTTGGGTTCTGCCCCGCCGGCGCGCGCCGGTAAGGGCAGTGAGGTATTTCGGTTAGCCATTCTAGGCGATTTCTCGGCTCGGGCCAATCGCGGCGAGGTGGCTGTGGGCGAGACGCTGGCCGCGCGCAAGCCGCTCCGCGTCGACGTTGATAACCTGGACGCAGTCCTCGAGCGCCTGAGCATCAAACTGCAGCTCGACATCGGTGGAGACGACGGCACGGTGGAAGTCGAGATTAGTTCGATCGACGATTTTCATCCCGACGAACTGTATGACAAGCTGGAGATTTTCGGCCAGTTGTCGGGCCTGCGGCGGCGGCTGACCAACAGCGCCACGTTCGCCAAGGCGGCGAAAGATGTGCAATCCTGGTTGGGCGTGGCCGTGCCGGAAAAGCCCAAGAAACGGAAACCCAAGCCCCGCGGAGCAGTCGTGGCGGCCGACTGCAAGCTCAGCGACTTCGCCCGGCTGGTAGACCGGCCGGCGGCAGAAGAACGGGAATCGCTGCCGATCGACCAACTGCTTCGGCGGGTGGTCGGTCCGCACGTGGTCGCGGCGAAGGATCCCCGGCAGGACGTGCTGGTGGCCGCAGTGGATGCGGCTCTCTCGGATACCATGCGCCGCGTGCTGCACCATCCCGACTTTCAAGCTACCGAAGCGTTGTGGCGCTCGGTCGACATGGTGATCCGCCGCTTGGAGACCGGCGCGAATTTGAAAATCGTGTTGTACGATATCACGGCGGAGGAGATTGCAGCCGATCTCAGCTCGACCACGGAGCTGGAGGAAACCGGACTCTACAAGTTGCTGGTGGAGCAGCCCTCGCTGGATGCGCAGCAGGGCGCGGTTTCCGCGATCGTGGGTAACTATCTGTTCGAGCAGACGCCGCCGCACGCCGAATTGCTCGGCCGCATGGCCAAGATCGCGGCGGCGGCTCGGGCGCCGTTCATCGCGGCCATCAGCACCGAGTGCCTGCAAAAGGTGGATCCCGAAGACGTGCCGCCGCTGATCACCGAGAGTTGGTCGGCGTTGCGTGCCTTGCCCGAAGCCGCGTATCTGGCTCTGACCGTGCCGCGGTTCATGCTCCGCCATCCCTACGGCAAACGCAGCGACTCGATCGAACGGTTTGCTTTCGAGGAGTTCACGCCCCAGTACGGCCTGCGGGGGATGCTGTGGGGTAATTCGGCGACATTGGCGGGCCTGCTGTTGGGCCTGATGTTCAGCAAGCAAGGCTTCAAGAAGATGGATCTGGGTTCGATTCTGACCGTCGGCGAAATGCCTTTCTACTACTACACCGACGCCGACGGCGACCAGGTCGCTTTTCCCTGTACGGAGCGTCTGCTCAACGAGCGGGTGGCCCAGCACGTGACGGCGCAGCGGTTCCTCCCGGTGCTCGCCATCCGCGGCCGGCCGGACGTGCGCTTAGGCGGTCTCCCCTCGCTGGCCGGAACTCGGCTGGCTGGTGCCTGGGCCGCTGCCGTTCCCGCCTCAGCCGCCAAGGCTCCCTCTGCCGCGGCGGAGGAGGAGCCGGCCGAGGCCCCGGCCGAATCCTCTGGCGGCGACTCGGATTTGGACGCGATCCTGAACAGCTTGGGTGGTGACACCTCGTCGGACGCGCCGAGCGAAGCAGACGGCAGCGGCGACAGTGTCGCAAGAATAGTAGACGGCACACTCCGTGTGCCGATTTCCGCACACGGAGAGGCTGTGAAAAAATCGTAGGGTGGGCCAAGTACTCGCGGCCCACCATCGAAAGAAAGGCCATTTTCTTTGAATTGGTGGGCCGCGAGTACTTGGCCCACCCTACCGTGAATCGTGTTTGCACATTTTTTCACAGCCTCGGAGTGTGCGGGCTACTTCGAACAAATCCGTCAGTTATTGATTCGCCGGTCCTAAGGAGAATGCGTTGATTGAGTTGTCCGTGCTGCTATTCGCAGCAAACACTTGGTGGCCTTTCTTGTCCCTGCACCCCGGGATTCTCCGTAGCGCGTTCGCTCGACCCGGACACTCGCAGGAACATGAACTAGTAAGAGGAGTCGAATATGTCCGCTATCGCTTATCCGCAAGAATTGCAGCCGTCCTGGTGGGCCAAGAAGAAGCCGACCCTGGCCAAGACCAAGAAGACGGGCATTGGCGAGGCGTTAAAGGCGCTCGAGACCTTGCACGACAAGATCACGTGGACCTTGTTCGATACCCACAACACCACGACCGCCATCGACAAACTGCTCGCGGAACTGCCCAAGCTGTGTAAGCAGCAAATTGACCCGTGTGTCAAGAAGGCGAAAGAAGTCGAGACCCTGGCGAAGAAGTGGGCGTCCGAATTCACGAAGGAGAAGTTGATGCCGAAGGCGGCCGCCGAAGCGGCCACCGCCGTGGCGAAGGCAGCGCGCAATTATGCCACGGCCATGGAGGACTACGAGGGCCACCAAGCCAATGCGCTGGTCGCTAAACGCAAGGAGGTGGTGGTGGATATCCGCAAGGCAATCCTGCCCATGTTGACCAAGACGAGCGCGAAAATCGACGGCCTGCTCGTGGACATCGCCAAGTACTGCCAGCAGCCGACCGAGGAAAACTTTTGGAAGATCTTCGTCGCCGACTCGAATGCCCGCGGCTACACGACGGGCTGCAAGAATTGGGACCAGGTGCTCGTGGAGTTTCCCGAGATTCGGAAACAGTGCTTCAACGGCAAGGCGATGGAGGTCTACTTCCCCGGCATGGCCGTCTACGGGGCAAACTACGACGAGAAGGATTTCGAAACCAAGGTCAACGGCAAGCTCGGCAAGACGGGCGAGGAAGCCTACCGCTGGCACGCGCAGCACTTGGCCAAGGAAGTCGCGAACGTGAAGAAATTCGGCGAAGCGGTGGCCAAGTGCATAACGCTGCTGAAGTGATTCACCGGCTGGGACTGGCCCAGCGAAGACCTGCCTTAACAGGCCACTTGCGGAGTCCTGAGCGACCGCTTTTCATTTCCCGGGAGGGCGAGGCTCCTGCCGAGCGGCGGTGGCTGGCGGCTGAGCCTAAGCGAAGCCCCAGGCCAGGGTTCTGGGGCATCGCTGCACTCTGCCCCAGCCACCCTGCTGCTCGCATTTCGCAGTTTGACTAAGGACGGCCGAATCAAAACTGTCCGGATTCTGCAAAGTAGGCAGCATCCTCCCGACCTCGGGCGCCAAAACGGGCGCTGGCTGGTTGGAGACAAAGCGGCGTAGTGCCTTCGGCTGCGACGCTCCTGCGTTGACCCGCGATTCCGGTTTCTACCCTCGAATTTCGAAAGGATCGTAGCCATGCCTCGTTATCCTAAGACGCTTGAACTGGCCGAGTGGAACAAGAACAAGGGAAAGGTCGAAGAGAAAGACAGCAAAGGAAAGCAAGACACACGCATCACGATGGCCCTGAAGATGCTCCAAAAGGATTACGAAAGGGTGCCCTGGAACGAGCTGGATTTTGTGGCGGCAGAAAGAGAGGAGTGCAAGAAGTTGGGGTGCGGCGTCCCGAGCACCTGGATCAAGAAGAAGCAGACCGAGATAACCAATCTCTATAACAAGGAAGTCAAGGGAACGTTTTGCAAGTCGCTCGGGCAGTTCGTGGCTTTCATCAACCAAGTGGCCGCACAGCACAAGAAGGCCAAGTCTGTGCCCAGTAATGTCCAAAAGTATATCGCATCCATGGCTGAAGAGGCCAAGACCTTTCACGACCTGTTGTCCAATCGTTTTCTGGGCCTCCTGCAAGCCGACATCCCTGACTATTTGAAGGGTGCGGAGCAACGGGAGGAGGCGACCATCAAGGACCTCGCGCAATCGGTGAAGAACATGGAAGGCAAATGGCAAGAGTGCCAGGCGAAGATGAAGGACGCCTCAGACGACGACAACAAAGTCACGCTGTACAACGCTTTCTATATGGAATCTGGCCCGAACACCGTCGCCGGCAACCTGCTGACCTGGCAAACGGCGGTCTGTCCGCAGGACACGACCATTGCGACGCACCTGAAGATCTGGAAGGTACTCGGTGACCGCTCGACACGCGAGCCGCGTGCGCCACGTGTCATTGTCCACTGCCCGCGGTAGAGCAACCATCGCCGAAGTTCAGAGACGTTCGCTCTTGCCCTCACGCTATCGTCTGATAAGGGCACTCCCACGGACGCCTCCAAGCTGACGCCGTTGCTCGCTCTGCTCGACAAGAAGATACTCGCCCTCAAGGCCGACGCAGAGAAAGCCGGCATTGGCTGATGTTCTTGCCGTTGTTGACCGAGCGGGCTATTCTAAGGGGTGTCCAAGGAACGCTCGTTCGGGCCGTTCGTACTGTGATCGGCGGCCCGGGAGGGGCCAGTCGAAAAGTCGAGGAGAAAAGCATGGCCAAGGTTGATTATCCGCAAGAGCTGACGCAAGCCTGGTGGGACAAGAAGAAACCGGTTCTCGCCAAGGTCAAGAAGACGGGCATCGGCGAGGCGCTGAAGGCCCTTAAGCAACTGCACGACAAGATCGATTGGAAGGACTTCGTGCGCTCGGGAACGACTTTGCACATCGACAAGAGCCTCGCCGACTTGCCCAAGCTCTGTAAGCAGTTCGTCGAGCCCGTCGCCAAGAAGGCGAAAGAGATCGAAGGTTTGGCGAAGAAGTGGGCTGCCGACTTCACTAAGGACAAGCTGATTCCCAAGGGCGCCGCCCAGGCTGCCGCCGCCGTCGCCGAGGCCGCCAAGAAATATGTCAACGCGATGGACGACTTCCAGGGCGTCCAAGCCAAGGAACTGGTCGCCCTTCGCAAGGAGGAGGTTGCGTCGATGGCGAAGAAGCTCAAGCCGATAATGACCGGCGCCCTAAAGCACTTGGATAGTCTCCTCGTCGACATCCAGACCTATGCCCGCACCCCGACCAAGGAGAAGTACTTTTCGATCTTCAGCGGGAACTCCAGCGCCCGCTATTACTTGGCCGCCTGCCAGGGATGGGACCAGTTGCTCATCGAGTACCCCGACGTCCGGGACCAGTGCTTCAAGGGCAAGGCGGAGGAGGTCTTCGCCCCCGGCATGGCCGACTACGGGGGCTCCCTCAGCCAGGAGGATTTCGATTCCAAGGTGAACAAGAAGACCGGCAAAACCGGCGAGGAATGCTACGTCTGGCACGCGAAGCATTTAGTCCAGGAGATGTCGAACATCAAGAAATTCCGTGATATCCTGGGACGCTTCGGGTTACGATGCGCAACCTTACGATCAAGGGCCCCCACCCGGGGTTCCCGCAGACCCGAACGTGCCCAATTAACGCATTCGGTTCCTGAACTTAGCCGGCTTCGCCGGAACCCTAATCTTTCGCCTTAATCTTTCCCCCTAATCTCTCCCTCCATTCCCATGCAGCCGGAGGAAGATTAAGGCGAAAGATTAGGGTGAAAGATTAAGTCGCCATTCAACGCAACCATCCCAGACTCGCCATCATTACAAATTCCTATTGGTTCAAGTTATTTGTTTGCACGTAGTGCAAGTACCCGGCTCCGGGTTAAACGAGGATGTGCCATCCTCATCCGCGAGCGGTATATGTTCTCAGTCTATCTTCCTCCCGGTGCTTGCCATCCGCGGCCGGCCGGACGTGCGCTTTGGTGGTTTCCCCGCGCTGGCCGGACAGCGGCTGGCCAGTGCCTGGGCCGCTGCCGTTCCCACCTCAGCCGCCGCGTCGGCCGCCAAGGCTCCCGCCGCCGAAGCGGAGGAGCCGGCCGAGGCCCAGGCCGAACCGGCTGGCGGCGACTCGGATTTGGACACGATCCTGAACAGCTTGGGTGGTGATGTCTCGTCGGACGCGCCGAGCGAAGCCGCGGAAAGCGGCGACAGTGACCTGGATGCCATCCTGGCCGGCCTCAGTGCTTCGGAGGAGAAGCAGGAGGAAGCGGCCGGGGGCGACGAAGTCGACGCGGAACTGGCCGCCATGCTGGCCGCATTGGGCTGAGACAGGACGGAGAACGGCCTGGGCTGGGCCCGTTGGCAGTCAGCGGGAAGTGGATGACTCGCAAGGCCCCTTTGGAGTGCGGCGACTTGTCGCCGCTTTTCAAAACGCCTGGAACACGTTTGACGCGTGGCAGATCCTACGGGTCCTGGCTCGTTGCCGAAGCGAGGCCGCTGCGTCCGGAAAGCGTAAAGAAAAGCGGGGACAAGTCCCCGCACTCCAAAGGCCGTTGCGTCCGCGAAGCGTAAAGAAAAGCGGGGACAAGTCCCCGCACTCCAAATTGCCCGGACAAGCGGCGCTCGCCAACCGTTGGCCAGGGTTCCACGCTCGGAAACCGCGACTTGTGGCTGGCAACGATGTACCAACGATTAGGCGAGCTTGCTATACCCTAGCAACGCTCACGAAATAACTTCCTCATTCCAACAAGCCAGCCGTTGATCGCTGGCCGAAGGTTTCGGTTCTGCGAGTTGGATGCCACGGGCTTGCCCCGTGGAGGCTCACGTTTCTCGCTACACCAGGCGGCCCAACTCGCCCCTTCCTCGCCCGCGGCGAAGCCGCCGCGGGCGAGGCGGGAGTGGGATCCGCGTGTGGATAGCAAGAAACGGAAGTATCCCCCGGGCAAGCCCTCGTCGTCATACATAAGTTCTTCGCCCCGATAGGGGCAGCCACATGACAGCCCAGGGCAGAGCGGAGCGGCGTAGCCGCATAGCGCCGCCCTGGGTTAGGAGAGGATTGGGAACACCAGCCCTGAAGGGGCGAAACAAGCCTTGGCCGCATCGGACGAACGCTGCGTGCGGGATGAACCGATTTGTTTCGCCCTTACAGGGCTA
>JAPLNJ010000091.1 GCA_026692885.1 Planctomycetota bacterium | reverse complement strand
AATGCGGCGTAGGGGACTAGATGTGGTGGGGGCCGCTGTTAGTGACGAAACCCTTTTTCCACTGGGGCAAGCCCAGTGGGGAAAGTGGCGGAATGACAACGACTTATGCTTAACCTCGTGCCATTCGAGCAAGCTCGGCGGGGAGCGGCAAAGACTGGGATTTCCGCCGTAGTGCATAATCAGCGCTCCACCGCACCCAGAGGGTATCCGGCTCGGCGGGGGCGAGTCCGGGGCGGAAAAGGGGACCTTCTGCTCGTAGGACGGACTTCCCAGTCCGTCGCGGAAAACGGACGGGTTGGACTGTGAGCGGCAAGACTCTAGCCGCCGGTGGCGTTCGGAACCGGCGGCTAGCGCCTTGCCGCTCACTCAGCGCGCCCCCAACTCGGGGCGAAAACTTGTGGATCGTGATCAGGACGTTGTCTTGATCTGTCACGTGCCCTTTCGGGGCAAGCAGCGAAACAGGCTCTCGCCCGTGCCAATTTCCCATGTCAACCCCAACTGTGCCTTGCCCTACGCCCCAACTCGCGCCAGGCAGCCGAGCCGGAGGAGCGTCGGAAGGCAGGCAGCGGCGGGGAGCGGGCCGGCGTCCGGCAAAGGCGGCCCAGTAGGCGGCGGTTCAGCCATCGTCTAGAATCGCTATAAGTTTTGGGTGGTGATGGAGGAGGCCGGTTCATCCCGGAGAAGGAACGTGAGCGTCCTTGACGATCATCGCGTGCTCGCCGCGCTCTGCCAAGCTTGGCATGAGTCGCAGCCGGGAACGGCTGCCGCGCATGAGGAAGGCGGCTTTGTGCTTCGGAACGTAGACAGTTGTTTGACCGTCGAACGCTGGCTTCAGGGAGGTCAGAGACAAATCGGACCTGAAAACGATGCGACCATCCGGAGGATCTGATGTCCACACTCACTCTTGAAGAAATCCAGGAAGACCGTTTGGTGATGTCCGTAGCGAGAGCGTTGGTCCTGGCGAACGAAGCGGCGGTGGCGGAGGGGATCATCCCCGCAGACTCCCTGGTGACCATTTTCGAAGAGCCTGCCGGCGAACAAGGGGACTGGCGGATCCACTACGGGCCACGCGACTACATCGGTCGGCGCGGTGGCGATTTGGTGGTCCTCGTAGATGCGCGAGCCGGCGAGGTGCGGCGAATCATCCGAGGTCAGTAGTTGCGGGTGCACACCGAGAGCGATTGGTGACACCCATCAATGGAAACTCCCCGCAAGTCTGGGAACCGGGCCGGGGGACCGTCGGGTAAGTATTGGACTCGACGGCGTGCGAAGGGAGAGGAAAATAAACCGGCAGGGAATTGCACTCGCTGCAGGCGGCCTCTCCGAGTGGCGGCCTGGTACGCCCCAACCCGCGCCGGGCAGCCGAGCAGGAGGAACGCAGGAAGACGGGCAGCGGCGGGGAGCGGGCCGGCGTCAGGCAAAGGCAAGCCGATCCGCACGTCCTGGGACGCCTGGACGTTCAGAGCCCCCGGACAGTCAACGGATCTGTTGCCACAGTTCACCATGTGACGTCCTTCAATTCCTGGGGAAAGAGCTTCCGTTCCGAGAGACGATCCTCGTCCAGAACGCGAACGAGGTACTCGCCGGTGTCCCGCTGGCCCTCGGCGTCAACCCCGTCGATCCAAGATTGGAGCAAGGCCACGAGTTCTGCACGGCGGTCGTCGGACGGCACCTGCTGTTCCAAAAGGCGCAGGGCGTACGCGTCAACTGGCAAGCCCTGCCGCTCAGCAGCTTCCGTCAATCGCTGCTCCAGTTCGAGAGGTAAAGTAAGCGTGATGGTCATCCGTATCCGTCTCCGAAAACTGGCAGTCAGGAAGGCATTTCTGCCGTCATTGTACGCCGTCGACAGACAAGAAGCCGCGGGACGTTGGCCGGAGCCCCAGCGATTACCGGCGACTGATTGCGCAACGTCTCCGCCGAGCTTGCTCGGTGGGACGACGATTCTGCACTACGTCGGCGAAACCCCGGAAAACCCGCCCCCGCCCAGCTCGCTCGGTGGAGCGAATGATTCGGTCACTGGGCGCTCGACGCTTCAATCACTGCGGCGAGCGGCAAACGCTGGGATTTCCGCCATAGTGCATAATCAGCGCTCCACCGAGCGAGCTCGGCGGGGGCCGCAACTTCAAAGACCCGTGGCGGCCGCGGCGTGCGGCTTCCACCGTCACGCTCACCGCCCAAGAAAGCAGCGAACGCTCGGCCACTTGTCGTTAGCCTCCTTTGCACGCTGCTTGGATGACTTTGGTCGCTCGTCCGCTTGGTCGTGGACCGGCTTGTGGGACTCAGGCCGGCCGTCTCTTCACTTTTTCCGACGGGATGTCCACTGGCAGGCCGACCCGCATGAAAAATCTTGCGAATGCCTGCGCGAGATGCTCGCGATAGGGCGGCCGGAGGCGCAGGCGATTTCCCACCGATTTCCCGAACGTTTGCACCTGGTCGATCGGCGCCGTGTGGACCTGGTGGAAGTCCACGAGGCCAATACCGATCTCGATACCGGCTTGAGACGCCTCGTTCAGTAGGTGGTAGCCCGGAATCCAACCACGACGGCGGTCACGGAGACGATTTTCTTCGGCGGGAGGGGAACGTAAACCTCGATTTCTTGCTCGAACGCTGGGACTGAGCTGGCCTGCGCAATGGGTTGCCGGGGGGTCGGAGCTTCCGCACCTTGGTCAACCCGATCGGGCGATAAGCAGGGGGACTCGTAGATGGTCGCGGTGCGAGTTTTCAGTTGAGCGCTCATGGAGTTGCTACCATTACCGGTGGAGGTCGCGAATAGGTCGTCGTTCCCTGTCCCCAGTTTACCGCAGTAATTCTCGCTCGCAATCGGCGTTTGGTCAATCGGCGTTTGGTGACACCCATCAAGTGAGACTCCCCGCAAGTCTGGCAACCTGGCCGGGAGACCGTCAGATAAGTATTGGACTCGACTACGTGCGAAGGGAGAGGAAGATAAGCCGGCAGGGAATTTCAGCCGCTGCATGCGACCTCTCCGCGTGGCGGCCAGGTACGCCCCAATCCGCGCCAGGCAGCCTAGCAGGAGGAATGCAGTAAGATCGGCAGCGGCGGGGAGTGGGCCGGCGTCAGGCAAAGGCGGTGCGGCTGGGGGACAGTCCGTGCAACCCGTGTCGGCCGCGGTGTGCGGCTTCCGCCGTCAAGCTCTCCGCCCGACCGGAGGGGAAGTAGCGAGCGCCTCGCAAGTTTTGGCGCCGGCCGGATCAGTGCCCTCCGGCTCCCCAGTCACTCGAAGATCGCGTCCTTGTTCTTGATCACCAGGCCCTGCTCGGTCTCGATGAGACGTAAAAGCTGTCTTACCCGTGGTGTCCGCAACAATCATGCTCAGGATTCCACAAGGAAATCGGCGATGGCCTGGTCCATCTGAGCAGGGGTCTCACCCTCAATTTCCCACGGGATCCCCCGATCTTGAAGCAAGCGGCGGAAAGACTCGAAATCCAGGCCCGCGATCTCCGCCGCCCGCAGCAGCGATACCTCTCCCGAGCGAAACATCTCGACGGCCGCCTCCGTGCGCAAATGCGGCCGAACCGTAAACAGGGTCTCAACCGCCTCCTGAAACGCGTGCTCGCGATCTCGAAACACCCCGGCACGAATTACGGCGTCAAGTTCTCGATCAACAATCATGGTGATCCCCAGAAAAATGGCTCTCTTTGCGAATCCATTCTATCGACGATCTCCCATCGGAAGTAGTGGGCGGGGACATGCCGTTCTTCGCCGAATGTCGTTGTTTCATCGTTGCCCCACGAATACCGGGGCGATCTAGGCGGCGGGTCACGCGGCGACGGATCGGCACCAACTTCACCGCCATCCCCAGCTACTTGACCAAGAGCGTTTGGTGACACCCATCAAGTGAGACTCCCCGCAAGTCTGGCAAACTGGCCGGGAGACCGTCAGGTAAGTATTGGACTCGACTGTGTGCGAAGGGAGAGGAAAATAGGCCGGCAGGGAATTGCAGCCGCTGCACGCGACCTCTCCGCGTTGCGGCCAGGTACGCCCCAACTCGCGCCAGGCAGCCGAGCCGGAGGAGCGTCGGAAGGCAGGCAGCGGCGGGGAGCGGGCCGGCGTCAGGCAAAGGCGGTGCGGCTGTGGGACAGCCCGTGCAACCAGGGTTGGCCGCGCCGAGCGGCTTCCGCCGTCAAGCTCGCCGCCCGACCCGCGGCTTTGAAGTTGCGCAACGTCTCCGCCGAGCTTGCTCGGTGGGACGACGATTCTGCACTACGTCGGCGAAACCCCGGAAAACCCGCCCCCGCCGAGCTCGCTCGGTGGAGCGAATGATTCGGTCACTGGGCGCTCGACGCTTCAATCACGGCTTCCACCGAGCAAGCTCGGCGGGGAGCGGCAAACGCTGGGATTTCCGCCGTAGTGCCTAATCAGCGCTCCACCGCACCCAGAGGGCACCCGGCTCGGCGGGGCGAGTCCGCGGCGGAAAAAGGGACCTTCTGCTCGTAGGATGGACTTCCCAGTCCGTCGCGGAAAACGGACGGGTCGGACTGTGAGCGGCAAGGCGCTAGCCGCCGGTGGCGTTCGGAACCGGCGGCTAGCGCCTTGCCGCTCACTCAGCGCGCCCCCAACTCGGGGCGAAAACTTGTGGATCGGGATCAGGACGTGTCTTGATCTGTCATGTGCCCTTTTGGGGCAAGCAGCGAAACAGACTCTCGCCCGTGCCAATTTCCCATGTCAACCCCCACGGTGCATAGCCCTACCCCCAACCAGCGTCAG
>JAPLNJ010000090.1 GCA_026692885.1 Planctomycetota bacterium | reverse complement strand
GGCTTCACGACGCTTACCAAGATACACATTTCTTGGGCAAGGGAATGTTGGGCAGGGGAATCGGGAAGGGAGGGCAGACGCGGCAATAGCCAACCAGCATTCGTTCTCTTATTCCCCTGCCCCGCATTCCTTTGCCCTTCCCAGCTTGTGCTTGTGATCAAAGCGAATGTTCCTGCCTCGACAGGCGGTCGTCGAATCCCCACGCCGTCAGCGCTGCCGGTTGGTGAATCCCGCTCTCTCCCTGCCTCGGTCCGACACACCGACGCGGCTCGGTTGTTGGACCTGTCAAGGCAAACGGTCCCGCATTTCGCTCCTATGGCGCCGAAGCCGCGCGCCACCAGCGGCGGATTGGTCACTGTCAGCCTGAGGGCGCGAAGCGTTATGTTTCGCGCGGGCTTGCCGGATTGACCTTGAATCCGAATAAGCGACTCAGGCTGGGCGCCGGGTCTTGTCGCGCAGGGCGGCGATGTCGCCCCAGGGAAGGTCGTGCGGCGAGGTGTTTTCGCGGGCCGAAAGTGCCGCGGCGGCACCGGCGGCCTCGCCCATCGCCACGGCGTTGCCGGTCACGCGGTAGCTGGCATGCGCGATGTAGTCGCCGCTGATGCAGCGGCCGGCAAGGAGGAGGCCGTCCGCGTCACGCGCGATCAACGCGAGGTAAGGGATATCGTAGGGCTGCACCTTGACGCCGGTACTGGTGTAGCCGCCGCCGACATGGTTCTTGTCGTAGGCGTGGATGTCCACGGGAAAGGTGGCCCGCACCACGGCGTCGTCGTGGCGGGCGCCGGCGACCAGGTCGCCACGACTTACGACATAACGGCCGCGGATGCGGCGGCCGTCGCGCACACCAATTTGTTCGGGTGTGGCGACGATCTGCAAGCCTTCCCAGACGCCGCCGAGTTTCCGCAGGCCGCGGACGATGCGGTGCAACTCCGTGCGGGCGTTCATCGTCGCCTCGGTGATCTTGGCGGCATCGAAGGCCAGGATGCCGTATTCGTGGTTCATCATCGCGAGCAGGAGATTGTCGCGGATGGGGAACAGCGTCGGCATCATGTAGGAGGGCGTGACGCCCGCGCGCTGAATCTCGGCGCGGAAAGCACGCTTCGTGTCCTCGACGCTGCCCGACTTGGCACCGTGGATGAAATCCTTCAGGGCGGTGTGATCCTTCACGACGAGCAGCACGCACATCGACATCGGCTGGCAAGGGCACCCCTTGGTTTCGCCGGTTTCCCATTCGCAGCCGGCAAGGGCGCCGAGGTCGCCGTCGCCGGTGGCATCGATGAAGACGGGAGCGCGCCACGCTTGGCGGCCTGACTTGGACTCCGTCACGATCGTTGTCAGCCTTCGTCCATCGCGGTACGCCGCAGTGACGCGCGTATGCAGTTGCACCATCACGCCTGCTTGGGCGCAGAGCTCCTCCAGGAGCAGCTTCATTTCTTCGGGCTGGTAACTGAGCCCGTTCATCCCCTGGCCATGGAGGGCCTCCCGCTCACGCAACATGTGCACCAGTTCCACGTTGAAGCCGGGCTTGTCGAAATCGAGCAGGTAGCCCAGCAGCGACGAGGTCCACACGCCGCCGAGCGAACCATGGGCTTCGAACAATCGCACCTTGGTTCCGGCCCGCGCCGCCGTGATCGCTGCAGTCACTCCCGCCGGTCCGGCGCCGCAGACGATGACATCGGCATCGGTGTTGAGCGAAAGGTCGCGTGCCGCCTCATGAAAGCTGACGGACGAACTGGCTTCTGGTGCGGAGAAAGCAGTGGTGGCAACCGCGCCCGATGCGGCAGCAAGCGTGGTGAGAAAGTGACGGCGGGACCGGTGGTTGATCGCGTTTGGATTCATAGCGTTTGGATTCGTGAGAAGGTATCGGTGTTCTGAGCGAGTGGGATACGTGCAGAATCAGGCGATGTTGCTGATGTCGATCAGGTGAAGCTTAGCAGTTCTCATCGCTATCTTCTCCAGCAGTTCCCAAATGATTGTTTGGCTGCGGCGCGTGCGCGGCCAGCGGCGCCAGCAGCAGGACGGTGAGGAAGGGGAAGGTGTGTTTCATGGTTTGTCATTACTCGACCACGATGGAGTCGAGCTTCAGCCGCACGTCGCTGGAGTGCGACATGCCTATCGGCCACTCGGGCGCGACGTAAAGGCCGCCGAAACAAATCTTGCGCAGGATGGGCTTCTCGAAGCTCACCGCGGGCGCTTTGTTGACGGCGACCGAAAGACCTATCTCGGTCAACTCAACTTCGATGTGATTCCATTCCTTCATCTTGAACGATGCGAGGTCTGCCCACTCGTTACCAACGACGCTGCGGACCTGAAAGAAATCGGCTTTACGCTGCTCGTCGTAAACGGCGCGAATGACGGTGCCACTGCGAGTCTTGCCGCCGAGCGTCATCACGGGCCAGTCGCCGCCACTGTAGCGGTTCACGTTCACGTCGAATGCGAGACGTAGTTTAGGCTGACGCGTGAGTTTCTCCGTCAGCACGAGGCCGAGGCTTGATTGGCGCTGGCCAAAGTGAGCCATGCCGTTTTCGATCTTCAGACCGGGCCGGCCCTCACGCGGCAGCAGGAACGGGCGTGTGAAATCCGGCAGCGGCTCGATGACGCTGCTGTGGATGCCAGCCGGGTACGTGTAGGCGACGTAGAGTTTGCCGTGGTCCACAAACCCGTTCGGGTAAAACGCCGTGCCGCCCTGCGGCTGAAACTTTTCCTCAA
>JAPLNJ010000089.1 GCA_026692885.1 Planctomycetota bacterium | reverse complement strand
GGTGCTGGCCGGTCACACGCAAAAAGGTCTGCCGGCGTTCGGCATCTACGGCCGCGACGTGCAGGACGCGGGGGACGAGTGCATCCCGGACGATGTGCGTCAGAAGCTCCTGCGGTTCGTTCGCGGCGGTCTCGCGGTGGCCACCCTGCGCGGTAAGTCATATCTGTCCCTCGGCAACATCTCGATGGGGATCGCCGGCTCGCTGGTCAATCACGACTTCTTCGAGCAGTACCTGGGCATGCGCGTCGAGACGGTCGACCTGGTCGAGTTCGTCCGGCGTATCGAGCGGAAGGTCTATGACGAAGCCGAGTTCCAGCGCGCCAGCGTCTGGGTCAAGACGCACTGCCGGGAGGGCAAGGATTACAACTCGCCCGAGAGCCGGTTCAGCGCGGCCGAGAAGGAGCGGGCTTGGCAGTGGTCGGTGCAGATGGCTCTGATCGCCCGCGACCTGATGGTGGGCAATCCGCGATTAGCCGAGTTAGGCTTCGGCGAAGAGGCCCTGGGACACAACGCGATTGCCGCCGGCTTCCAGGGCCAGCGGCACTGGACCGATCACCTGCCCAACGGTGACTTCATGGAGGCGATCCTGAACTCGTCGTTCGACTGGAACGGCATTCGGCAACCGTTTATTCTGGCCACCGAGAACGACAGCCTGAACGGCGTCGCGATGCTCTTCGGGCACTTGCTCAACGGGACGGCTCAGGTCTTTGCTGACGTGCGCACCTACTGGAGTCCGGCGGCGGTGAAACGCGTGACGGGTTTCGAATTGACCGGCGTCGCCGCCGGCGGCTTGATCCATCTGATCAATTCGGGTGCGGCGGCCCTGGACGGCGCCGGGCGGCAGCAACTCGACAACCAGCCGGCCATGAAGCCCTTCTGGGACATCACGCCTGCCGAGGCCGACGACTGCCTGCAGGCCACCACGTGGCATGCGGCGATCACCGAGTACTTCCGGGGTGGCGGGTTCTCCTCGCACTTCGTCACCCGGGGCGGCATGCCGATCACGATGTCGCGGGTGAATCTGGTGCGCGGACTGGGGCCGGTACTCCAGATCGCCGAGGGCTGGTCCTTCGAGTTACCGCCGCAGGTCCACGAGGTCCTGAATGAACGGACCAACCCCACGTGGCCGACCACTTGGTTCGCGCCACGCCTAACGGGCCAGGGCGTGTTCACGGACGGCTACACCGTGATGAACGCCTGGGGCGCCAACCACGGCGCGTTCAGCTACGGGCACATCGGTGGCGACCTGCTCGCGCTGGCCTCGATGCTGCGGATTCCGGTGTTCATGCACAACGTGCCAGGAGGCGACGTGTTCCGGCCGAGCGCCTGGCACTCGTTTGGTACCGCCGACCTGGAAGGTGCCGATTTCCGGGCCTGTGCCAACTTTGGCCCGCTGTACGGCTAGGACCGGCGAGAGTCTCTCCTCGCCCCGGTACTCCGGGGAGACGGGGCGGGGGTGGCCCGCGCAAAATTGTATCCCAGAGCGTCCTTGCAATGGTGAGATCTGGTCCGGCTTTTGTTCCAGCTTGGCATGTCTGGTCCCCATCCGGGCTTGCCCCGGTGGAATTGGGTTTCGACCACTACGTCGGCAGACGCTAGCCGTGCTGTCTTCCGCCGCCTCCCGCC
>JAPLNJ010000088.1 GCA_026692885.1 Planctomycetota bacterium | reverse complement strand
ACTGCCAGACCAACCGGTCCTCGCTGCGCGCCAGCGGTTCGTAGTTACACGCCAGCCACCACCGCGGCATGGCGTTGCCTGGCAGACCATTCTTCGCCTTGAGCCGTTCCAAGAAGCTGGGCAAACCCGGAATGGGCGCCTTGTCCAAACCCATGGCCAACTGTTTCATGCGGTAGTCGCCAGCCACCAGCACGCGGGCGAAATTGCTGTCGGTGGGAATTCCCGTGAAGGTGATCTCTTGCGGTCCCATCGCTTCGGCCAGCCCGGCGACGGCTTCGCGGGTGAGGTCGAGCCCGCGTTGTTTCATATTCGCGATGGAGTTTTTGAAACGGCGGCGGCCTTCGGGCGTGGGATCGATCGACACGCTGAGGCCCTCCGTCCGAGCAGCTTCGACGGTCCGCAACGCGACCAGCAAATCCTCCAAGCGAAGCACGGGCAAGCCCGTGGTCACGCCGACAACTTCGCCGCGATCGTCGATCGTCCAACCCTCGCCGGGCCCCGCCAGCACGATGTCTTTCTGTTCCGGGTAGACCAGCACGTATTGGATGCGTTGCAAGCCGCCCAAGTACTGCAGCTCATCGGGCAGGCGGGCGGGATTGTCGGCTGATGCCTGCCGGAGCACCGTTTCCAGCGCTCGCAGGGAGATTTTGCGCAGTTCCCCGCCCGGCTGCAGTTCCGTCGGCACCTGGCCTGCATCTTTCCGCAATTGACGCACATCGGCCAGCCGCTCGTCGGGCACACTTTGACGGATGACTCCTTGGGCATCCACCGTGATCCCGCCCACGGCGCGTTGGTTAAAGCCGTTATTAATCTGCGCGCTGGCAGGTCCTGCTCCAGACATCAACAGCAGACCGATGATGGTGAGCCATCGAGCGGTGTTGCACACGCTGCGGAAACCATTACTCACCGACATAGTTCTCAACGCCTCCTGCTTCTGGTGGAAAAAACGTACCGGGATTTCGTGGTCCCCTGACGATGCGTAAACTCCCCGATTCGGCGATACCTTCCAGATTGACAAGCTAGTCAATCTGGAAAGACTGAACAGGCAGAGAGCACGTATGGCGCATGGACCGCTTGGCTCTCTCTATTATGTGGTGAAATAGGGGCGTTTCTGCAAGACCAATTTGTTCCGCTAGTACCAAACGCTATTTTGGCCCTTGCGCGTAAAGAATGAGACTTTACGGTTCAGCAGCAGGGACAGGGTGCGAGACAAGGGGTCAGACGTACAGATTTCAGTTTTCGCGGTCGTGTGCTCAATCCCATAAAAAGCCTTCTGCCCGCGAAAACTGAAATCTGTACGTCTGACCCCAGCTGGCGGTCCGTCTATGCGAAACCGTAAAACCCCATTCTTGACACCGACAACCCCGAAAACCGTTTGGTGCTAGCATTGGTATTGGATTCGAGGGATCAAGAAACGCCAACGGCCGGAAGCCGGCCGTTGTTGTTGAATCAAAGATCCGAGGTGACGTCAAGTCTAACGCCGTCCGCGTCCACCACCACCGCCCCCACTGCGAGGGCGATCACCACCGCGAGGGCGATCACCACCACGCGGGCGATCTCGGTCACGGCCGCTATCGCGATCGCTGTCCGGGCCACGCTCCCCCTCCGCGCCAGGCTCACTCGGCGGACGGTTGGCGATGTCATCTACAATGCCGAGTTCCTCCAGAGCACGGCGCCGACTGAGCTTGACGCGATCGTGCTCATCGATATCGATGACCAGCACTTTCATCGTGTCGCCCACTTGGCACACGTCCGAGACCCGGCTGACGAAGCCATTCGACAACTCGCTGACGTGGCACAACCCATCGCGGCCAGGCAGGATTTCCACAAAGGCGCCGAAGTCCTTGATGCTGGCCACGCGCCCGTCGTAAATCTTGCCGATCTGCACGGTCGCGGTGCAGGCTTCGATGTGGGCCATGGCTGCCTTGGCCCGCCCTTCGTCCTCGCTGGCTACGGTCACCGTGCCGTCGTCCTCGATCTCGATCACCGTGCCGGTCGTCTCCTGGATCATGCGGACGTTCTTGCCTCCCGGACCGATCAGTAGTCCGATCTTGTCCGGATCGATCTTCGTCCGCAACAATCGCGGCGCCCACTTCGACAGTTCGGCCCGGGGCCGTGAGATCGTGGTCAGCATGTTGCGCAGGATCTCAATGCGAGCCTCTCGTGACTGCGTCAGAGTGGCGCGGATGATCTCTTCGCTGATCCCGTCGATCTTCAGATCCAACTGAATCCCGGTGATGCCGTTCTGCGTCCCTGAGATCTTGAAGTCCATGTCGCCAAAATGATCCTCGTCGCCGAGAATGTCCGTCAGCAGCACCCAGCGGTCATCCGCTTCCTTGACCAGGCCGACGGAAATCCCAGCCACCGGATTGGTGATCGGCACCCCAGCGGCCATCAGGCCGAGTGTGGCACCGCACACGGACGCCATAGAGGAAGAACCGTTGGATTCGAGAATGTCCGAAATCACCCGGACGGTATACGGAAATTCGTCCGGTGCCGGCAGGACTGGCTTGACGCTGCGTTCGGCCAGCGCGCCGTGCCCGATCTCCCGTCGTCCCGGTCCGCGGATCGGACGGCATTCGCCCACGGAAAACGACGGGAAATTATAGTCCAGCATGAACTTCTTGGAGTACTCGTCGATCAGCCCGTCGACCCGTTGCTCGTCCCTGCCAGTGCCCAGCGTAACGGTGATCAACGCTTGCGTCTCACCACGCTGAAACACTGCGGAGCCGTGGGTACGGGGCAACACGTCGACCTCGCACTCGATGTTCCGCAGGGTCTTCGTGTCGCGACCATCCGCGCGGGTCCCGGACAGGATCAAGTCCCGTATCACGCGGGCTTCCAGGCTGTGCCAGGCATGGTCCAACGCTTCCGGGCAGATCGCATCCGCCGCCCCGGCAGCAGGAATCATCTCGGCCACGACGCGGTTCTTCAGAGTCTCCACCGCTTCCGCCCGGGCCTGTTTTCCAGTGGTCTGCTTGGCGGATTTGAAGTCCTCGTAGTACTTGCTTTGCAGCTTATCGTAGATGCCGTCGTCCGGGGCTGGCACAAACGCCATCTTCGTCGGATTGACCTTCTCGTACAGTTCCCGCTCCATCGCCAGAATCTCGCGAATGACCCCGTGAGCGTACTGAATCGCGGCAGCCATCTCGTCTTCCGGCATCTCGCGGGCGAAGCCTTCGATCATACAGACCGACTGATCGGAGCCGGACACAATCAGATCGAGCTCACTCTCCTCCAACTGGTCGTGCGTCGGAAACGGAATGAACTGGCCCTCGATACGGCCGATGCGGACCGAAGCCACGGGGCCGCGGAACGGCAGCGGCGAGATAAACAACGCCGTGGCCGAGCCAATCATCGCCAGCACGTCACCGTCCACTTGGCGGTCGCTGGAGAAGACAATGCTCTGGCATTGCACTTCGTTAGCAAAGCCCTTGGGGAACAGCGGGCGAATGGGCCGATCCATGAGCCGCGCAGTCAGCGTCTCCTTCTGGGTCGGTCGGCCTTCCCGCTTGATGAAACCACCGGGAAACTTGCCGGCAGCCGCCGTCCAATCTGTTTTTCTACGCGAACCTTCACTTCCAACTTCCTAACTTCTACAAATGTGACAAAACGGTCGGTGCGACGAAAAAGAAACACGCGCAAGGATCACGCTCCCAAAATTACCACCCGTCCGGTGGTAAAAGAAGGAACGAAATCAGCATCCAAAAAAGGCTGCACAGCCGCGTATGCAAGGGCGATAGCGGTGCCGTAGGCCGCGATTACTTGCGAATCCCGAGCCGGCCGATAATCCCAAAATACCGCTTGGGATCATGTTTGCGGAGGTAATCCAACAATCGGCGACGGCGGCTGACCATCCCCAACAAACCGCGCCGGGTGGCGTAGTCCTTGGTATGCCCTCGCATGTGCTCGGTCAGGCTGTTAATCCGTGTGGTCAGAATGGCAATCTGGACTTCCGGGGAGCCAGTATCGCTCTCGGCCCGCTTGAAATCTTGGATTAGTTCCTGCTTCCGCTCTTTAGTGATCGTCATAAGCTATCGAAATTCCCTAAACCTTGGCGAACCTTGCTCGATTTCCACCTCGCCGCGTACACAACTCCTACACGACACTCCTACACAACACTCCTACGCGCATCCTACACGGTGCCACTGCCAGTCGAGCCAACCGACATGGCAGTTCCCAAAGAATCACTTTCCGAGTACTTTAACTGCATCAATGTATCGTCAGCGTTTCTTTTTGCAAGCGTAGATCGGCGTCCGGGAGCGTCCGGCCGCAAAGAAAGACCAAAATGGCAGAGAACAGGAAGAAAAGTGCTGGCAAGCCGGAGACTCACCGGGAACGCTCCATCTCCGAAAACCGCAAGGCGCGGCACAAGTTTGACGTGCTCGAAACCCTGGAATGCGGCCTCACGCTGGTCGGCAGCGAAGTGAAAAGCCTGCGGGCCGGCAAGGTTTCTATCGATGAGGCGTACGCTCGGGTCCGGGAGGGGGAGGTCTGGCTGATCGGCTGCGACATCGCCGAGTACCCGCAGGCCTCGGTCTGGAATCACGACCCTAAACGCCCCCGCAAACTGCTGCTGCACGCCCGCGAAGTCCGCAAGTTCGCCAATCAAGCCCATGAAAAAGGCTTGACGCTGGTCCCGCTGAAACTGTATTTCAACGAACGTGGTATCGTGAAAATGCTCGTCGGTTTGTGTCGTGGCAAGAAACTGCATGACAAGCGAGAAAATTTGAAGACGGCCGATGTAAAACGGGACATCGACCGGGCCATGCGGGTTCGACGCTAGCATTCCGTATTCCCCGGAAGTCGCGGTTCACTCGCGAATTGCCGCAAGGCACCGGTGTGGATGAACACTCGGGAACCAGACTATGGAAACCACGCTCCATCGCCAACTCAAGGAGCTCTACGCTGACGGGGATGCTCGGTTCGAAGCCCCCGTCGCAGGTTTTCGTATCGATGTGGTCTCCGGCGGCCAGTTGGTTGAGATCCAGCACGGTTCCTTGGCGGCCATCCGAGACAAAGTGGCCAGTTTGGTGAAGGATCATCGGGTGCTGGTCGTGAAGCCGGTCGTGATCCGAAAACGAATCATCAACCACGCTATCCGAGGCGGCCCGGTGCTCAGCTCGCGTCTCAGTCCTCGCCAGGGATCGGTGTTGGATTTGTTCCACGAACTGATCTACTTCACCCGTGTCTTTCCCCATCAGAATTTGTGTTTGGAAGTCCCGCTGGTGGATATCGAGGAATTACGGCACCCCGGACACGGCCGGCGCCGCCGTTGGCGCCGCCGCGACCATCAGGTGGCCGACCAGCGGCTGGTCAAGATCCACCACGTCCATCGGTTCCGCACGGGCCGCGACTTGGCGAGCCTGCTGCCTGCCGAGTTACCCACACTCTTCCACACCGGGCAGCTGGCCGAAGGCCTTGCCGTGCCGCGCTGGGTGGCTCAGCAGATTGCGTATTGCTTCCGCAAGATGCACCTCTGCGAGAACAGTCGTAGCCGAATTCGTGAGAATTCGGGCCGCTCGCTCGCGAAACGTCGGAAGTCTCACGACTTCCGTTACGAACCCGTTCCTGCGGTCGCGTAGCCCGAGCGGGGCCATCCGAGGGCTGACGCCCAATGCTCGCCTGGTTGGTGGCGACTTTGCCGCTGCGGCTTCCGCCGTTGATTGACGTCTGCTGGTAATCCCTCTACGATGAACGCCTTGTGGCGAAGTTAGACTGGCACACTCTTGACGGGTAGGCACACTCTTGACGGGTACGATGATGAACAGACTCAGCCTTCGAACATGCGGCTCCCATCACCCCAAAGGCGGTCCGTGGCACGTGGTCCTGACGTCAGGCTGCGGTTGGTTATTCGCTGTGGCGGTAGCCCTGTCGGTCGACGCGGCCCAACCTGCCGCGATACCGGTGGCAAAGCCCGCCGCGATACCGGTGGAGACCCTTGGCTACGCCGTGATGGTTCCCGACCTGCGGGGACACGGTCGCAGCGTTGGCCGCAGGAAGCCGGATGGCGACTACTTGACGGTCAAGTATGACGATCCGAAATATTTCGGGCCGGTCGAGATGAAGAGCATGTTCAACGACGTGGAAGCCGTGAAGAAGTGGCTGGTCGCCCGGAATAACGAGGGCGAGCTCAACATCGATATGTTGTGCGTGATCGGGGCTGAATTCGGCGCTGCCTTGGCGCTGAATTGGGCCGCCCTGGATTGGAGCTGGCCGGCAACGCCCAGCTACAAGCAGGGCCAGGATGTGAAGGCGCTGGTGCTCCTGTCGCCCTCCATGCAAAATCCCAAGGGCTATACATGCACGCCCGCACTCGGGAACCAGGCGATCACGCAGAATCTGTCCGTCTGCATCGCGGTCGGCGAAAAAAGTCGCGAGGCGTTTAGCGCAGCCAAGCGGATCTACAGCCGCCTGGAGGCAGGCCGTCCCAAACTGCCGCAAGGCGAGAGTGAACAGGAACGAGCCGACCGGGAACGAAAACAGTCGCTGTTCTGGGAACCCGCGGACACGGACTTGCAGGGCACCCGACTGCTGGACCGAAACCTGCCGATCAACCGGGCCATCCTGGAGTTCCTCAAGCATCGGCTGTTGTGGAGGCAGGAAGATTACACCTGGTCCGAACGCAAGAGTCCGATCGGCAACTAGCGTCTCTCGGCTCTGAGCATGAAGATCCTCATTCGCAATGCATCCGTCGTTTTGCCGCAGGAAATCCTGCGCACTTCGGTCGTGATCGAGGGTGCCAAGATCGCGGCGATCGACGCTGCGGTGCATACGTCAGCCGACGTAGTCATCGAGGCCGCCGGTCTGGTGCTCCTGCCGGGCGCGATTGACGATCAAGTGCACTTCCGCGAGCCGGGCCTGACACACAAAGAGGATCTGGAGCACGCCTCGCGGGCCTGTGCCAAAGGCGGCGTAACCACGTTCCTGGAGATGCCGAACACCCAGCCCGCGACCACCACCCAGGAGTTGCTGGAAGAGAAGCTGGCGCTGGCCACGCAGAAAAGTCTCGTCAACTTCGGCTTTCTCATCGGTGGTACGCCGCACAACCTGCCGCAGTTACGCAGCGCGCACCGCACACCGGGCATCAAACTGTTCATCGGCTCCAGCACCGGCGACCTGCTGGTGGAACGTCAGGAAGATCTGGAACGGATCTTCGCGGAAACCACGTTGCCGATCACCGCGCATTGCGAAGACGAGACGACCATCCGAGCGAATCGGGAACGTTTGGGCGAAACCGATCGCGTGGCCGACCATTCGCGGATCCGCGACCATCAAGCGGCAATCCTGGCTACCCGGCGGGCAATCGACTTGGCCGTCAGACACCAGCACCGCTTCCACGTGTTCCACGTCTCCACCGGTGCCGAGACCGAGCTGCTGGCCGAGCATCACGAGTTGCTCACCGGTGAAGTCTGTCCGCATCACCTGTTCTTCAACGTCGACGACTACGACCGGCTGGGAACGCTGATCCAAATCAATCCGTCGGTCAAGACCAAGGCGGACAACAATCAGCTCTGGCAGGCGTTGCTCGCCGGCAGGATTCAGGTCATCGCCACCGATCACGCACCGCACACGTGGGAGGAAAAGCGGCAACCGTACCCGAAGTCTCCCTCCGGCCTACCGGCCGTGGAGAATTCGCTGGCCTTGATGCTGGATCAGGTGAATCGCGGTCACTGCACGCTCCAACAAGTCGCTCTCTGGATGTGCGATGCCCCGGCACGAGTCTGGGATGTGGTGGACAAGGGCCGGATTCAGGTCGGCTACGACGCGGATTTGGTGTTGGTCGACATGCACAAGTCGGCCATGATCCGCAATGCGGAACAGGAGACGAAATGCAAGTGGAGTCCCTGGCACGGCACGACCTTGCAGGGTTGGCCGGTCCGCACTTGGGTCCTGGGCCGCGAGGTGTTTCGCGACGGGCGATTTGATCCCGCCGTCCGCGGTCGTGAAGCGATTTACGATCACACTCGCGGAGGCTACTGGAAAACGCAGTAGCTCAGGCCTTCCAGGCTGACTCCCGACAACTCGACGTCAGGCTGGAAAGCCTGACCTACGAACGGATCCCCAACTCGCTGGCCGCCAGGAAATTCTCATGCTGCTCAAACTGCTGATCCTGTTCATCACGGTCCCGTTTCTGGAACTGGCCCTGCTGCTGTACTTGGCCGAGCACACGAGCTGGTGGTTCACCCTGGCGATGGTCGTCATTCCGGGCATCATCGGCACGGGGTTGGCTCGGTCGCAAGGTTGGCGGACTTGGCAGCGGATTCAGGCCGAGCTTGGTGGCGGTCGCTTGCCGACCGATTCGCTCCTGGACGCAGCCTTGATCTTCGTCGCCGGCGCGCTGCTCATCACACCCGGACTACTGTCTGACCTCTGCGGGCTGATGCTGCTGATTCCGCCCACGCGCCGGTTCGTCCGCCAACGCCTGGTCGCTTGGCTGCGTTCACGGTTCCAGCTGCACACGGCTGCGTTCCGCGGCGGTCCCTCTGGGCCGGGTCGTGCCGAGGTCATCGACTCCTATGTGATCGACAGCTCGACGAAAGATGCTGAGCCACATCCCTGATGGCCAGGAATTGATTCGCGGTGTGAATCTCCCAGGTTCTGTTTCTCGCACGGATGGCAGAGCCAGAGCACGGCTTGGTCGCCCCTGTTGCAGTTGAGCTGTGAATCCGGATATCCTGGAGGGCGATTGTTTCGCGTTCCGCCCCCATCGTCCCGCGAGTGCCGCCCAGGAGGCGCCGGTCGCTGGATGGAAGTCGGTCCACCGAGACCTGCTGCAGACCCTCAGGAGAAGCATCATGCGTAGACACTGGTTGCCGCGATTCGTCGCGACGTTCGTCGTCCTGGCCGTCGTGGCCAGTTGCGTCTGGGCCGGAGAAGCCGCCCCAGCAGCACCCGCGAAGAAGATCAAAGTGCTGGTCGTCGCCGGTGGCCACGGCTATCCGGTGCCTGCCTTTCGCAAGGTCTTCGAAGCCTACACCGACATGGAGTGCACCTTCGTGGACGAGCAGAGCGGCGGCGAGGCGTTCGAGGACATCAGCAATTGGGGCTACGACTCGATCGTGCTCTACAATTACATGAAGAAGCCGACCGAGAAGCAGCAGGAGAATTTTCTGCAGCTTCTGGACAAGGGCGTTGGTCTGGTCATCCTGCACCACGCCATCTACGGTTATCGGCCATGGCCGGAGTTCCAGAAGATCGTCGGTGTCACGTCTTGGCTGTCCGGCGCGAAGGACAACGTGGATTTCAAGGTCCACATCGAAAACCGGGAGCACCCCATCACCCGAGGCATGTCCGACTTCGCCATCACCGACGAAACGTACCTGGGCCACGGCCTCGATCCGAAAGTCCACGTCATCCTGACGACGGACGAGCCGACGAACTCCAAGGGGATTGCCTGGGTGCACTCGTACCGGAAGTCGCCCGTCTGCTACTTCCAATTGGGCCACGACACCAAGGCGTATGGGCACGAGAGTTTTGTCACGATCCTGGGCCGCGCCATCCGTTGGACTGCCGGGCGGTTGCCCAATGCGGCTTAGGATCGCGAAAGAAATAACTGTCGCAAAAATGTGGTCATCTCGCTCCGCGAGATGACATGCCATCACGCGGAGCGTGATGGCTACTTTGAAGACCCGACACTAATTCATTTCGCGATCCTTAAGTTGAGCGTAACGGCGCTAGCCCAAGGCCACTTACTTTGTAGCGGCACGGCGCGAGCCGTCCGGTATTACAGTCGGAAAACCGGGCGGCTTGCGCCGCTCCGCTAACAGAAAACGCCCCCAATGGTCCCAAAGTAAGTGGCATTGGGCGCTAGCCGCCGGTGAAGACTGGCCGCATTTTTTCGCCAAGAACCCGCGGCGAGCGCCTTGCGGCTCACTATGTCGGAGTAGTTTCCCCTTTTTCCTCACCCTGCTCTTTCCCGAGCAGAAACACCGGAGAACCTAAATCATGGCACCGCAACAACTCCTCGGTTTCGGACTGCTCCTGCTGGGGGCGATCTGCGGCGGTTCGTTTGGCCTGCCGAGCAAATACGCCAAGAAAGACACGCCGTGGGAGGTGCTGTGGGGGCCCTTCTTCTTCATCGTGACCCTGGTGATTCCGCTGATTGTGGCGCCGCTGGTGGTCCACGATCTGGGCGGCATCTACGCTCGTGTCGGCCTGAGCACGATCGTCCTGGTGCTGGTCTTCGGGTTTCTCTGGGGACTGGGTTCCATGACCTTGGGGATGAGCTTCGCCTTTATCGGGTTGTCACTGGCCTATGCCTTAAACTATGGCGCCCAGATTATTTTCGGCTCGATGATGCCGATGTTGTTGTTCAACCGAGACCAAATCTTGACGCCGCATGGTTACGTGATCCTGGCCGGCGTGGCCGTGTGCGTGGTGGGCGTGATCGTGTGCGGACGAGCAGGCATCTTGAAGGATCGCAGCCCTCGACAAGACGCCGCGGTAGCGGCGGATATTGGGCCAGCGGGTGGTGCGCCGCCGAACATGTTGATCGGCCTGTTGATCGGCGTGTTATCGGGTATCCTCTGTGCGTGCTACGCGGTGGCCTCGGGCTACGCCAAAACCAT
>JAPLNJ010000087.1 GCA_026692885.1 Planctomycetota bacterium | reverse complement strand
ACTCGCGGCGCTCGTGGCTCACGGTGGACACTCCTCTCTTTTTGTTCGCTTGCCTTGGTTCCCGTCAGGCTGGAAAGCATGACCTACTTGGCGGCGGCGACGGGGTGACACTCACAGTACGGCCAGCCAGGGCTGCCCGGGCAGCTGCGATCGGCACGTCCTGCCGAACTCGGTCGAGATAGAGGCTGATCTGTTCGTAGCCGCATTGCTCCAGCAGATCTAGTGCCTCCCGAAAGCCATCGCCGACTCGATTCGGTTGGTGCGCGTCGCCGCCGATGACTACGTGGATCCCCCGGTTTCGCATTTCCACGAGCATCTGTGGAAACGGGTTCATCTCCGCAATCTCTTTCTGGACGCCGGAGGTGTTCAACTCAAGGCTGACGCCCGTCGCCGCAATGCGGTCCAACGCCCGGCGGATGTCGTCCATGACCACCTCCGGTCGCCACCGGTCGTACGTCGTGTTCTTGACCAAATCGGGATGCGACAGACAATCGAACAGTCCGGTCTCTGCCGCCTCGGCCAACGAGCGGAAATACGTACGTTGGAAGGCCACCGCATCACCGTCCCAGTAGCGGGCCTCGTATTCCGAGGTCTGCGGATGGACCGAGCCCAACACGTACTGAAAGTCGGCCGTCTGCAATTGCTGCTCCACCCAGCCTTCGTAACCGGGGAAGTAGTCGCATTCGAGCCCGAGTCGCACGTCCACCCGACCCTGCCAGTCGTGGCGGGCCAGAAACACCAGACGCAGATACTCAGGGAACTCGGCCAGTTCCATCCGCGCCTGCCGAGAGAAGCCATCGGGCATCGGATTGTGGCAGGTCACGATCAGACCGTCCCAACCGCGACGATGGGCCGCGGCGGCGTAATCGGTCGGCTCGCCGAGCGCGTGTTTGCAAAGTCGCGTGTGCGAGTGAGTCTCCACCAGGATGGCAGGTGTCATAAGCGAACAGCTCTGAATGAGAACGTGTTTGATTCGGCCTTACAGCGACCACGGCTCCCGCATCGCCCGCGACCGCAGTCGATTGGCTGCTTCGTCTCCCACGAACTCTTCGCGGGTGGCATCCCACGTCAGCTGGCGGCCGACCAACATCGAGATGGCCCCGATCGAACACAGGTTCGTCGCGTGATGGGCGACCTCCACCGGCGCGCAGGTCTCCAGACCATTCCGCACGCACTGCACAAAGTCGCCCGGCAGTTGGCTGCGCAGCTGGACTCGCTCGTGCGGGCCGAGATTAACCTGCAGCAGCGATTTGGGGTGGGCATCGACTTGGCCGCGCCAGATGAACACCCAGCCTGCCGTGCCCTCGAAGGTGATGCCCATCGGGTGCTGCGGCCAATCCGACCCGGCCGGCGAACCCCAGCCTTCGCCCGCACAGTCGGTCCAGTGCCATGTCAAGCCGTTGCCGAACGTGTAGTGCATCTGCCAGCGGTACGGATTGTCGAATAGGCCCTCCGCCGGGAAGATGCCGCGAGCGTCGATCTCCACCGCTCCTCGATAGTCATCCAAGCCCGAACCTTGCATCGCGCTGTCGCAATGATGCACGCCCCAACCGGCGATGTAGCCCAGGCAGTAGTCCGAGATGAAGTACCAGGGATGGGCCTGAATCCGCAGCGGAGCAAACGGGGCCCACGGCGCCGGGCCGAGCCACCGCTCCCAGTCGAGCCCCGGAGGCACCGGTTGGGTCGTTTGCGGTGGGCACGCCGCTCCGGACGGACTGCCGATCTTAACGTGCTTCAAGTCGCCGATATAACCGTTGCGGACCAGTTCACATCCGAACAGCATCCGCGCATCGTGCCGCTGCTGGGTGCCGTGTTGGAAGACCACGCCGTATCGTCGGACCGCCGCGACCACGGCTTGACCCTCGGCAATGGTGCGGGTGAGCGGCTTCTGGCAATAGACGTGTTTGCCTGTCCGGGCGGCCGCGATCGTGAGCAAGGCGTGCCAGTGATCGGGTGCGGCGATGTAGACCGCATCGATGTCGTCGCGAGCGATGGCGTCGCGAAAATCGAGGTAGGTCTGGCAGTCGCGGTTACCGTTCTTCTGATCGACTTGCTGCTTGCCGAACTCGCGGCGTTCCTGACGCACATCGCAGACGGCCAGCACCTGGACGTCGTCGCGCAAGAACATGGGCCAGCCAAATCCCAATCCCAGGCAGGCCATCGTCACTCGCTCGCTCGGCGCCGGGCGTCCGTTACGTCCCAGCGCGGAGGCGGGGATAAAGGTCGGTACTGCCACGGCTGCCGCTCCGCCGCAGGCGAGCTTTCCAGCAACATCCAGGAATCGTCGTCGACTGATAGCGTCTTTCTTGGCCATTCGTCCATCGTAGCATTTTGGCGCGGCGGAAACATCTAGCCCAGATCGCTCAACTTGTTCCCACGCAGAGCGTAGGAACGAGGAAACTGCACACGAAGCGTGCTGAAACCCATTGGGTGCTAGTGCGTCGTGAAGGCTTAAGCTTGGGGTGACCGATGCGGTGGCGTAAGCTAAGCTTCCAGCTTGCGTTTGACGCGATGCATCGAAAGGCAAGCAGGATGCTTACCCCACTTTCTAGCCTTGAAGACGCACTAGTAGCCTGGCCGGGTTAGCGGTGGATAGCACAGCAGGCCCCAGTCTTCTTCGGCTCCGCGATCGATCCACACCAACAACACTGCGGGCAACAACAGCCGCATCAGGATCGTACAGTGCTTGAGCGCCGTGCGATTCAACCGGCTGCCCAAGGTGGCGGCACCGTGAACCAGCTGGCAGCGCAGCAGGTAGACACGCTCGACCACCTGATCGAGGATCGTGGTCCAGCGGTCTTCGGCGTACCAACCCTCCGCACGATGGCGGGCGTGCCTGACCTTGCCGGCGTTCTCTGCATCTGGCTCGTGCCAGAAGTAACGGTTCAGGTTGGAATTCCCCAGGATCGTCAGCACCAGTCGGCGGTTCTCTTGGAGCAACGAAATAATCTGCCCGGCAGTATCTAATTCGAGCATGCGGCTCAGAAACACCTGCCAACTGGTTCGGTTAGAGACGGGTTCGTGTAGATTCACGTCCCACTGGCCGTAGAGGGCGTTGAACGCGATCCACTGGTGGATCAGGATCTGGTCGACCTCGCGCTCCGACTCCAAACGCTCCGCCTCGGCCAGCCAACTGCAAGCCCGATGGAAGCGAATCGACGTCGGGTGGCTGTCCCGGAGTCCGTCCAACCGCTCCTTGTGCGGTTGCCAGCGTGTACGAAGTTCCCGCACAGTCAGCGCAGGTGTCACCATAGCCA
>JAPLNJ010000086.1 GCA_026692885.1 Planctomycetota bacterium | reverse complement strand
CGACGCTGCTGATCGCGATGGCGTGGTCTGCGGTCGTGGTGTGGATGAACATCACGCCGGGTGTTACGAGAAGCAGGGTGGGTTTACACGCGTCTGTGGTCGAAGTTGGCTGGCCTTGGACGTATGCGTGGTGCCTGCGATACAGCGAAGACCCTATCGCCCCACAGCGTCGCATAATCAAGGCTATCGGTTCCTGGCCGATCGTGAGCAACGCAGCCGTTGGCGTCCTGCTCGTCGTCGTGCTGACGTGGGCTTCAAGTCAGCTGCTGCGTCGTGTCACCTCCAGGTTTCAACGTGATCGATTCCGGCCAAGTTCGACGAACTGACGCGATCCACAACGGCTGCGGCAAGTTCCGGCCGCACGCTGACGGGTGGACGTGACAACGGCCAGCAACGGCGGTGCGAACAACTGCGGCCGGACTGAATGCAGTTCGATCACCGTCGTGAGATGGATCAGTTGCTGGGATTGTGCTGCGGCTGTGCGTGGTTGCCGATGCAGGTCATCACCGCTGGTAATCACGAACCCAGGCTACTTGTTATCGCTGGACTACAGCTGCTTCCTTCTTCCCAAACAGACGGTTTGCAGCCCTGGGAAACTGGCCTCGCATCTGCACTTCGATCGCGTCGATAACGCCCGGCAGATTTTTGCCTTGAACGTTGTTGTGCAGGTTGGTCAACCCCTTTTCGGTGAGCAACCCGGAACGAACTTTCTCGATGATTTTCGCAGGCATGTGTGGACGCCCTTGTGGAAGAAGAACTCGAAGCGTGTGTTCGGCCCGTGCTGTGTTGGCGGGGCTGGGCGAAGCCGAACACATGATTGAATTGTACCGCGTCCTGAGCGGGGCAACAGCTACGGGAGTGGCTACTCGGCCAGGCGTGGCTGAATCAGTCTCGACGGTACGGCGGTGAGCTGGCGTGTGATGTTCGACGGCGGGCTGATCGGAATTGATTCCGGCCAGCCGATAACGCCAGCCACGGCGAAGCGGAACTGGTTTCGAAACCCCTCGTTCGCCATTACGGCGTGTGAGGGTATCTCCGGCACGCTTTTCCTCACGAGCATGTCGTACCAGCCGACGTGTGTCCGACCAACGTGATGACAGACTACGAGTTTGCCTTCGCGAGGCGGCCGGTGGAGTGCGATGACTGGATGCCCTATGCGGCGCCATGGCGAGCCATTCCGTGGCTGGAAGCCTGGTGCGGTTGTCCGGTGCGGTTCTCGTCCGGGTCGCTGGCGCCGGAACCCTGCCTGGGCTCGGTGCAGGCCCTCGCCACAGCGCCGCTGCCGGCCTGCGCGTCTTGGTTCAAATGCCTGCGTCAGCAGACGGAGCAACTGCTGGCCAACTTGCCGGCGGATTGCTGGCTCAGTCCCACCATCCTGCGTGGGCCATCCGACGTGCTGGCTGCTCTGCGAGGTCTCACGCCGTTCCTCTGCGACTTGTACGATGCTCCGGAATTGATCGCCCAGGCGGCCCTCCGAATCAGTCAGTTGCTGCTCCAGGCGTTGGACCAACACTTTGCTATCGTTCCTGCCAAGCTGAGCGGCTACGGGCACATTTTCGGCTATTGGGCTCCCGACCCGACAATTGCCATCCAGGACGACGCGATGGGCTTGCGCGATCCGGCCGTCTACCGCGACATCTTTATGCCGTGCAGTGCCCAAGTCGTGCGGCATCTCGGCGCGCATGTGCTGTTTCACCTGCACTCGACAGGCTACCAGCACTATCGCCACGTGCTGGACGTACCGGGCTTGGCCGGCGTGGAACTCACCATCAAAGCCAACGGCCCCGCACTGGTGGAACTCGTGCCGGTATGCCGTGAGATTCTGGAACGCTCGCGTCTCTTGCTGTGTGTCGATCACCGTTTTGACGAGTTGGCTGGTGTGCTTTCAAGTTTGCCACGCGCGGGACTGTACCTGGTTGTGCCGGAGACGCAGCTGCAGACCGAGGCCGAGTTCTGTCGCTTCGTCAAACGCAGGTGGCCCAGCCGGTGAGGTCAGGAGGCGAAGGCGATTTTGCTGCAGTAATAGTGCAGCGTTCTTCCGAACGCGTCAGCACCCGCCGTTGCCCCAAGCGGGACAGCCGGAGTCGTCGGCTAACAGGAGCGAAGGCAAAGTGATTTATAATCTGCTTCTCACCGTGATCGTCTTGAGCGTAACTTCCAAGGACAAGTCCGCCGCATGTTTCCCAAAGCAGCATCTCACCGTGGCTCTGGACAACCGCTCTGGAAACAGGATGATAGGGACACTTGATCAAGCGGCGAATTGTCGCCGCACTCCGACCTGTGGGTAAGGATTCCGTGTCATGTCCCCAAATTCGTCGCGGTGGTTGTTCCTGTTCCTATTCGCGTGTTCACCGAACGCCTACGCATCTGAACCGAGCTGGCCGCAGTTCCGCGGACCGGGTGCGGCGGGAGTCGCCGATGGTGCGGGCCTGCCGGACAAGTGGTCGGCCACGGAGAACGTCGCGTGGAAACAAGATCTCCCCGGCCGCGGCTGGTCGTCGCCCATCGTTTGGGGCTCGCGAATCTTCATCTCGACCGTCATTAACTTGGGCGAATCGGAAGCACCACGCAAAGGGCTGTATATGGGCGGTAATCGGCCGGAGCCGCCGAAGTCGGAGCATGAGTGGAAGGTGTTGTGCCTTGATCTGGGTGACGGACACTTGCGGTGGGAACGCACGGTCCATCGCGGTGTCCCGCAGAGTGCTATTCATCTGAAGAATAGCTTTGCCTCCGAGACTCCCGTAACCGACGGCGAGCGGGTCTACTGCTGCTTCGGCAATGTGGGGTTGTTTGTGTTCGACCTGGAAGGGACCCCCGTGTGGTCGCAACGATTTGAACCGCAACGGACACGCGACGACTGGGGGCCGGCCGCTTCACCGGTGCTGCATCAAGATCGCCTCTATCTGGTAAACGACAACGAACAGCAGTCGTATCTGTTAGCACTGGACAAACATACAGGCCAGACGGTGTGGCGTGTGGATCGCGATGAGAAGAGCAACTGGGCCACGCCGTTTATCTGGGAACATGCGGGGCGGACTGAATTAGTTACGAACGGGACGGGCAAAGTTCGCTCGTACGATTTGAACGGCCAGTTGCTATGGTGGCTGGAGGGGATGTCCAACATTACCATCCCGACGCCCCACGCCGGTGAAGGGCTGCTGTTCGTGACATCAGGTTTTGTGATCAGCCCGCAGCGTCCGCTCTACGCGATTCGGCCGACTGCAACGGGTGACATCTCGCTGCACGGCGAGGAGACATCGAACACGCATATAGCATGGTGCCAAAAAAAGGCCGGGCCATACAATCCTTCGACGTTGCTCTATCAGCAGCGATTGTACGTCCTGCTAGACATGGGGTTGCTGTCGTGCTACGACGCGCGGGACGGGGCGGCGAAGTACGAGCGGGAACGGATCCCGCAAGGCCGCGTCTTCACCGTTTCGCCGTGGGCCGCCGATGGCAAGGTGTTCTGCCTGAACGAGGACGGCGTCACGTTTGTCTGCCGCGCTGGCGATCAGTTCGAATTGCTGCACAGCAATGCGTTGGCGGAGGACGACATGGGCATGGCGACGCCGGCGATCGCGGGCAAGCAACTGCTGATCCGCACCGCGGCGCGACTCTACCGCATCGGCCGGATGTGACCCGCTGGCAGCCTGGCTTTTCCGTGCCGTGCGAATGATTGCTACCGGGCTTGGCGACGCCAATCTTCGCGGGTAGTGGGTTCCTCAGTGGGAGCTTGGGAACCAGTGACGCGTCATCCCACACCTTTACATGGGTAGGTTCAAGACCCTCAAGACACGGGCACCCTGTCCTCGATTCGGTCCTCGCCGCAGGGAAACACCACGGGGCACGGTAAAGCGTCGATCCGATGCTGGTGGCCGAGCCAATGCTGGTCAACAGGACGAACGGTGGCAGTTCTTACAGACAGAAAGGCCGGATTGTGTCTGGCGAATCGTTGGCATGGAGCGGCGCATCCAGCACTTACCATTCGACGGATTCCAGGAACCGTAAGCTTTGCGGTATCTGTTCCACGACCGTCGGCGATTCGTCTTCGATGAAGTAGTACTTCACGCCAACTCTCTGTGCCGCGCGGAAAAAGGCCGGCCAGTCGACTTGCCCCGTGCCCAGCGCCACGTCGTTGGTCAAGGGCGTGCCACCGGTCATATTGCCGGCGGGCACGCCCTTCTTGAGGTCCTTCAGGTGCACCAGGAGCCAGCGGTTTGGATATTTCTCCAGCAACTTGGCCGGTTCTTGGCCAGGCAACACGGTCCACAGCACGTCCATCTGGAACAAGACTGTCTGCGGATCGGTCTCCGCGACCAGCAAATCGAATAACGTTCCTGATCCATGTGGGAAGAACTCGTAGCCGTGATTGTGGTAGTAGAACTTGATCCCCGCCTTCGCCAATGCCGCGCCGGCCCGATTGAAGACAGCCGCCGCCGCGCGGCATTGTTTCTCATCGAACGGCGCCTTGTGCGAAATCCACGCGCAGCCGACGTACGGGACACCCAATGCCTTGGCGTCGCGAATCACGCCCTCGATGTCGTCGCGCAGGGCCTCAAAGGGATAGTGCCGGCCGATCGGCACGAGCCCGCGCTGATCCAGTTGCACGCGGAACTCCGCAGGCGTTAGGCCGCCGTAGTCGGCCACCTCGACGTACTTGAATCCGAGGGTTTTCGACTTGTCGAGCATCACCGCCGGCCCTTGCGTCTTCAGCATGTCGCGCAGGCTGTACAGTTGCAGCCCCGTGGGGCCTGTGTAACTCTTGCTTGTGCCAACTTCCGCCGCTCCGCTCCCGTTGCAGAACACCAGCGGTGCCGCCGCTATTAGACCCCATCGCAGCAAGTTGCGCATGACTGTCATCTCCCGAAATCGATTGTTGTGCCCATCGCGGACTCGCCACTCGGGGACGCTCCGGCAGCGAAGGCTTGCCATCCTACTCGACACGCGGCCGCGGCTCAACCACGGCCCCGTCTGCTCCAGTCCTTGCTCTTCTCCCGACATGCGGTGCTAAAGTGTCACAAGTCTTCATGGATGCCATCGGCGTATGGTCGGAGATCGACGATTGAGCAATGGCTGAAATCATTACAACGACAGGAGCAAATCACGTCCCAAAGTCTCCACGGACGTCCGTGGAATCTCCCTGGAGCCAGACTCGGACAAATTGTCCCGACGCCCACCGGCTCGCCGCCCCGCCGGCCTGCAGGCCACTTAGGGCGATGAGCCGGAAACCGTCTCCGGCAGTCGTCAGCCAGGACAAAATGTCCGAGAACCGTCTCCCCTTCCATCCAGCCACTGCCCTGCCTCTAGTCGCCCCAGCGTCCCGGGAAGGGGGCCTGGCGCGCGCTGTAGCGAGTCTCGACGGTTAGGTCGACCATAGGGCGTACGAGACGCCAGAACGTGCCCGGTGCTTTTCTGGTGCGCGCAACGAGGTTGTCGCTTCGGAGGCGGTCTTGAAGACCATGAATCGCCTCATCTGCTTAGGGGCTTGAAGCGGTCGGGCAGACGAGGCGTTATGACCAGAGCAACATGTCATAAACAGGTGGCATCTTGGTGTCGTCCTGTGGAGCGAACACAAATGGAGCGTAGTGGGGGGATGAAGAACGCGGGAAGACGGTGTCCTCGCCTATCCGCTGCACGCCCTGCCTTCGGAATCGGTGCGCCCGTACGCACCGGCGACGACGTGGATGAACATGGAAGTAAGTCCCTTGCAACGGGAGCGACTCGCCGCTGGCGGGGTGGTGGCAGAACACGGTCATTTGTCGACGTTTCTCACGCAGGACGATAATGCGGGACCGCGAGTCGCATGCGGGCAGTCGCATGTTGCCCAGCGCGCGTCGGTGTGTCGGACCGACGCGCGTACCCACGTACACAACGACTACGTGTGGGCCACGGCCAGTTGTCGTCAGAATGATGGCGAGACGAGCCGGCTTCTCCGGATCGAAGGTGCTCAGGTGGATGTGACCTGAGCGCGCAAGCAAGATGCGTTTAGCCGCGGAGGTGGCGGCGACCGACGCAGGTTCGCCGCCACAAGAGATGGGCGCCGGGGGCGTTGCGAAAACGGTCGTTCAATGGCATGTCTCAGTAAACGATTGAGTTGGTGCGACGACTCCACGCGACGGACAGCGGACGGACTTCGCTCGGCAGGCACGATTGACCACCGCGTCGAGGCGTCAGCTCATACGAGGTGGCCCACGAATCACCGGCTCCTCGGCTCGCTGACGAACAAGCCCCTCTTGCTGCAGCGAAGACAACCCCCCGGTTGCCGCCGCGGATTCAGCAGCTGATCGTCCCGAGAATACCCGTCTTAAGCGGCGGCCAGTCGTCCATCGGGTGCGTAGCCCGCGATACGTCAACTGCGTTCCACCCAACATCCAACTATTCCATCGCACGGTCTAGCCCGAACTCGCGCAGCCGCCCTCTTCTCCGATCCCTGCTTACCCACCATCATCCCGTGCATTTACCTTTAAGACCTTCATGACGATCACCGTCACGTCGTCGTGTTGCTCATTTTCGGCATGACGCAACGCAGCCTCAACAATCGCGTCTGCTATGACCGCCGGCTCTTCGTGTACCACTGCCAGCAACGCCTTTGTAACCCCAAGCTTCCCAAATCGATCCTGTCTCCTCTTGCAGCCAGCCTCGCTCACGCCGTCTGTCCATCCCACGATTACGTCTCCGACACTTAGTTTAGTGATGTCTTCCACGACACGACCATCAGCGGGCACGCCGATGGCATGTCCTATATGCTCCGGGAAGGAATGGACTTCATCACGTTTCGATAGGTACATGAGGAACGGGTCATGCCCCAAAGACGACGCAAACAAGTGGAGAGTCCCGTCCAGCCAATCAAGCTCGAAACACATCGCCGTTCCGAACTCAGATTCACGTCGCGCTTTCAGGTGTACCTCCTCGATCTTGCACAACAGCTCAAGAGTCGAACGTGCCGTCTCACACGCGGTCTTAAATCGCGCTAGCATGGGGATCATTCGGATCGCGGCAAGCAGGCCATGACCCATGGCATCACCCAGCACACCAACGAGTGCCGAATTGGGCCGTTGTTCAATACCGTAGAAGTCCCCACCAATTCTTGCGCCGCATGGCCGATACCGCACGCTGTAATCAACGACTCCGAGACATTTGTCGTCGGTCGCCTTCAACCCATAGGTATGCGCGACGCTGCGCTGTGACATACCGGTCTCATAGGTCTCTCGCCAAATCGACGAAAGACGAAGGTTTTGCACGACGCGATCTAAGCGAATAATCTCCTGCTCCAAATTGTTCAGTACAAGGACGGAATTGAATCCAGTCGTGCTTATCTCGTCGTCGCTAATCAGCGCCCTAACAGGAATTCCCCGTTGAAATAGAACGTCAACCACATCTGTAAGATACCAACAACGGTTTGCCGGATCCTGCTCAGGAAAAGACCCCTCGGGTCTGGCAACGACGCACTCAAGTGGCGCGCGGAGCTTGGCGACATCGAACACGAACGCGCCAACGTTCACAGTCTTCTCACCAGCAAACCGAAAAGCCCCCGCAGGAAAGTCTGAAGAGACCTGTTTCTCCTCAATAATTCTTCTCACAACATATGCTTCGCCGCCCTTGGGGCCGTCGTTCTCCACGTCCTGTAGGTCAAGTCGGCCATAGCCAACTGGATCATGTCGCGTGACACCGAGGATCGCACCGGAAAGCCCGCTCTTGCGCCGCAGGGCGATAATCTGCAGAAGATCATCAAGAGGTACTAGCGGAACGTCGCCCAGCAAAATTAGTATTTCCCCAGCCGCGAGTTCTAGCTCCTTCAGGGCGTCAAGCACAAGGGCTGCTGTGCCCCGCCGGCTAGGCACGTTTTGGGCCAACACCTTAACTTGGATTCTGCCCTCTCTAATCTCTTGTTCGTAGCGACAATGTCCATCGATCATCGCCTTAACCTCGTTGAGCAATTTCTCGCTGGTGAGCACCGTGATGCGATTCACACCATCATCAATTCCGTTGCTACCATCGCCGATCCGTAGTGCGCGTTCGAGCACATGCTGAACCAAGGGGATATGATCGAA
>JAPLNJ010000085.1 GCA_026692885.1 Planctomycetota bacterium | reverse complement strand
ATCTTCAGCACGCCGTTGGCCACGCCATCGGCGTCGTTCAGGCCGCCATCGACCACCAACAGCGTGCTCCCGATGCCACCGGTCAGCGGGTTGGGGGTGATCGTAAACGTGGCCCCGGCCAGCAGCACCGGATTGGCATCGGTGGCCCGCTTCTCCCAAGCGATGCTGCCCAGTTGGTTGTGGAAGTCGGACTCGTCGGTGTTGCCCGCGTTATTCACTTCTTGAACACCGATCACGGCATTCAGATCGCCGATGTTGACCGTGACCGAACGAGTGGCTACGTCGTCAATTGCGTAGCCCGTCGGGGCGATCGTTTCGGTAATCGTGTAGGTGCCCAGCAGGACGTTGTTGACCTTTAGCACGCCGTTGGCCACGCCATCGGCGTCGTTCAGGCCGCCATCGACCACCAACAGCGTGCTCCCGATGACACCGGTCAGCGGGTTGGGGGTGATCGTAAACGTGGCCCCGGCCAGCAGCACCGGATTGGCATCGGTGGCCCGCTTCTCCCAAGCGATGCTGCCCAGTCCGCCCTCGCTAAAGCCAGGGCCGGTGTTGGGCGAGGACGACGCCGGAGGGCAGATGTTACTGATGATGTTAGAATCCAACGTCACCGCGCCATTTCGCGCCAGGGCTCTGCCATTGTAGATTGTCGCTCCGGTTGTAAGGGTGATGCTCGTCAACGCGAGAATATTGCCTTCGAATGCCGTGCTGGTACCGAGCGTCGCGGATCCCAGCCCGGCGGTGCCCTTGGTGCCGAGCACCCAGAACACGCCGACATCGGAGCCGAGATTTCCACCGGGGTTGATCAACTGAACAGCCGAGGCGCTGGCGGTCGTGAGGTCGGTTCCAATCTGGAAAACCCAGACTCCACCGTTGACGCCCCCGGCGTCCAGCTTCAATGTCCCATTCAACTGAGCCGTCGACGAGAACGAATAGACGCCTGGACCGAGCGTGGGGACGACGCCCCCCACTCCGTCACCCAGAATCTGACCACTCAGGTTGATTGCGGTTCCATAGGACGCCAGGGCCGTGTACGCAGCGATGAGATCATCGCGAGCCAGACCCGCAGCCGGGCTACCCAAGTGAATCGCTGCTGGGGCGTTCACGATTCCTGGCCCATTCGTGTTACTGCCTGACCCAACAAACGTGTTTCCTGCCGCGGAAAAACCAGTGGTCGCGTTAGCCCCCCCGGCCTCAAAAACGCCCACATTGGCGAGGGTGGCGGCCGAGCCGAAGATGACGCTTGAGCCGGTATTGGTTACTGTCGTGTGACCCAGAACCGCGAAGTTCCCCGCCGAACCCAGAATACTGGTGAGCAACCGGCGATCCTCCAGGCACAGGAACGCCAGTTGCCGAGTGACGCGTTTCGCGACCTGCGTCCGGCGGGTGCGATTGTGGGACCAAGACTTTCCGAACAGCCCAGCGAATCTTAGGTTAAACATGGCGTACCTCCGCGTTAAGTGTCTTCCGTGATATCCCGTGTCGCACAAGAACAAAAAAAGGCCGACGTGGCAAAACACCCTGAGGTATTCCACCACGTCGGCCTACTCATTAACGAGCCCCCCGGAAATACCGGGTTACTCTTCACCTAGTCGTCCGACGATAGCATTGGCAAAGCCGCAAGCAAGTGCACCGCGACTCTTCCACCGGCTGAATCCTACGCGGCTGAGCGGAAAAGGCAATACGGGAAGCCCAAACTCTCACACCCTTCCAAAATGCCTGAACAACCCCGCTCCGAACGCAAGACACAGAATCGCGTCATCGCCCTGTTCATGGACAAGACCCAGCCCGATTGCCTCGGCTAGCCCTTGAAGCCGCTGACGCCCGAGCGCCTGCGCCGGGGCTGCTAATCGTCAGATAATCGTCAGAAGACTTCTTGTTCCAACTGACTTCAGAGGAAGTCGCTTGGATGCGGTCACAAATTGTGACCGCATCCAAACGCAATATTCGGTTCCAGCCCTACGTCTTCACCGAACACGGCGTCGTCATGGCCGCCAGCCTGCTCAACTCGCCGCGAGCGGTCGAGGTCAGCGTGTTCGTCGTGCGAGCGTTCGTGAAGCTGCGGCAATTGGTTCTGGCTCACAAGGACTTGGCCGACAAGCTCGATCAACTCGAACGTAAGGTGGGCAGCCGCGACGAGGCGATCAAGCAACTCGTCGCCGCGATCCGCCAACTCATGGCACCGCCCGATCCGCCGAAAATTCAAATGGGCTTTCACGCGATACGCGACTCGGCCAAGGAGAAGGCTGAGCCACCCAAACCGACCGCCTCGGCGAAGCCGCCAAGACACCGGAGACACACCGATGCTCGAACAACTCGACAACCGACAGCGCTGCGTGGTCCGTGTGCAGATCGAGAAGCTCGCGCCGTACAAGGGGCGAGCTGGTCAGACGACTCGTGAATCACATCGGGCCGATTGCGGAGCACGACGTGCGCGTGGTTACTCATGCCGGCAAGAGGGCCTTGATCATAAGGTTGCGCAAAACGCTAGCAGCAGGGGGTCAGGGTGGCTGGGGCAGAGTGCAGCGATGCCCCAGAAACCGGGTACTGGGGCTTCGCTCAGGCTCAGCCGCCAGCCACCCGGACCGTTGCCAGCACGAACAGCAGTGCGCAACCTTACGATCAAGGCCCGGCAAGAGACGGGTCTTCGATGCCAAACTGTCCGGCCGACAACTCTAAACGCTGTTGAAACCACGCATTGCGGTGATCGAAGTTCTGACCCGTGACCGCATCCTGGCCGCGGAGGAAGGCCCGCCGCATCGCGCGCTGGACGCAGTGATAAATACCGACTTCTGGTTCCACAATCAGGTCGCGTCGAGGCAGTCGGGACATGGCAGGCCCTCCTCATGGGTTCTGGGGACGTGGCCGACGTATATCAGCCCGGGGTAGAATTCGGACATTTGTGACCGAATTGACCGGAACGCAAGAACCAGCTCGGACTGAGGTTACCCCGTGCGCAACGACCAACCACGACGAACCGAAAGGCCAGAACATGGCGACAGCCGTTCCGAGCGTGCCGCAACAGCGAGAACTCGTTCGAGTTCGCTCCCGGTACTGAGGCGACGGAGCGCAGAATCTCGTCACGCTGCCCTCCGTGGAGAACATTCCTGGACCGGCGACGTTTCAACGGACTGAGCTTCTGCATCGGGAAGGTCGAGAGTGTGCGTCAGCTCAGGCTATTCCACCGCATTGGCACTCGCCAGCCGTTTTTGCCTGTCCCGGATCTTCTGGACGTCCGAAAGCAGGTCCATCAGCAGGAAGAGATGTCTATTCCAGATAAGGTGGCGGCACCCCTACATATTTGTGATTAGGTGTTCTTAATCTTTACTATGGCCCTGCTGCCTCGTTGGGACCATGAAAATGCAGAACTTAAAAGACAGCGGGCGGTGGCGCTGCTGTTCCTACTTGGTCGCATTCACGAAGAAGCTCTCCAGTTCCACGTCGTGGACGATTGCACTTTTGGCTTGGTCTTCGGCTGGCGACCACTGTTTGAGACCCCACTGTTCGCCTTTGATAGTCCCTGCCAATTGCGGCAGTACTTCCTGCTGGTCAGGCTCAAGGACGTGCCACACAGACAGAATTCGACCGTCATTTCTTTCGCCGTCTTTACCGGAGCTGGCCGTCAGGGACGGCCCAAGGCTCCGCGGGCACGTCGCCCTCCCATTCCCCGTGTTCCCGTTTTCCCTGGGCCACACGGGACTCAATCGAACCGGCGAACCTCCGTCGGTGTTTCCAGGGTCTCGAGGCGGCCACCTTCCAGACGAAATAGGCAGTCGGCCAAACGCTCGGCTTCGTCCCCATTGTGCGTGATGTGCAGGGCGGTCACGCCCGTGACCTGTCGCACGTGTTCCAGCAGCGTGTACATCTGCTGCCGCGTATCGTCGTCCAACGCGCTGAGCGGCTCGTCCAGGCACAGCACGCGCGGCCGAAACGACAGGGCTCGACCCAATGCCACCCGTTGCCGCTCGCCACCGCTCAGGCCACGCGGCCGGCGCCGCAATAGGTGCGAAATCCCCAGCAAGCCCGCCAACTCGTCCACCCGTTGCCGAATCTCCGCCGCGGAGACTTTGCGGATGACCAAGGCTAAGGCGATTTGCTCTTCGACGGTCATCGTCGAGAACAACGCGCCGTCCTGGGGCACGTACCCGATGCCGCGGACCGCGGGCTTCAGGTCCGTCACATCCCGACCGTGTAACCAGATGCGTCCGCTGCGGACCGCGCGCAGGCCGATAATCGACTCCAATAACGTGGTCTTGCCCGAACCGGTTTTTCCCATCAGCACGCCGTAACCACCGGTCGGCACGCGCAGCGAGACACCGTCGAGTCGAAACTCGCCAGCCTGCACGGAAAGGTTGTCGACGACGATCATGGTTGGGCAGTTGGGCAGTTGTCAGTTGTCAGTTGTCACTGGTCCGTTGTCCGTTGTCTGTTGTCACTGGTCACTGGTCACTGGTCACTGATCACTGGTCACTGGTCAGAAAGTGCCGATCGACCCCTCACCCCAACCCTCTCCCCGGAGTACCGGGGCGAGGGAGAGTTCGTGTCACCCCGTCACCCCGTCACCCCCACACCTCACAGCCCCATCTCCAGTTGGCCCCAGAGCCGCGCTACGATCAACACGACGACGGCGGCTAAGACCATGATCAGCGAGACGGCTACGGCGGCTTCCAGGTGGCCGACATTCATTTCCAGGAACACGGAGGTTGAGAGGACCTCCGTTTTCATGCGCGTGGCGCCGGCAAAAATCAAGAGCGGGCCGAATTCGCCCAGCGACCTGGCCCAGGCCAGCGTGAGCGCCGTCATGATCCCCCGCCCGGCCTCCGGTAGGACGACCCAGCCGAAGGCTTGGACGCGGCTACAGCCCAACGACAATGCCACCTGTTCGCAGCGCGGATCGATGTGATCGAAGGTGGCCTTCATCGTCCGGACCGCGAAAGCGCTGGCCACCGCGAATTGGGCCAGAATCACCGCCGGCACTTGGTAGACAATGCTGCGCGCCAGCCAACTGAACGGCGGGAACTGAAACAAGATCAGCAGACTCAGGCCCACGACCAGCGGCGGTAGCACGATGGGAATGTCGAGGATCGCGTCGACTACCTGCCGGCCGAAAAATCGGTGTCGCGACATCAGGTATCCCAGCGGGATCGCCACAAACACGGACAGCACGGCAGACAGCGTGCAGGAAATGAGACTCAGCCAAATCGAGTACTGGATCTTCCGATCCGCCAGCGCTGTGACGATCGGATTGTCCGTGAGCACGGCCCAGGCCGGCCGAGACGAACGGGCTGCAGCGTGCCACGTCTGCGTGCCCATGTACGCCGCGTCCGCGACGAGCATCGACACGATCAGCAAGACGTAGGTCGCGCCGATCGTCGCCAGGGCGGCGTAGAACACGCGATCGGACCGCGCGACGCTCTGCGGCGTGCGTGGTGTGCCCAGCTCCAGTCGCGGCTCTGGTGGCGCGTGTTCACTCATTTGTCCATTTCCCGTAGGACGGATTGGCGATCCGGCCGGAAAGTACCGGCCGAATCACCAATCCGTCCCACGGCCGATCACTCATTATTGTTTCGCGAGTCCCCAGGCTCCGCAGCCAGCCACCCGGCTAATATCGGGGCGGGGCACCCGTCTGATCTTCTTCGCTGTTCTTCTTCAATCGAAAACGGAAGCCGGCGTTCTCAAACGCTTGTGGCGAGTTGGCGACTTTCTCGCACAACCGTCGCAGCAGGTACTTGTGGTGGCTGGTCTTAGCGATGCTGATCGGTTGGACGGCCAGATTCAGGGTCGAGTCGATCCGCACGACATCCAGCGTGGCCAGATTCGCCTTCACATCGGTGATGTAAGCCACGGCGGCATCGACATGGCCGGTCACCACATCGGGCACCAACAGCGCGGACGACGACTTTTCGACCACGACTTCGTTCGGCTGTTGCTGTTTCTGCTTGAGTTGTTCGTAGAGTCCTTCCTTCGCCAGCAGTCGCCGGGTCAGCGCCCCGATCGTGCATTGGTCCGGCTCGCCCACCGCCACGCGAATACCCGGTTTCACCAGATCTGCCAGCGTCTGCACTTTCGTGCTGCCCTTGGGCACCGCGATCACAATGTCGGTTTCCGAGACGTTGGCGGCTTCCTGGAACCACTCCTTGACGTTGTCCAGGTAGTACACATCGCAGGCCATGTAGAGGTCGGGGAAGCCGTGGCCCGGATCCTGGCCGGTGATGGTCTTCATGCGGCCGGTGAGAATTCCGCAGCCGTCGTAGATCGTGTTTACCACGACGTCTTCACGCTGTTGAAAGTCCGCGATGATCTGTTCCACGGCGCGGCGATTCACCGAGCCGCAGAAAAAATTGACCTCCGGCCGTTCTTCCCACAGGTCGCCGTCGATGGGCGTCAAACCGTACTCCTGGAAGACCGGCAACCCGCGGTCGCCAGCGGTCAGGTAGCGGGCAAACTTCAGCGCGGCCGTCGGTTGTCGCGAGCTATTCAGCACGCACAAGGTGACCGGGTCAGGATCGGTCTCCAGTTCCGGCACCTCGACCACCTGCAGTTGCTCGCGAAATCCCGGCATGGATGCGGTTGCATCCCAGACGATACCGGCATCGACGCTGCCCAGTTTGACATCCGCAGCCACGTCGTTAACCGTGGGTTTGAACACGCCTCTGGCGGTCACGTGCTGCTCCAGCTGCAGCCAGCGATTCGTGTCGCCAACGGTGATCTTCTCCAGAGTCTTCCGCGTCACCTTGCCGACGGCGGCTTGTGTCGGATCGGCCAGCGCCACGGACACGTCCTCGGCGAACAGGTCAACCAGGGTCGCAATCTTCTTCGGATTCCCCTGACGCACGGCAATAACCGGCCGCTGGTAAGCCACGGGCAGGCACTCGGCCGCCAGGCCCTTCGTGCGGGCCTGGGCGGCGTACGAGGTATCGGCGGCCAGGAACAGATCGGCCGTGTCGAACTTATTCACCTCGATCTGGTTCAACAGGCTGTTCGAGCCGCCGTACTGCAGCGAGATCTTGATCCCGTATTCGCGTTCATACCGCTGAGCGATCTCTTCCATCGGAACGCGCAGGCCGGCAGCACAGTGCAAAGACAGCTTGCGAGTGCCCGTTTCGTGGCCTGGTCCGCCGAGCCGCAGCAGCACGACAAGGACCCCCACGGCCACGCCCCCGGCGAGCAGCATCGCCCAGAGTGAGTTGAGGCGACCGGATCGCCGAAGTCTCTCGAACATAATCCCCCTTCGTTTCCGCGGTATGTCCGACACCAGCCTGACGCGCATCTGTCGTTCTGTCCGTTGGCCCAAGTCACGGTGGGAGAGGCAAGCGGTTTGGTTGGCTGGTGTCAGAGCGGTTAGTTATAGGCGAGGTCCAGGGTTGTCTCAAGTCGGAGAAGGTATTATCGATCCTAGAGCCTTCCCAGGGGAATGGTCACGCGCGGTGCATCACGGTCGCATGTTTGGTTGCGGCCTCGCCCGTTTCTTCGCGTCGGGCGGTTTGCGGCGGCACGCGAGAACGGTATACTACACGCCTTGAGCGGTTCCTGAAATCAGGCTCCTATGTTCCAACGCGGCCGTTGTGCCAGCTTTCATTGCCTTACGAGGACTAGCATGTCAGACAATTCCCCGTCGACCGCTTCGGGCGGCCAGAACGAGTCGAAGGCTGCCCAGCCGAACCAGAAGGAACAGAATACGGTTCGCCAGCTAATCCTGCTTCTGTTATTGTTGCTCGTGGCGTCGGCCTACGGTTACGATCGCAAGATTGCGGGACCGGGCTGCGAACAGGGCCAGATGATCGTGCTGGAACTGCTGCAAGAACAGCAATCGCAGCCCGGCAAGGTGACGGCTAGTTTCGCAGAGGTACAGCAGGCACTCGCGAGAAAACCGTCGAGCCGCGTCGATGAGAAGTATTACGCGATAGAAACCTACAGCTGGCGGCGCGGCTCGGTTTTCCAAACCTACTTTATCCGCGTCATCTATCGCAAGGACAAGGACGGTACGTTCTCCGTGGACGGCGTAACATCGCCGAACGAGGAGCCGACGGAGGCTCAGTTGCCGGGTCCGATCAAGCCCCACGAGCCCACCGAGGAAGAACGAGCGGCCATGGAGTCCTCGCCACCGTCTGGACCGCCGTCTGGACCGCCGTCTGGACCCGGGGGCGTGACCTCGCCGTTTCCTCCAGGCAAGCAGCCCCCGGCCACGTCCGAGGAACCGCCGCCCGCACCATCGGAGTCGAAGCCGCCCGATACGTCCGATCCGCCGCCCACCAAGTAGGGCGCATCAAGCGAAGCGCCGATGCACCATATTGCATCCGCCGCCCACCAAGTAGGGTGCATCAAGCGAAGCGCCGATGCACCACGTTGCTCTCGCGGTGGCCGCTCCCGCCAAAGATGCGCCAGCCAAAGGGCCATCGGCAACCCCGTTAGGTGGTTGGACTCAATACTTAGGACCGCGAAATGAATTAGTGTCGGGTCTTCAAAGTAGCCATCACGCTCCGAGGCTGTGAAAGAATGTGCGAACATGACTCGCGGTAGGGTGGGCCAAGTACTCGCGGCCCACCAATTACAAGGAAATGGCTTGCGTGCGACGGTGGGCCGCGAGTGCTTGGCCCCCCCGACGATTCTTTCACAGCCTCTCCGCGTGATGGCATGTCATCTCGCGGAGCGAGATGACCACATTCTTGCGACAGTTATTTCTTTCGCGATCCTTAGGTCCTGCAGGTCCTGGGCGAGCGGCAGGAAATAACTTACCCATAGGTCGGCCTTTCCAGGCCGAT
>JAPLNJ010000084.1 GCA_026692885.1 Planctomycetota bacterium | reverse complement strand
GTCCGCCAGAGCGGGGCGGTGACCATCGACGCCCTGGCCGTGCTGAACACCTTCAGCCAGGGCAATTACGACCTGAAGTTCACCGGCACGGTCAGCGGGGCCGGCGAGTTCCGCACGACGGCCGGGAAGGTCTCGACCGACGCCCTGGTCCACGTGGACACGCTGTGGGCCAAGGGCGGCACGTTGACCGTCAACGGCACGTCGATCGACGATCGGATCACCTACACCCCGACCGGTGCCCGGACGGGCAACTTCCAGAACGAAGGCTCGAACACCGCGTTCGCCTTCAAGGACATCGGTGGGGCGTTCACCATCGCGGGCGGTATCGCGGGCGGTAGCGACGTGGCGGACGAAGTGTTCGTCAACGGGACCAATAATCGGGACACCATCACCATCGACGAGACCACCCGCACCGTGCAAGTCAACCTCCTGAAGGCGGTCGTGCTCGGCGACACGATCGAGGTCCTGACGGCCCGCGGCCTGGACGGCCAGGACACGTTCATCGTCGTGCCGCAGGTGGTTGTCGGCCCCCTGTGGTCCGTGAACAACCTGCTGGTCTACGTGGACGGTGGGGAACCGCACGGCAGCGATGCCCTGGTGATTGCCTCCACTACGGCTGGTGCGGCTCTCCCGCCCATGAACTTCGTGGTGCTCCACCGCGACGCCGATCCCAATGCCGGCTCGATTCGCGTGTTCCAGCAGGATCTGCGGGTCGCCGGCAACGCTCCGTTCCAGTTGCCCGACATTGCCTACACCGACGTGGAAGTGGTGTCGCCGAACGTGTGGTTCTCCGACAATGGCGATCCGAACCTGCTGGTCATGGGACCGGACACCAATGAACCGAACGAGTTCCGCGCGACTTCCACCTTCCTGGGTTCCGGCCCTGTGGTGCAGGAATACCACGCGGCCATCTTCCCGCGGTTCGGCGAACACCCAGCGGTGCCCGCCGACCAGGATTTCTTTAAGGTCGTGGCCCAGAAAACCGGCACGCTGGACTTCCAGGTGTACTTCAACCAGTATAGCTTGGACCTGCTGCCCAATGGTGGGGATCTGAGCATTGAGGTCCAGGACGGTCGCGGCCATGTCGTGCCCCCGACGTTTGGATATAACGAACCGGCGACCGGGCGCGTCTTGACCCTCGCCGCCCCTCTCCCCGGCTCAGGCTACACCGACGGAAGCTACATCAATGTTCCGCTGACTGGGGGCGCGGGTACCGGGGCCATGGCGAATATCGTCATCGCGGGCCATATCGTGACTTCGGTTGTCCTGGTAAATGGGGGATCGGGCTACGTCGGCGGCAACGTGTTGTCGGCCGACGCCGTGAAGCTGGGCGGTGGGGCACCGACTGCTTTCCACGTCAACGTGCTCACCACGGGTAATGTCGTGGCCGACCAGGACTACGTCCGCACGGCCGAACGAGTGCGCATCCCCGCGATTGCCGGTCAGACCTACTATCTGCGAGTGTTCGGCAGTAGCCCTGCGGTGGTGAACGGTTACGACGTGACGGTCGTGAACGACGCTCCGCCGGTGCCCTATGACCTCGAACTGCAGGATACGCCGGTCGGTGATGCGGGCAACAACAGCGATACCGGCCGGTCCGAGTTCGATAATCACACTCGCGACAAGACGCCGACGATCTACTTCCGGCTGGACGACGGGATCTTCCTGCACGACCTGCCGGGGAACGACACGGGCGACACCCCACCGGGCGAAATCATTAAGATTCCGTTCCAAAACCAGACGGCGGCCGCGGGTTATCGCATTGCGATCTTCGACGAAGGTGATACGCCCAGCCAGTTGGCCACCGCGCCACAGACGCAGCTTGGCTTCGCCACAGCAACCAGCCAGGAGGGCGTGTACGAGTTCACCACGCCGTCGACACTCACGGACGGTAGTCACTTCCTGTCGGCCCGCGTCCAGATGATCGACCCCGCCACTCCGACCCAGATGGGTTGGGGCGCTCGCAGCGTGTCCTTGGAAATCGTGGTCGACACCGTGTCCACGGTGCCTTACTTCGGACTGGTGAATTTCGCGGATGCCACGCAAGGTTTGGCGACAGCCAGTGACAGCGGCGTGAACGGTTACCCGGCCACGATCATTGATCGCGTGACGAACGTGACGACGCCGACGTTCTTCGGGACCGCCGAGGCGAACAACATCGTGCGGTTGTACGTAGAAAATGGAAAGGCAGACGGCCTGCAGACTAGCGGCGTCAACGCCGACATCTTCCTCGGCCAGACGGTGGCCAGTCCGTTGGATGGCACCAACCAGTTCCCGCGGGGACAATGGACGATTACGTCCTCGCTGGGCCTGAATAATCCGGACTTGGGCTGGAACACGGAGACGGGCCCGGACTTGGTGGTCTACACCAAGGACGGGCTGCGGAAGATCTACGTGACCGCCGAGGATCTGGCGGGCAACGTGACGCCGGATCGAATTGAGCTCGTCGACACTGCGGATGTTCTGAACATCTTCCTGGATACCGCCGGCCCGCAGGTGACGCGAGTGGCGGTGAACGATGTGGGAAATTCGTACAACCTCTGGGGCCTGAAGAGCACAACGCCGCCGATCTTGGTCCCGACCCCGCTGGTCTATTCGCTGGTCATCAGCGTGCGAGACCTACCAGCCCGCAGCGACGTCGATGCGAATTTCCTGTATTCGGCACTGTTCCAGGAGGTGGCCACCAAGGTCGGCCACTATCACCTGGTCGGTGACGCAAATGGCGTGATTCCGATCCAAGGTGTGGCCTTCACGGCCACGGATGTGGATGGTGTGACGCTGCCCGCTGCTGCGGTGGCCGTGGATGGGCAACTGGCCTACGGCTACGTTACGTTGACGTTTGCCAACCCGCTGCCCGACGATCGGTTCACGCTGACCATCGACGATGATATCGGGGATCCGGCAGGGAACCGGTTGGACGGCGAGTCCCACACCGTCGAACCGCAAGGCGACCCGACGTTGCCCAGCGGCAACATCGTGCCGGGCGGTTCCTTCGTGGCCCGCTTCACGGTCGACAGCCGGCCGGAACTAGGTGTCGTCGCCGCTGGCAGTGTGTGGGTGGACACCAACGGTAACTCGCATTGGGATCCGAACAACACGGATTACACCAATCGCGACCTGACCTACGCCGTGCAGTACAAGGACCCGGGCACCGGGGCCCTGACCGACAGATTCGTCACCACGGACGACGTGTTTGCTGGAAACTTCTTCACGCAGGTGACATCCGCTATTGCCGCCGCCGGCGGCGCCTCCGAGACCGGCCACACGGTGACGATTACGACCTCGGCGGCCCATCATTTGGTGGTCGGCCAAAAGGTCACGATCGCGGGTGTCGGCGTGGCCGGCTACAACGGCACCTTCCTCATCACGGGCGTGCCGAGCGGGACGGGCGGGACGACCTTTACGTACACCAACCCCACGTCGGATTTGGGCGGCTCGGGTGGTGGCACCGTGGTCACCCTTGCGGACGGTTACGACAAACTGGCCGCCTACGGCCGGATCGGCAACGAATTCCGTTGGTTGGTCGACACCAATAACGACGGCGTGGCCGAGGTGCGTCAGGTGAACAATAAGGATGTCGTCGGGGCGGTCATGAACATCAACGGGCGGCCGATTGCCTGGAACTTCGACGGCAATGCGGCCAACGGCGACGAGGTCGGTTTGATGGCGGGACAGACTTGGTATTTGGATGTCAGCCACACCTACAACACCACGGCAACCTTGAATCTGCCGCTGTTGCCCCCAGGTCTGCCGGTCGTCGGTGATTTCGATGGCGACGGCAACGTGGACTTCGGCACCTGGAGAGACGATCTGTTCACGATCTACCTGAATCCGATCCTGCCGACGGTCGCCGTACCGATTCGGTCCGAGAGCATAGGGAGCCATGTGAAGACGATCAACTTCGGCTTCATCGGCACGCGGGAACGGCCGGTGGCGGCGGATATGGATATGGACGGCATCACTGACTTGGGGCTCTGGGTACCGGACCGGACCGGCACGGTGCCGCAGGGATCGGGTGAGTGGTACTGGCTGATGTCGAACCAGTTGAACGCGACCAAGGCGGCGCGGGACGCTCTGGTCGGGACGGTAAATGCCCTCAACCATCCGTTCTCTGAGGTTCCGCTGGGGCACGACCTGCACGCTGTATTCGGTGATCAATTCGCCGTTCCGGTCGTAGGCAACTTTGATCCGCCGTTGGCGGCGAGCGATGCCGGTGCCGTTTTGGGCTATAGGAATCCCGAACTCGCCGCCGACGTGAGCGGTGACAACGTGGTGTCCGCGCTCGACGCGTTGCTGCTGGTCAATGAACTCAACGCCAACCAATCGCATGTGCTGACCGGACCCGTCAGCAATGTGTCCTACCCGGATCCGAACGGCGATGGGGCAATCACGGCTGCGGACGTGTTGTACGTTGTCAACATTGTCAACACGCAAGCGGCTGGTGTCGCCGGTGAGGGCGAGGGCTTCATGACGCCAGCTCCGGTGACGGCGGCAGCCAGCCCGGCTGCCGCGCCGGTTGCCCCGGCGGCAACGGTGTCTGCCTGGATGAATTCGGCGAGCGTGAGCCAACCGGTCAGCGCCGGCTTGGTCGTGGGTTCGGCGGCCGCGGATCAGGCCCTGCAGGCCCTTGATGACGAAGGTCTGCTGACCCGCCTCGCCGCGGATGTCGGTACGGCCCGGCAAGACGACTTCTTGGAAGACCTTGTCTTCGAAGAATTGGGCGGGTAGTGCGAAACGGTTTTCGCAGATAGACCGTGGAACTGACATGGCAGAGGCGGGCCAAGTTGCCCGCCTCTGTCGTTGTTCCCGCTTCGGCATCGACCACCACGTTCCGAGGCTGTGAAGAGATGTGCGAACACGATTCACGGTAGGGTGGGCCAAGTACTCGCGGCCCACCAATCACGGTAGGGTGGGCCAAGTACCCGCGGCCCACCAATCACGGTAGGGTGGG
>JAPLNJ010000083.1 GCA_026692885.1 Planctomycetota bacterium | reverse complement strand
TCCCTGGTTCACACGCAGTATCGTGAACCGTGTCTGGGCCTGGCTGCTGGGACGCGGCATCATCCACGAGCCGGACGATATCCGGGAGGACAACCCGCCGAGCAATCCCGAACTGCTGGCCTATTTGGAGCAGGAACTGATCGGGGGCGGCTACAGTCTGAAACGTCTCTACCGGTTGATCCTGAACTCCAACACCTATCAGCTCTCGTCCATGCCCCGGTTCAGCAGTCCCCCAGCCGAGGCTAATTTCGCGAGCTACCCGCTCCGCCGATTGGATGCCGAGGTATTGATTGACGCCATCAACAAGATCACCGGCGCGTCGGATCTCTACACCAGCGCCATCCCGGAGCCTTTCACCTACATTCCTTCGGACAAGCCGGCGATTGCGATTGCCGACGGCAGTATCACCAGTCCCTTCTTGGCCCTATTTGGCCGTTCGGCGCGGGCCACCGGCATGGAGAACGAACGCGTCAACAAGCCGGTCCCCGCGCAGTGGCTGCATATCTTGAATTCGAGCCATATCCAACGCAAGTTGGAACAGGGTCCCAAGCTCAAAGCGATCTTCGAGTCCGGCCGCAAACGGGAGGAAATCTTCGAGGAGTTATACCTGACGATGCTCTCGCGTTTCCCCACGGAGGACGAGGTGCAGATCGCGGAGGAGTATGGCCAAACCGGCGCGGCGAGCAAGTCGGGTACGCCGGGCAAGCCGGGTAAGGTCGCTGCGGTGAAAAGGCGTGAGGAGTGGGTGGATATCAGCTGGGCTTTGATCAATAGCACCGAATTCCTATATCGGCACTGAGAAAAGGGGACCAAGCACATGAACACGAATCACAGTTTCAACGACGGCGCGCGAGTCTCCCGACGTGAGACGTTGCGCAGGGGTTTCTTGGGCGCGGCGGGGTGGCTGCTGGCCGACCGGCTCGGGCCGGATGCCTTGGCGGTCGCCGCGGAGCCGGCGAAAGCCCCGGCCAAAGTCAAAGCCAAGTCGGTCATCCAGGTTTTCTTGTGGGGCGGCATGTCGCATATCGACACCTGGGATCCGAAGCCGGACGCGGGTCGAGAGTACATGGGTGATCTGCCCAAAGCGATCCCCACCAACGCGGACGGGATGCAGATCGGCGAATTGTTTCCCAGTCTGGCGAAGCAGGCCGACAAGTTCTCCCTGATCCGCAGCATGACCCACCGCAACAACGGTCATGAAACAGCCGCCTATCTGATGCAGACCGGGCACGCGCCCGGCGAGCGGCTGTCCTACCCCAGCGTCGGGGCCATCTTCGCGCTGTTCAAGAGTCCCGGATACCAGGGAATTATTCCGCCCTACGTGGTTCTGACGCAACCGCAAGGGCGTTTTTCCGAAGAGGGCTTCTTGGGACCAAGGTTCAAGCCCTTTGCGACGGGTGGTGACCCGAGCGCGTTCCGCTTCGAAGTGGAAGGGGTCGTTGCCAAAGGCATCACCGACGATCGGCAACAGGCCCGGCGCGAATTGCTCAGCAAACTGAACACGCTGGGCACCACGATGGCGGCCAGTCCTCAGTTGGCGGCTGCGGAGGATGCCAAGAAACAGGCGTATGAATTGATCTTGGGCTCCGGTAAAGAAGTGTTCGATCTGGCCAAGGAGAAACCGGAATTGAGAGATCGCTACGGCCGCCACACGTTCGGGCAGGACTGTCTGGTCGCACGCCGGCTGGTCGAGACGGGAGTACCCTATGTCGTCATCAACTACCCCGGCGGCTGGGACACGCACAAAGATCACTTCACAACCATGCGCCGGCAGTGTCCACAACTGGACCAAGGTCTGGCGGGGCTGTTGCAGGACTTGCAGGAACGCGTCTTGCTGGAGAGCACCCTCGTCTGGTGTTGCGGCGAGTTCGGCCGAGGTCCCAAAGTGGACTGGACACCGCCTTGGAATGGCGGTCGCAATCATTACGGCAACGTCTTCTCCGTCCTGGTCGCGGGTGGCGGGTTCAAGGGCGGTCGCGTGGTCGGGTCGTCGGATGAAAAAGCCCAAGAAGTCAAGGAGCGTCCCGTGTATCCGGTCGATCTCCTGGGCAGCATCTATCAGTTGGCCGGCATTGACGCCAACGCCAAGTTGCCGCATCCCTTGGGCGCGAAGGCCCACGTACTGCCCGCCGCGGAGGAAGGCGCCAAGTCGGCGGGACTGCTGACCGAGATTATGTAGCCACGGCTGGCGAATCGGTGGGCCACGCCGACAGCCGCAATTCGTCGCAACGTAACCAGCTGCGGCGTGGTTGGGGGTGGCTGGGGCTGAGTACTCGAAGCCCCAGTCTGGCAAGTCGGCTGGGGCTTCGAGTACTCAGCCCAAGCCACCCTGGCATCCCACCAATTGGCGATATACAACAAGGGAGCGATTTATGCGTAAAGTCGAATGGCTGGCGGTCCTGGGACTGGTCAGCTGGCTGGCGGCGGCGCCTGCGGCGCAGGCTCAGGTAAGACCGTATATCGGTTATGTCTATCCGGCGGGCGGTCAGCAGGGCACGACACTCCAAGTCAAGCTAGGCGGGCAAGGTCTGGACGATGTCAACCAGGTGCTGGTCTCCGGCACGGGTGTGCACGCCAAGATCGTCGAGTATTTCAGACGACTGGGCGCCCAGGAGACAACCCTGTTAAGCGAACAACTCAGGGCCTTGAAACGCGGCAAGGTGGCGGTCGCCTCGACGATGGCCCCGCTGGCGACAGCGGAGAGCCCGGGGATGAACTCGGAGTCAACGCCCGCAGACAAGGCGGGGGCGGCCAAACCGGAGGAGGCGACACGGGAACTTCTCGCTAGGATCGAGAAACGGCTGGCCGAAAACGTGCAACGGCCCGCCAGTGTTTCGATCGCCAATCTGGTCTTCGTCGAGGTCACGCTGGATCCCGAGGCCAAGCCGGGTGAGCGGGAACTGCGGCTGGCCACGCCGCGCGGCGTGTCGAACCCGCTGGTGTTCCACGTCGGCCAGCTGCCGGAAATCTCCCGGACGCCGATGCGCACCAGCAATTTCCAGGTGCTTGGCAAGGAGGAACTCGCCCTCCGCAAGCGACCGGCAGACGAGGTCGAGCAGCGCATCACCCTGCCGTGCACCGTGAACGGGCAAGTCGCATCCGGCGAAGTGAACCGCTATCGATTCGAGGCGCGCAAGGGTCAACGGCTGTTGCTTTCCGCCGATGCGCGGGAGTTGATCCCGTTTATTGCCGACGCCGTGCCGGGCTGGTTTCAGCCCGTGCTGGCCCTGTACGACGCGAAGGGCAAGGAAGTGGCCTATAACGACGACTACCGTTTCCAGCCCGATCCGGTCGTGTTTTATAAAGTGCCCCAAGACGGCGAGTACACGTTCACGATCACCGACGCCATCTACCGCGGCCGCGAAGATTTCGTCTATCGCGTGACGATCGGCGAGCTGCCATTTGTGACGAGCATCTTTCCGTTGGGCGGCCGGGTGGGCGCTCCGGTCAAGATCAAGATGAAAGGCTGGAATCTGGAGCAGGCCGAGCTGACGCCGCCTCCGTCAGACGCAGGGCCGGGAATCTATTCGGTCGCCGCCTGCAAGGCAGGCTTCGTCTCCAACCGTTTGGCGTTCGCCCTGGACTCGCTGCCGGAAGGCTTCGACAAGGAACCCAACAACGACCAGGCACACGCCCAGAAGGTGACGCTGCCGATCATCGTCAACGGCCGCATCGATCGTCCGGACGACGTGGACGTATTCCAAGTCGCTGGCCGTGCCGACGATACGATCGTCGCGGAAGTTTCTGCGCGGCGGCTCGATTCCCCGTTGGATTCCGTGCTCCGAGTGACCGATGCGACCGGCCAAGTGCTGGCGTTCAACGATGATCATGAAGACGCCGGGCGCGCGCCATGGGGGTGAAGAGTATGCCTACCGTCTGCGTCTGAGCGCGCCGCAACCCGATTTCGCCTTGCGGGTCGTGCCGTCCAGCGTCGGCCTCCGCAGCAAGAGCACCGGGCCCGTCGGCGTCTATGCCATCCGGAAAGACGGGTTCACTGGCGCGATCCAACTGGGCCTGAAGGACGCGCCCGAAGGCTTCTCGGCCACTCCCAGCTCCTTGTCGGGGACCCAAGACATGGTGAAGCTCGCGTTGAAAACCGACTTGGTGGAGACGGAGCCACCGGTCAACCTGTCGATCGAGGGTCGCGCGACGATTCAAGACCAGGAACTGGTCCATCAGGCGGTGCCCGCGGAAGACAGGATGCAGGCGTTTCTGTGGAAACATCTTGTGCCTGCCGAAGAACTGAAGGCGCTGGTGTTTAATCCCTCCCGCGAATTTCCGCCCAAACGCGTCCGTACGGCCGCCACGGTCGAGGCGAAAGCGCCCGTCCCCACCACGGTCGAGGCCAAGGCCCCTGTCACAACTGCTGGTCCGTCGGCTGCGAAACCCCAGTTCACCCAGAAGCAGGTGGCCGGCCGCTTGAGGCAGCTCAAGATTCTGTATGGCGAGGGGCTACTCAGCGACGATTTCTACGACCGACAGGTGGCGGAATGTGAAGCCCTGCGCTGAAGACGGTGTCCCCGGCCGCTGGCCTGGGCCGGTAGAGGGCGGGCCTGGCGTGTTCAGTTTGGTCCTGTCAAGGCCAATCGATTTGATTCCGTTTCTATTCTGCGTTGAGGATGCTGTGCGCGGTTGAGTTTGCCTCGTTCGACCTCGCACCGCGGGATAGCACGGATGGCAAAGCCGGGGCTCGGATGACCATCCAGGAAGGAAGCCAAAGGATCTTCTCGCTGAACCATGCCGTGAATCACTCGGCTTGTCAGAACGACGATTTTCGGTGGCCTTCCCCATTCCTCATCCGTGCCCCGGCCTTGCCATCCGTGCTACTGAAGTGAAACTGCGGCCTTGATCATAAGGTGGCGCAAAACGCTAGCAGCAGATCATGGTAACCCAACGCGTCAGCGAGGAAACGCCGCTCTTCCTCGCTGACGCGTCGGGTTACGATGCGCAATGTTCTGATCAAGGCCCCGTTGAAGACCTGACCTCGATAGGCAGACTGCA
>JAPLNJ010000082.1 GCA_026692885.1 Planctomycetota bacterium | reverse complement strand
CCTGCTGGTGCTGGTACATAACGGATTGACCATCGCGAAGGCACGGCCGACCCCAATCAACCAGCCGCAAAGTGACGTAAGTCTGGAAGAAATGGCAGCTTAAAAGTGGGACAATCTGCGGAGTACCGGGGCGAGGGGAGTGGTTTCGGTAGCCTCTCCTCGGAGTGCTGGGGCGAGGGGAGTGGTTTCAGTAGCCTCTCCTCGGAGTGCTGGGGCGAGGGGAGTGGTTTCGGTAGCCTCGCCCCGGAGTGCTGGGGCGAGTGGAGTGGTTTCGGCGGGCAGCGGCGCCTGCTCCGCGGCCGACCAGTGGAACGCCACGGTCGCCAGCAATTCGCGCGGTTCCAGCCGTTCCGGCGGCGTCAATTGACGAACCCGTCGCTCGGCGCGTTTCCCGGACGCCTTGTCCTTTCGACCGCGTGTCCTCCGCTGACCCATCGACGGCTCCCTTCCGTATCTTCCGCAAGAAACAACATCAAGCCGCAGTGTACCCGGTCCTACAGGCGGGGCAAGAAGCCTGCTTTGGAGTCGTTCCGTTTTGACAAAAAAATTGATGACAAAAAAATGAAGAGAATCCTACGTTCCAACGGAATATCTTTTTGTCATCAATTTTTTTGTCCAGTCAGGAAGTGCTGCGGCACCGTACCCGACCCACGACTCGAGCCGGAGCCGCGGTAGACTCGGTCTCGCGGTGGACGGTGACGCCGCGTGATTCCTCGTTGTCCGCCTGGGCGCTACTCCTGCACCGCGTACTCGATCAGTGCGGATAAGGGGTAGCCAAGGTCGCCGTGGAGCGTCTTGAGGTCGATCAGCACGCTCAAGCCAATCACCTGGCCGCCAAACTCTTCGACCAGTTCTGCCACGGCCTTGATGGTCCCGCCCGTGGCCACCAAGTCATCGACGATCAGACAACGCATGCCTGGCTGGATGGCGCCCTCGTGGATTTCCACCACATCCGTGCCGTACTCCAGCGAGTACTGCTTTTTCTTCGTCCGCGCCGGAAGTTTGCCGGGTTTGCGGGCGATCACGTGGCCGGTGCCCAGTTCTAACGCGAGGCCGGTGCCGAAGATGAAGCCTCGCGATTCGATGCCGATCACCATGTCGATCCGTTGGCCGCGGAAGTTGTCCGCCATCTGCTTGATGGCCGCCTGCAAGGCCTCGGGGTCCAGGAGCAGGGTGGTGATATCCTTGAATTGAATGCCCTGTTTTGGGAAGTCGGGCACGTTGCGGATGAGATGCTCGTACTGGAACGGCGTCGTCGGGCGAACCACCGGCGTCTGACGTTCCAGTTGGGCGATGTGGGGGATGGCGGTGAGGATCAGGTTGGTGACCTTCTCGACGTTGCCTCGAAACACCCGCAGGACGTCTTCAAAGGTGACGGGGGCCTCGTCTTCTTTCCAGCAATCATAGTCCGTGCTCATGGCCACCGCGGCATAGGGAATGCCGGCCTCATTGGCCAAGGCCGCCTCCGGAGCAATCGACATATTGATCACGTCGGCCCCCCACATCCTGAACATGCGAGATTCCGCTCTGGTCGAAAAGCGGGGACCTTCGATCGTGATCACCGTTCCCGTGGGGTGGTATTTCAGCTGCTGCTGACGGCAGACCTCGATCAGAATCTCGCGCAGTCCGTGATGGAAGGGTTCCGCCATCGGGGTGTGCCGGGGAGACTCGGACTCGAAGTGCTCATGGAAGGTGATCTCCCGGTGCCGGGTATGATCAATGAATTGGTCCAGAATCACAAAATCACCGCGGCCGATCTCTTCTCGCAACGACCCGCAGGCCGTCGTCGCCAGGATGTGCGTGCAGCCCGCAGTCTTGAGCGCGTGAATGTTCGCCCGGTTGTTGACCTGCGTGGGTGGGATGGTGTGCGACCGGCCGTGACGGGCCAGCAGGACGACCTCGACACCTTGGACTCTCCCGTGTCTGAGTTGCGAGGAGGGCCTCCCGTACCGGGTGTTCACTTCATAGTCACTCGCGGCCTGCAGAATCTCGGGGTTGTTCAGGCCACTACCTCCGATAATGCCAACTTTCACCATGCTGTTGTCTCCTGTTTGGGGACATGAAGGCTCCTCGTACGCTCTCGTGCCTGGCTACTCACCGATGATCTTGATCAACACCCGTTTCGGCCGCCGGCCGTCGAACTCGCCGTAGAACACCTGTTCCCAGGGGCCGAAGTCGAGTTGCCCATTCGTGATAGCGACCACGACCTCCCGCCCCATGATCTGTCGCTTGTGGTGAGCATCTCCGTTGTCCTCACCCGTCCGGTTGTGATGGTAGCGGCTGGGTGAGGGATCAAAGGGAGCCAACTCCTCCAGCCATCGCTTGTAGTCCTCGTGCAGACCCGGCTCATCGTCGTTAATGAACACGCTCGCGGTAATGTGCATCGCGTTGATCAGCACCAGTCCCTCCTGCACGCCGCTCTTAGCGACCGCGGCTTCGACCTGGGGCGTGATGTTGATGAAGTCCATGCGTTGAGGCACGTGGAAGGTCAAGATTTCTCGATGCGATTTCATCGTAAGCTCCCGTTCGCGGAGGAAGGCGAGCGGCAGGAAATAACTTACCCAACTCAATGTAGGATGGTCTTCCAAGACCGTCCCGATCGGCCTGGAAAGGCAGACCTACGGGTTATTTCCTGCCGCTCGCCGAAGGCCATGCGATCAGCGGATAACTTACGGCACGGTCGAACCAAGGTCAACGGTCACCCGCTTGGCAGTCACCCGCTTGGCGGCGAAGGAAGGACGAAAGCCTTCATCCTGTCGGCGGGTCGACAGTGGGGACCCCCTTCCGAGATGCCATCAGAAGCTACCCCAAAAACACCGCCCTGCCCCGTGTGTGACAAGACGCGATGGCGGAGCGGTAAATATGCGGACGGCCGCAGGCGGAGTCGCCTATCGCACGGGATTGCCTTCCCGACGTAAGTCGGTGGGAGTGTTCCCGCCCTGTGCCTAACCCGGAGCCCCATATCCGACCGGCCCGACTCGTCGGGCGGCGGGCAGCCGACGAGTCGGGAGAACTCGGTGAGACGCCGCGGTGTTAGGAGTTGGCGGGACTGCTCTCACCGACTTACGTCGGGAGCTTCTCGGACGGGACCAGCTAGCAGTGACGGCATTTCGCAGTGTTACGATCATCGCCCGATTCGGCTCCCTTTCCCGTTGCCCTTGTCCTGAACTTCCACGACGAAATCCGTCCGCACCGTAGCCCCCAACGCGTGTTGGGCATCGACCCACCCTTTCACCCTGTATTCTCCACTGCCCAAAGATTTTACACACTCAAAGGGATCTTGGTAATGTTCTTCAAACTTCCTTCAGCCAAGATACCGGCACACGAACGGGACCGCTGTTCCAAGTATCGTCGGAAAAGCATTACACGGCTTGCGGAGTGCACCGCAGCGGTGTAATGTGGTGCAGACTAGCGAGGAATGGCCGAAAGACAACTTCGGCAGTTGCCGTTGTGCCCCTCACCCCAACCCTCTCCCCGGACAGATTGTCCCACTTTTAAGCTGCCATTTCTTCCAGACTTACGTCACTTTGCGGCTGGTTGATTGGGGTCGGCCGTGCCTTCGCGATGGTCAATCCGTTATGTACCAGCACCAG
>JAPLNJ010000081.1 GCA_026692885.1 Planctomycetota bacterium | reverse complement strand
ACTGCCGCCTCCGTTGGGGAAATCCGAGCTGCGCGAGTACCGCCAGCGCGGGCCTGTCGTGGGCGGCGAACCCCTGCGGTGCGTCGACCACCACGCGTCAGGTCGCTCCACGCCTCCCTGCCCACTCAGGACAACAACACGATTTCGCACGATCTCCGCAGAAAACAACTGCGCCGAGCTGTGCGTCATTCTACGCCCACATCGCCGCAAGTCCCGTCTGACGGTCACACCCGGACCGACACCGCGCGCGATTCCCGTGCTGGTCCCAGGCATTGATCATAAGGTTGCGCAAAACGCTAGCAGCGGATCAGCGCAACCTTATGATCAAGGTCTCACTAAGACCCTGTTTCGCTGCTTGCCCCGCAGGGGCGCACATGACAGTGCCGGACAGCGCCCTGATCGTGATCCCAGGTTCTCGCCCCGGTGCCGCTCTGGCCCGCTAGCAACCAGCGTCTGACCTACGAACCCGTTCCTGCGCCCCACGAAGTTGGGGCCGTCCCTATTCCCACGATCGTCCACTCTTTGTCACTGACAGCAGTGCGCGATCTTACGATCAAGGTCTCCCCACGACGCCCTTCCCGTGTCGGGATCGCTGTTCGCGTCGTTGTCTGCAGTCGTCTTGAGGAACTCCAGAAACTGTGGACGGCCCAGGCGGCGGCGGAACGGTTTTTGCTTCTGATCCAACTCGCCTTGCGCGTGGTCGATCGCGTCTTCGATCGGCTTCTTCGCGAAACTGAGCAGGGAGATGTCGTGCTTGTCCGCCTCCGGATTGATGAAGAACACCGTCAGGTTCCGGTTCTGTTCGGCACGGCGATCCAGGTTCTGGGCCTGATCGAACAGTTGCTGCAGAGCCACTTGGGAATTCTCGTACAGCGTGCGACGGTACGGGTCCAGCACCTCGCTTACCGCCGGACTGGGATTGACCACAATCACGTGAGTCGCCCCCCAGAGCGTCGCCGCTTCGATCGGGTTGTGATGGCAGAAACTCCCGTCCACCAGTTGGAGACGATGGCCGGGGGTCGGGCAGTCGACGATGGTGCGGGCGGGGAAGACCGGAAAGACGGCGCCGGAACCCATCACCGCCTGCAACAACATGCCGCGGCGACTGGGCGTGTTCAGATACTGCACGCGAGGATCTTGGAGCATGTGGCTGACGTTTTGTTTGTCGCTGGGTTCGGCGCTAGCATAGAAGTACACGTCGGTTTCCGACACGTCGTCGCTGCGTTCCGGCAGAATGGTCGCCGTGATCATCAGGTCCCGCTCCAGCAGTCCTTCCTCCAGAATCACTCGGCCCAGTTCCCCCAAGTCGCGGGTGTGGACCGGCGTATGGGTGCGCTGGCGGCTGGTCAGCCGTTCATTGATCAGCTGTTCGGCCGCGTGCGCGATGTGAGCTTCCAGCCCTTGCGTATGCGAAACGAAACTCGCTGCATGCAAGGCAATTGGGACGGCGGACACCAGGATGATCAGCGTGAGCCACGCAATCGTCTCGCGCGCAGTGCGGGGCGACATGGCCAGGAAGCTGCCCCGTCGCCGCAGTCGGAGGTCGAACAGCCCCACCAGGGCACCCGTCGCCACCAGCAGTCCGCCCACAATCATCGTACCCGACGCGGCGAGCGCCCAGACGACAAACAGCCCGGAGTTGATGTAGTACAAGGCGTCCCACGGCAGTTTCCAGCCCGCCGCCGCCCAGTCGATTTGGGCGGTGCCGACGAGCAGCAACACCGCGGCCACGACGCGTCCGCGACGTGCCCGGGCGAGCAGCGCCCGCCCGCCCCAAGAAATCCGGACCAGCAGCAACACCGCAACGAATTGGATCAGGAAGATCAGCGCGCCGATGCTCAAGCGGACGGCCAGTTCCGGCTGCAGGATGTCGCGGGCATCCAACGACTGCCAGACCCCGCGCAAGATCTGCACCCCGTGGTCGGTCTTGTACGTTCCCAAAGCTGCGGGCAGGGCATTGATGGCGCCGCCGGAGGTGCCCACGACCAGGGAGATGTCAAGGTCTGGAATGTTGAGCTGATTGTCCTGCACGAACTTCCGGAAATCTCCTGCACGATACTTGCGAAACTCCTCTTCGATCGCCCGGATCACACCAACCTGAAAAGCACACTTGGCCCCGCCGCCGGCCAGCACCAAAGCCATCCGGGGCGGCGTCTTATGGGTCCGCATGTGCGTCTCCAATTGCCGGAAGAAGTTCGGCCAGTCGGTCCGGTCGCTGGCCGCCGGCGGTTCGAGCGAGAGCTCGTCGCGCCAACGACGGATGCGATCGTACTTCTCCTCGTACTGCGGTAGACGCAAAAAGTCCCGACGCTGGGACAACTGGTCGAGTAGTGCTTGATGCTGGCGGTAGAAACCCGTGTTCACGACCACCGCCGACTCCGGGATCTTGATGGCCTCCAGCTCGGGTAACACGACCCGTTTGACCGGCAAACCGGTTGCCAGGGCGTTCTGCAACGCGCCGTCCCACACGAAGCCGATTCGCAGGCGGCCCGGTTGCGGATCCGCCGCAGTGCCCAAGCTGGTTCGCGAGAGGGTCTTCAGGCAGTCTCCGTGGGAACCTGTGTAGATCACGTGACTGACCGGGCCGTGTTTCCGGTCCAAGGCTTTCTTGTCATAGGCCGGGATGTCCTGCTGCTTGAGAAACGCCAACGGAAAAATGCCACCGGAGGTAGACTTCGGGTCGACCAGGAAAATGTCCAACAGACCGCTGTAGAAGGCCGTTCGAATCTGTTCGAGGCTCTCGATCCGGGCGTCCGCCGCCGCCACGCACTCCACCCCGTACTGGAATTGCTTCCGATCGGGTCCCTGCCCCATCGTGCAGAGATAGGTCCAGCGGTCGCGGAGTTGGTCGACGAGCAGCGCATAGACACCCGGCGTAACGACTGCGATGTCGATCATCTCATGTTGGCACCAGTAGTACAGGTCGGCGTACGAGCCGGTGGCAATCTGGATGCGAATTGGGCGGTGGTACTGATCCCGCACGTAGTCGGCGATCTCCTGGCACAGCTCACGATAACGCTCGCGTTCTTCGTCCTTGAAGATGCCATCGTCGGCGTACGGCTGGACTCCCACCCGGACGGTCAGCAGCGATTGGTCTTCGCCGGACGCCCGTTCGTTCGCCCGCCCCGTGTCGGCCACGAGCAGGCACGCCGCCAGCAGGCCGATCGCACCGCAACCCCTGGCTCGCCTTGCCGACAGACGCCAACCGCTCTTTCCTAGCTCGGTGCGTGACCCTGAGAACTGCTCCGCCAGCGTCCGTAACGGCCTCATGCGATTCCCTCCCGGCAACATCCACCCGCCGAACCGAACGCCCCGGGGAGTCTGCCCGGGCGCGTCAATTCCCCGCCTACAGCAGTGTACGGAGAATGGGCGTGAGTGACAATCTCGCTCAGTTGTCTCACTCCGCTGCTTTCGCAGCCGATTCGCGTGTCGCTTTGGGGTCAGGCCGGGCGTGTTCAGTCTGTCTGATTTTGCCTCGAATTGGTGTTTTCCCGAATGCCTGATTTTGTTCCATTCTGTTTTGCTTCGCGGAGTGATTACGAAATCAAGGATGACCGAGTGGCCCCTGAGGCACCCCTGATCGTGATCCACAGGTTTTCGCCCCAAAGGGGCAGCCACATAGCAGGGCAGGGCGGAACGGCGTAGCCGCGTAGCGCCGCCCTGGGTTAGGAGAGGATGGAGAACACCAGCCCTGAAGAGGCGCAACAAGCCTTGGCGCATCTGACGAACGATGCGTGCGGGATGAACCGATTTGTTCCGCCCTTTCAGGGCTACCGTGCTGAATCGAACCCGTACCCAGGGCGGCGCTCTGCGGCTGTCGCCGCGACGCTCTGGGCTGATTTGTCTTGGCCCCTTTGGGGCGGAAGAGTCTTGGATCACGCCGGCCTCCGCGGGGAAGCGCCGAACTGTCCTGGTTTCTGACCTGACGATCACTGCTCCGCGAGTCTTCGGTGGTGCTGTCGGTCGTGTCGCCTGGCGCCTGTTCAGTGACTGGCGGGGACATGCCGCCCGCGGACTTAAGTGGGTTCTGAGACGCCGCGGGACTAGGTGGACTAGGTGCTGACAGGCAGAAGTACGCCTCCAGACGGCGACTTGACGCCGGCGGGATCGCGGCCTCGGAGGCTTCCCCGCGATTGACCGGAGCACGCATCAAGAGCACTGGCACGTCGGACCGCAATAGGTCGATTGGGCCGAGGCCCTTCAACGCGAGGATGTGAACGCCGGGAACGCCTGCGAAATTCTCATCGACCAGCGTCAGCCGGGAAGGTGTTGTCCGCGCTGGAAATGGCCCCCAGTACACGCACTCGATTTGCGTCTGGTGCCGACGGATCAACTCCGCCCGTACCGGAGTCAACGTCAACGCCTCTCGGTCAATCGTTAGGTTCAGTTTGTGGGGCAGCAGGGGGAGGATGACATCGCGATACTGGGCGAGGCATTCCTCGTCGTCCGCGGGAATTCTCTTGTCCGGTCCCAGTCGGCTGGCCAATTCGCGCCGGAGCATCTTCCCATTCAAGCCCAATTGATAACGGACCTCGATGCCGTCCGGCTTGACGGCCACTTGGATTCCCCGGTACACGACATGGTCCGGGATCACGTGGCTCAACATCAGCGGACTTAGCGTAAACGTGACGGCCAGCCATCCCAGCATGAGCATTCTCCGGCAAATCGAATTGCGCGATTGTACCACAAAATCGTAGCCGACCGGCAGCAGCCCAAGGCCACTTGCTTTGCACTCGGACATGGTGAGCCGCAAGGCGCTAGCCGCGGGTCTTAGGCGAGAAAACGCAGCCAGTCTTCACTGGCGGCTAGCGCCCAATGCCATCTACTTTGTGGCGGCACGGCGCGAGCCGTCCGGTATTACAGTCGGAAAACCGGGCGGCTTGCGCCGCTCCGCTAACAAAAAACGCCCCCAATGGTCCCAAAGTAGATGGCACTGGGCTAGCGCCGTTCCGCTCAGAGTAAGCGGCGTTGGGCAGCCGCCTGCCTGGCCGACGTCCCAGGGCAATTTCGCCTACATCCTCCGGCGACGGATGGACCAGTGCTGCCGCGGATTCTACAATGGCGGCCTACGCAGACGAGGCAGCGGGGCCGTCGTCGGTCGCTCGCCGTTGGCGCGGCGGTTGAAGACCTCTTCTCACCATCGATTGTGCGAGGGATAGATCATGATTAGAGTCGGAATTGCCGGTCTGGGGTTTATGGGTTGGATCCACTATCTGGCCTACCAACGCATCCGCGGCGTCAAGTTAGTGGCGGTCTGTGAACAAGATGCGACAAGACTGGCTGGCGACTGGCGCAGCATCAAGGGCAACTTCGGACCGCCCGGCGAAATGGTGGATCTGTCGGGAATGGCGAAGTATTCCCAATTGGAAGATCTGGTCGCCGATCCCAACCTGGACATGATCGACATCTGTCTGCCGCCGAGCGCACACGCCCGGGCGGCATGCATGGCGCTGAAGGCTGGCAAACATGTGTCGTGCGAGAAGCCTATGGCCCTGACGACGGCAGATTGCCGCCGCATGGTTGAGGCGGCGCAAACGGCCGGCAAACAGCTGCTGATCGGGCATGTCCTCCCCTTTTTCCCCGAATACGCCCACGCTGTGAAGTTGATTCGCGGCGGTAAGTACGGCAAACTCCTGGGCGGGACGTTCAAGCGGGTCATCTCGGATCCGTTGTGGCTCAAGGACTTCTACGACCTGAACCGGGTCGGAGGACCGCTGATTGATCTGCACATCCACGACGCCCATCTGATTCGCATGCTGTTCGGCATGCCCACGGCAGTGCTCAGCCAGGGCCGGCTGAAAGGCGAGGCCGTCTCGTACTGTAACACTCAGTTTCATTTTGACGATCCGTCGCTGGTGGTCACCGCTGTTTCCGGGGTCATCGACCAGCAGGGACGGCCCTTCACGCACGGTTTCGAGATCCATCTTGAAAAGGCGACGCTGCACTACGAATCGGCGTCCTTCAGCGACACGAGCGAGGCCATGCCCTTGAAAATCCTGACGGACAAGGGGGACGTGATCCGGCCGATGATTGACGGGGGCGATCCGGTGCAGGCCTTTGTGGCCGAGATTAAAGAGGTCCTCCGGTGCGTGGGCACCAATCAATCTTCACCGACGCTCTCGGGGGATTTGGCACGCGACGCGATCATCCTGAGTCACAAACAGGCCGAATCGGTGAGAAAGAAGCGATTGGTCAGGATCTGAGAGGGCGACGTCGTGGAACTGTGAACATCTTCGCGCCGCTCTCGTTCCCACGCTCCGAGGCTGTGAAAAAATGTGCAAACACGATTCACGGTAGGGTGGGCCAAGTACTCGCGGCCCACCAATTCTAACAAAATGGCCTTTCTTTCGATGGTGGGCCGCGAGTACTTGGCCCACCCTACTTCGCCTTGGTCGCAAGGTCTCGTGCTTGCTGCTCGTCGTCGGCCATCAGCAAGACCAAGTGCATCTTCAGCGTCTCCAGGATTTCGCGGACGAGTGGCGAGAACGAGTGGACCACCATTTGGCCGCCTTGCGCGCGAAACCGTTTCTGGCACCCCAGCAACCAGCCCACGCCGCTGGAGTCGATCACTTGAACGTCACTCAAATCCAGGAGCAACCGACGACGGTAGCAGTCGAGGCCCAACAGTCTCGCCAGTGAATCTTCTGCTGGGAGCAGGATCCGTTGCGAAACCTGACCCGAAAGTGAGACTTGGACAAAATCGCCTTCCGCGGACTTCAGTGTTAACTTCATATCCCTATCTCCGGAGCCAGCGTTCGATTCCAGCGTACCGCCATTTTACCGGTCTTGCCGCGATTCATCAAGGAACCGCTGCGCAGGAACACGTTTGCAGAAGACCGGTTGGGCCGCTAGATCACGAAACGTCGGAAGTCTCACGACTTCCGCTACGAATTTTCTTAACGCAGGATTTGCCTGGGAGGTGGGATCTGCGTAGTATTCGCTGGATGCCTTCGCGAGCGTCGGTTCAAGACGCAGCGTCACGCCAGGATGTGCGAGCGGAAACTCAGGATCTTGCGGTAAGGTCACCGCTATTCCGGATCCGTGGAACCTGGCCGTTCCGGATCTGCGGACAGCGGAGACCGTAGGGGCCAAGAACCACCCGGGATTCTTTGACCGTGGGCAAAGCGTGGCCTATATTCACCCATGCCGAAATCGGGTCCGACCAAACTCCCTTCGGCCGCACAAGTATGCTGGACATCCTGAAACGGCGCAGCTGCCGTAGGAAATTCGCTTCTTTGAGGAAGCGTTGGTCCGTGCGACCGGTTTTCGCTCATGCCTCCTTGATGGAAACAACCATGTGTTACAACCGGCGTGATGTTTTGCGCCCTTTGTGCCCCTCGCCGCTCACAAAGTTCGTTCTCGCGTCGCTGGCAGCGATGCTGCTGCTCGGATTCGTCCCCGTTCGGTCACACGCCCAGGTGCGGATTCCGACCGAAGCGTTGTCCGACGAATCCGGCATCCAGCAAGTCTTCCAGCGGGGGACCGACCTGGAGTCACAACGCCGCTGGGGCGAAGCTTTGGCGTATTACGAGACGGCCGTCAAGGACTACCCCGACCGCCGTGATCTGTGGGAT
>JAPLNJ010000080.1 GCA_026692885.1 Planctomycetota bacterium | reverse complement strand
TTCACCGCCGCCTGCGGCGGCGGTGAATGCGGCGAAGGGGACGGGGTGTGGTTGCGGTACGCGGCCTTGGTTTTCAAACCTCTTGTCCACTGGGGCAAGCCCAGTGGGGATCGGAGGTTCCGCTTAACCTCGTACCATCCGGGCTTGCCCCGGTGGAATTAGGTTTCGTACACTACGTCGGCAGACGCTAGCCATGCTGTCTTCCGCCGCCTCCCGCCCGCCGCCTCCGGCGGCGGGCGGGAGGCGGCGGAAGAAGTGAGGCGGTCGCGGACCCGTGGAGTAGTCCAGAAACCTCGCTCCCCCGGGGCAAGCCCGGATGGGGGCGGAACGAAAACAGGACCATCCGTTTGACGCCCGACTCCCCAATTTTGCGCCCCTCACCCCCGGCCCCTCTCCCCGGAGTACCGGGGCGAGGGGAGACGTATTCGCACGGCCTTCGACCGTCTACCCCTCGCGCCCCCTGCCCCCTGCCCCCTGACCCCTGACAACTGACCCCTGACCCCTGACCCCTGACAACTGACCCCTGACCCCTGACAACTGACAACTGACAACTGACAACTGACAACTGACAACTGACAACTGACAACTGACAACTGACAACTGACAGAGTACCCCGTTGACAACTGGGTGTCGTCTAGCCGAGGATCGGTGTTATCCCGCTTGCGGTTGAACGACCACGTAGAACTCACCGCCTCCGGATTCCTTTGGAGGTGTCATGGCCAGGTTGTCTCTCCGAACGGTGCTGTACGGGGCGGGGTGGATACGTTTCTCGCTGCTGTGTGGGATCTCAACGCCAAGGAGAGAATTGACATGACACGCCACTCTCGACGCACGTTCCTTCGTCAAGCTGCGGCCGCCGGGGTCGCGGCGACCTTTACCATTGCCGGCACCAAGTCCTCGGGCAATGTGCTGGGAGCCAACGACACCATCCGGTTGGGAGTGGTTGGGATCAACGGCCGCGGTGGCGACCACATCAACGAGTTCCTCAAGATCCCCGGCGTCCAAGTGACGCATCTGATCGACCCCGACCGCCGGTTGTATGCCAACCGCATCAAGCAGATCCAAAGCAAGGGGGGCAAAGAACCCAAGTGCTTCCAGGACATCCGCCAGGCGCTGGAGGACAAGGAACTGGACGCCGTCTCCGTGGCGACCTGCAACCATTGGCATTCGCTGGTGACGATCTGGGCCTGCCAGGCGGGGAAAGACGTGTACGTCGAGAAGCCGTGCAGCCACAACGTGTTCGAGGGCCGCCAGTGCGTCGAGGCCGCACGGAAGTATCAGCGAATCGTGCAACACGGTACGCAACAGCGCAGCGGCGGCGCGTGGCAACTGGCGCGCGACATCGCCGCGGGGAAACACGGGCGTCTGCTGGTCGCTCGCGGACGCAGCTACCGAGTCCGCGGCAGTATCGGCTTCCAGCAGCCCAAGGATCCGCCGCCAGAGTTGGACTACAACCTCTGGCTCGGTCCGGCGCCCCAACAGCCCTATCACGAGAACCTGGTCCATTATAAGTGGCATTGGTTCTGGGACACGGGCAATGGCGACATCGGGAACAACGGCGTGCACGCCATGGATGCCACGCGCTGGCTGATCCCCAACGCGACACTCCCCAAGGCCGTCATCAGCGTCGGCGGCCGGTTCGTCTGGAACGACCAGGGTCAGACGCCCAATCTGCAGTTCGCCGTGTTCGACTTTGGTCCGACGAAGATGATCTTCGAAGTGACGGAGTTCAAGACGGAGGGCGGGCGGCAGGATCGCGTGTTTGACACGCAAGGCTCGGCCGAACCGATCGAGATCGTGACGCCCGCGGAGGTGAAGGCCCCGACGGCGCCGCGTGGTCCGGGCGGCAGCATCTTCGAGAACTTCATCGCCTGCGTACGGTCGCGGCGAACGCAGGACCAGGACGCGCAGATCCTGGAAGGCCACTATTCCGCGGCCTTGTGCCACCTGGCGAACATCTCGTATCGCCTGGGTCAGGACACCTCGTTCGCGAAGCGGCCGGCGGAACTGGGCGACAACGAAGAGGTCCGGAAGACGTTCGACTGGTTCCAAGATCTACTGGTCGGTCTGGACGTGAAGTTGGACAGCACTACCTATCGGCTCGGCCGCCCGCTGAAGTTCGACCCGCAGACGGAGAAGTTCGTGGGCGACGCGGAGGCGGACAAACTCCTGACGCGGGAGTACCGTCAGCCGTTCGTCGTACCGAAAAAAGTCTGACGGCCCCCGCGCGCCTGGTTGCGTTCGGTTACGCGGCAGCTACCGCTCACGGTTGAGATTCTGTTGAAGTTACTTATGCCTCCCTCCCTTTCACGCCAGTCGCTGGTTCGCCGCCTGTCGGCGAGCGTCTGCCTGTGTCTGCTCGTACTGCCGGCGGCGGCGGAGAGTCCCATCCTGCTCCACGACGTCACGCGCCAGACGGGAATCAGCTTTCGGCATACCGATGGCAGTTCCGGACGGCGCTACATCGTGGAGACGGTCACCGCCGGGCTGGCCACGTTTGATTACGACAGGGACGGCTTGATCGACGTGTACTTCGTGAACGGCGCGCCGCTGCAGGGGACTAAAGTCGACAAACCGCCACGGAACGCGCTCTATCGGAACAGCGGCGGTTTTCAATTCCAGGATGTGACCGAACAGGCGGGGGTCGGAGACCTGGGCTATGGGATGGGAGTTGCCGTGGCCGACTACGACAACGATGGCTTTCAGGACCTGTACGTCAGCAACTTCGGCCACAACGTGTTCTACCGCAACAACGGGGACGGCACCTTCACCGAGGTGACGCGCGAGACAGGCACCGCGGGCAGGGCCGAGAAGGTGGGCGCGGGGGTCTGTTTCCTGGACATGGATGGGGACGGTAACCTGGATCTGTATGCGGCCAGCTACCTCGATTTCACGTACCAGACCCACGTCCACAACGTGTGGATGGGACATCACGTGTACGCCGGCCCCTCGCACTATCGGCCCGTGGCCTCCACACTCTATCGCAACCACGGGGACGGGACGTTCACCGACGACAGTGCAGCGTCCGGCATCGCCGCGCACCTGGGCCGCGGCATGGGAGCCATCTGTGCCGACTTCGATGACGATGGCGACACGGATATTTTTGTGGCCAACGATTCGATGGGGAACTTCCTGTTCGAAAACGACGGCACGGGCAAGTTCCAGGAAGTCGGACTCTTGACAGGGGTGGCCTACGACCTGCACGGCGAGCGGCATGGCAACATGGGCGTCGAGTGCGCGGACTACAACAACGACGGCTTGCTCGACTTCTACGTGACCTCGTATCAGGATCAGTGGGCCACCCTGTACCGAAATCGGAGCCGGCAACTGTTCGACGACGTCACGCTGCAGACGCGTGCCGGCACCGGCACGCTGCCCCATGTCACCTGGGGCACGGGCCTGATCGACTTCGACAACGACGGCCACCGCGACATCTACATCGCCTGCGGTCATCTGTATGACAACGTGAACCTGTTCAGCGATGTCACCTCGTACGAGGTCCGCAACATCCTGCTGAGAAACACGGGTCAGGGGACGTTCGTCGATGTTTCCGCCCAGAGCGGCGACGGGCTGCAGGTCCAACGCAGCAGTCGCGGGGTGGCCTTCGATGACTTGGACAACGATGGCGACATCGATGTCGTCGTGCTCAACTCGCGGTGCGAGCCGACGGTCCTCCGCAACGATTCCATCCGAGACAACCACTGGCTACAGATTGGCTTGCAGGGGGTCCGCACGAATCGCGACGGTGTAGGCGCTCGCGTCAAGGTGGTGGCAGGTGACCTCGTCCAGATCGATGAGGTGCATAGCGGGCGGAGCTATCAAAGCCATTTCGGCACGCGACTGCATTTTGGCCTGGGCCGGCGGGAGCGGGTTGACCGGGTGGAAGTCCGCTGGATCGGCGGCGGCGTGGACGTCGTCGAAAACCCTGCGGTGGACCGGCTGATTACCCTCGTGGAGCAGCATCCGAAACTAGGAGGTTACGAGCCATGAAGATCCATCTGCGTTACTGTTCTCTCTGAAACTACGAGCCCCAAGCCGTCAGTCTGACGGAAAAGCTCTTGAGTCGTTACAAACAGAAAATTACTGGCTTGGAACTGCAGCCTTCGGGAGGCGGCTGCTTCGAGGTGACGGTCGACGGCGAGTTGATCTACTCGAAGCTCAAGACCGGTGAGTTTCCGGATGAGAAGACGTTGGTCGCCCAAATCGGCAAGCGACTGTAGCTGCTACGCGCGCGACAGGAACTCGTCGTTCCGCGTGTCGATTTTGACCAGTTCGCCCTCTTTCATGTACTCCGGCACCTGGACGACCATGCCCGTTTCGAGGGTCGCGGGTTTGGTGCGGGACGTGGCCGAATTGCCGCGGATGGCCGGATCGCACTGGACGATCTTCAACGGCACCGCGACCGGCAACTGCAACCCGACACACTCGCCGTTGTAGATCAGTGCCAGCAGGCCTTCCAACCCTTCGGTGATGTACTTCACCTCTTCCTCGACTTCTTCCAACGGCAAGGCGTACTCGTTGTAGTCTGTCTGGTCCAGCACGTGCAGATGCGAGGCGTCCTTGTACATGAAGCTCACGGCGCGGCGGGCGAAATCCGCCAGGTCCAAGGACTCGGTGCCTTTGAGCGTCAGATCAGTCTTCTGCTTGGTGACCAGGTTGCGGCCACGAAACTTGTACAAGGTAGCGGCACCGCGAGCCGACGGCGATTGGACCGTGACCGACTGGATCAGCACCGGCGCCCCGTTGTAATTCACCACCGCACCCGGTTTGATTTCCTTGGCTAACATGTTCTCCTCTCCAGACAGATTCCACTACATCAAAATCCCCGACTGCGGATCGACGGGAATGCCACGACAGAGCTTGGCCAGCCGTTTCAGCACCAGCAGCAGCGTGCCGGGATCCAGGCACGCATCCTCTTCTTCTTCTCCCGTGTTGCCCGCCGAGACTCGCTCGAAGTGAAAGATGTCGAACCGGGCGTCACAGGTCGATAGCTTGTCCAATTGCGTCTGCTCTCGCTTCGTGATCGCGGAGCGTTTGAGTTCCTGCTTCAGTTCCACCACCTGCTCGGCCACCTCCTCACCGTCGACGTAGGAAATATCCATCGCGCAGAAATCGCTGGGCGAAGCGACCGTCAGCGCCTCAAACTCCTCGTCCTCGCCGGTCTGCACTTCCGTCACTTGAAAACCGCCGCCGATCTCCTGCAACGCCTCGGCGATGGCCTGGGCGTTGGGTCGGTGAGATTCGTGAAACAGCACGAAATAGGTCTCGCGCCACCGGTATCGAGCGTCTCCAAAAAGCGACATAGCTGCTCACCTTCGCGGCCCAAGCATCCACTTTCCGCCGGGAACTGTTCGACGCACTCACGCTAAGCCCTGCCATAAGCACGGCTTAGCATTCCTTCCGCAACCACAGGAATCCTAGCGACTAGATCCGCGATACACAACCGGTGTAACCGAGGAATTTCGGAGTTCTGGCGTGCGCGCGGCGAAGTTGCGTCGTTAAGGAACTGTCAGGATAGTGCGTTGGCCAAGCCGGAGGTCTCACTGGTGAACAATCGCGGAGCAGGCAATGCGGGCGCCATCTCGTTGGAGCAATTGATTGCCCTCAACGACGAACTGGCGGCGCTCGTGCGGGCCGGTATTCCCGTCGAGCGAGGACTGGCCGAGGTGGGCCGTGATCTGCCCGGCCGATCCGGCGACTTGGCGGTGTTCCTGGGCGCACGGATGAGTGCGGGAGAGAGTCTGCCGGCAATCCTGGCCAGCGACGAGACGCGTTTTCCGCCCGTGTGGCGCGCCGTGGTCGCCGCCGGCCTGCGGTCCGGGCACCTGTCGGCGGCTCTGGAATCCCTGTCTACCACAGCCCGGCGCGTGGCGGAATCGCGCAAACTCTTGGGCGCTGCACTGCTGTACCCTTTGCTGGTCGTGGCCTTTGCCTACGCGATGTTCGTGTTTCAGGTGACGCGTTTGATGCCGACCACGGCTCGGACCTATCAAAGTCTAACGGGGACTTCCCAGCCGCTGTTAACGACCATGGCTTGGCTCGGCTCGACCGCTTCGTGGTGGGCGATCTGGCTGCCGGTAGTCGTCATCTCGCTGCTGGCTGTTTGGTGGTATCGTTCGAGCCGCGTCTTCTGGTCACAGAGCCGAGGGGCGACGACATGCCGCTCACGGCTTTGGCCGGGCAGTTGGCCGACCGTGGGACGCGCGCTGCGGGACGGGCGTCTCGCGGCGTTTGCCGAGGTTTTGTCGCTCCTGATTAAACAGCAGGTGCCGGTCCCCGAAGCCCTTGTGCTGGCCGCCGATGCCAGCGGCGACCGCGGTCTGCGGCAGAGTTCGCGGACATTGGCCGAGCGATTGCGACGGGGTGAAGTGGTGGCGGGACGCGAGAGTCTGCCGCCAGAGTTCCCGCCGTTGCTCGGTTGGTTGTTGACCACCAGCCAGCCAGCAACGGAACTCAGCCAAGCGTTGTCGCGCACCGCAGTCGCCTATCGGGAGCGGGCCGCCCGCGTGGCCGGTTGGACGGCCATCTACCTGCCGATCCTGTTGACAGTGCTGTTCGGCGGCACCGCGACTTTGGTGCAGGCGTTGGCCACTTTCGGACCAATCTGGAGACTTATGTACGACCTGGCTGAGACTATTTAATGAACCCTAGGACTGAGTCGCACGACGGAAGTGGAAACATGGCTACGGGCCGCAATACATCGCAGAACGAGGACCACCCAATGCCGGATAAGGCTCCGGACATCTTTTCGCGGTTGACGGACAGCGAGGCGGAGCAGTTGGCGGCGCAGGTGGCCCACTTGAGCGCCGCCCAGTTACCGCTGGCATCGGGGCTGCGTGCCGCGGCGGACGAATGCGACAGCGGGCGGCTGGCCGCAGCCGCGTACTGGCTGGCCGAGCAAATCGACCTGGGCCGGCGGCTGGAGGATGTGCTGACCTCCGTGCCCCAGCTCTTTCCGCGTCATGTCTGCGGACTGCTGGCCGCCGCCGTGCGGACTGGCCGACTGGGGAGCGCGCTGTCGGAACTCGTGGAACACCAACGGGCTGCCGGCTCGCTGCGGCGTAGCGTGATGACGGGACTGGCCTATCCCTTGGTGGTGGCCAGCCTGGGACTGCTGATTCTTCTGTTCATCACTGTGCACGTGGGCGGCGCGTGTGAACGCATGCTCATCGAGTTCCGTTTGAAACTGCCCCTGACGACGGAGTTGTTCTTCTGGTGGCGCGGCGTGGGACTCTGGGTCCTGGCGGGCTTTGCGGTCTTGGTCTTGCTGGTGACGGGAGTGCTGCGCGCATGCCTGGGCTCAGCGCGGTGGCAGCACCTGCTGACGACGCTGCCGGTCATCGGGCCCCTGTGGCATTGGTCGGGCGTGGTGGAATGGTCCAGTTTGCTGCGGGTCCTGACGGAGCACCAAGTCCCGCTCCTGGAATCGCTGCGACTGGCCGCGGAAGGCATCTCCAACTCGCATGTTGGCGCGATGTCGTTAGAACTGGCCGACGGCATCGCGCGTGGACGTAGTCTGTCGCAGTTGATGGCGAGCGGGCATGAATGGCCGGCCTGCCTGGTGCCGCTGGTCCGCTGGGGGGAAGAAACCGGGACCTTGGCGGAAGCCTTGGGCGCAGGTCGGGAGATGCTCGAAGAACGCGTCCGCATGCGGTCCCTGCTGCTGCAGATGGCCCTGCCGCCGGTCCTGTTCATCGCGATCGGCTGCTTGGTCCTGTTCGCCGTCGGTGCGATGTTCATGCCGATGATCAATCTGGTGCAAGGTCTTTCTTGACGGTCGTTTATCATGCTCCCTAACTTCATCATGCTCCCTAACTTTGTCTTAGCACTCGGCCCCCCCGTGCTCATGCTCGTCGGACTGGCGAGTTTGTGGGCGAAATCACGTCTCCAGACGCGAACGCGAGGAACTCGCGAGGGCTCCTTGACGCTCGGCTTGGCGGTGCTGGGCTGGACCTTGTTGCTGGTGGGCCTGTTTGCATTGGTCGGCCTGATGACGCATGTGGCGTGCTTGTTTGGCTGGTTGGCCACGGCCAGCGTCCTGCTTTGCATCCGCGGCCGGAATCGCAACCTGGAACTGCGAACGCTGCTGTGGAACCTGATGATTGCCGCCGAGCGGGGCATCCCGTTGGACGCGGCAGCCCGTGCCTTTGCCGCCGAACAGGGCGGCCGCCTGAGCAATCGGGCACTCGATTTGGCGGACTACCTGGAAGCCGGCCTGCCGTTGGCCTTGGCCCTGCGACGGTCCGGGCATCGGTGCCCGCCCGCCGTCTTGCTGGCGGCGGATCTCGGACAGCAGACCGGACAGCTGGGTCCTGCTCTGCGACAGGCGTTGGGCCGATCGGATGAATTTGAGGTCCTGTTGCGAAGCACGACCGAGAAGCTTTTCTACCTGGGATTCCTCGTGGTTTTCGGCTTGGGCATCTGGACCTTTATTTTGGTCAAGATCATGCCCATATTTCATAAAATTTTCCAGGAATTTGGCCTGAAGCTTCCGGCCGTGACCCAGGGCATCATTGCGGCATCCAGCTTCGCCGTCCAGAGCGGGCCCCTATTCCTGTTGCTGGTCCTTGTGGTCCTGGTTTTCTTGGTGGGTGCCTTGCTGCACTACGCTGGCTGGTCCACGCGTTTATTGCCTGGACTGGGGTGGCTGTGGTGGCGGGCGGACTGTGCCATCATCTTGCGTTGGTTGGCCACCGCCGTCCGGCAAGAACGCCCGTTGACGGAAATGGTCCGTTTGCTGGCAGGCTATTTTCCGCAGCGCAGTCTGCGGCGCCGGCTGGAAGGGTCGGCCAAACGCATCGATCACGGCGCCGACTGGTGCGACTGCCTGTATCAGGCCGGTGTGATCCGGCGGCCGGAGCAGGCGGTGTTTCAGGCGGCCGCTCGCACCGGGAACCTGGCGTGGGCCCTGGATGAAATGGCGGACAGTAGCCTACGCCGGTCTGCCTATCGGCTCCGCGCGTTCCTGAATGTCGCATTCCCCTTGGTCGTGATGCTCTACGGCGGTGGTGTCTTTGCCGTGGCGGCAGGCGTGTTGCTTCCTCTGTTCTCGCTGATTCAAAGTCTGTCATGAACGCATTACATCTCAGTTCGTTTCCCGCGGGAAGCCTTAAGCACGCGGACGGAAATTTACCCGCTTCACGTGGCCCGGTCTCTCCGAGACCGGGTTTCGCGTCTCGGAGAGACGCGACCACGTGGACGCGACGCAGAGCGTCGGGGCTGGCGTTCCCACGCGGAGCGTGGGAACGAGAGGGGTTCATCCTGCACGAGGTTCTGATCGCCATCCTGATTGTTCTGGCGGCGATGGTGGGCGTGGCGCAATTGCTCGCGATGGTCGCACAGCAGCGGCGACTCGCCCAACAGCGGACGGCGGCCGTGCAAGAGGCCGGCAACTTGATGGAAGACTTGGCCTCCCGCCCGTGGGCCGAAATCACGGCGGAAAAGCTGGCCGACATCCGGCTGTCGGAGGCCTGCCAGCGCCGCCTGCCGGACGCGACGCTGCACGTCGAGGTGCATTCCGAGGATGCAGACAGTCAACGCATCGGTATCCGGATCGACTGGCCGACTGCTGCCGGCTTGCGGGGTGAGCCGGTGCGATTGGTGGCCTGGCGATTTCGTGACGAGGAGGTCGGACCATGAGAACCCGCCGCGGTCACACACTCGTGGAGGTCCTAGTCGCCATCACGTTGTTCGGAGTCACACTCAGCACCATTGGTCTGACCCTGCACACGATGGCTCGGTCGGAACGCCAGGTGGGGGTGGCCTTGGATGCGGACCGCGAACTGGAACGACTGACCGTGCAGCTGCGTCAGGATTCGCATCAGGCCACGTCTGCGTCCACCGCCGACGTGGGCGAGCAGACGCCGCCGCAGAGCGTGCTGTCGCTCGTCTTGCCCGACGAAGAAACCGTTCAATACACGCTACAGTCGGGACGCATCGATCGCGTCCTGCGTCACCAGCAGACAGTTCGGCATCGCGAGACGTACCGTCTGCCTGCGGCGGCTGTGGGACGCTGGCAAGTGCAGACAGAACGCCCGGTGCCGTTGGTCTCGCTCGTGTTGGATTTGGATCAAGCCAATTCGTCCATGCCCAGCGGAGCCGGCACGTGTCGTGTGGACGCAGCCGTGCAATTGTTTCCGCCCCATGCTCTGGCGTCCAAACCTTGAGGTGCTGCGATGGTAGGTAAGAAACTAAGCCACCTGCCAGTGCGCTCCGGTGCCATCCTGGCGATGGTCCTGGTGTGCCTGCTGGTGGCGTCCATGTTGGGGATCGCGTTGGTGGAGCGCGTCGTGATGCACCATCGGCAGATGACCGTTGTGGCCCAACGACAGCAGTGCTTCTGGCTGGCGGAATCCGGGGCCCAGCGAGCACTAAGGCGGCTGGCGAAGTCGCCCGACTATCCCGGCGAGACCTGGGTCGTTCCTGCGCAGATACTGGGCGGCACGCAGTCCGGCGCGGTAACGATCCAGGTGACCAAGGCCACCGCACCCCGCGCGGGCCAGCGGATTGTGGTGGAGGCCCGGTTCCCCGACGACCCGCTCCATCGCACTGTTTGTCAACGAGAGTTACTTGTGAACGAAGAATAGCTCCCTCGCCCCGGTACTCCGGGGAGAGGGGCAACGCCGTTAAGGATCGGCGCATCAATAGGTGTCGCAAGCATAGTAGTCGTCACGCCGTGACGACATGTCATCACGGCGGAGCGTGATGACTACTTTGAAAATCCGACAGTTGTTGATGCGCCGATCCTAAGGACTTTGGTAGCCGAATTCGCCAGAATTCGGGTGTTTGGCGTGAATCCCCGAAGTCTGGCGACTTCGGCTACGACGTACGGAACGATGCGTCAGGGATGAACCGATTTGTTACGCCCTTTCAGGGCTGCCATGCTGAATCGACACCGTACCCAGGGCGTCGCTCTGCGGCTGTCGCCGCGACGCTTTGCCCTGGGCTGATTTGTTTTGGCCCCGTTCGGGGCGAAAGAGCAGTTTCTAACGACGTTTTCAGGAGTTTCCCCATGAGACACAAACATCGCACCGCGTTTACTTTGGTCGAGTTATTGGTCGTGATCGCCATCATCGGCATCTTGGTGGCCTTGCTGTTGCCTGCCGTTCAGGCCTGCCGAGAAGCAGCGCGACGAACGCAATGCAACAACAATCTGATGCAGTTGGGCTTGGCCGTGCTGAACTACGAAATGGCCTTCCACGTCTACCCGCCGGGCACCGTCGATAAGAGCGGGCCGATCCACAATGTCCCGGAAGGTTACCATCACAACTGGGCTTCCCAGGTCCTCCCCTTCATGGAAGAGATCAACACCTACCGGTACATCGACTTCGGTGTGGGGGTCTACGACGAGAAGAACGCGACGGTGCGCAAAGTCCGACTCACCACCCTGCGGTGCCCATCGGATCCATCGTCCGTTTCTGACATGGATGTCGCGATCGGCAGCTACGCGGCGGTGCACCACGATGTCGAGGCGCCTATCAACATCGACAACCAAGGCGTGTTCTTCCTGAACAGCGCCGTGCGCTACCTGGATATCAGCGACGGGACGTCGCATACGCTGTTCATCGGCGAGAAATTCACCGATACTGTTCGGACGTCTTCCAGCAAAGACCTGGGCTGGATGTCCGGCACCCGCTCGACCCTGCGTAACACGGGGACGCAACTCGATCAGGAGTTACGCGACTCGCGTCAACACACGGCCGGTGGGCCGCCTGTGGAACGCCCCGAGGATGAGGGACATCTATGGGTTGGCGGCTTCAGCAGCCACCATCCGGGCGGAGTACAGTTCGTGTTTGGGGACGGCCACGTGGGATACGTCGCGATCAACCTGGAAACCGCCGTGCTGCAGCAATTGGCGAATCGGGCGGACGGGAAATTGCTGATGGGAAACGATGACTGAGGCTTACGGATAGCTCCGGGCCACGCGGAAACCGACCGTGTCGCGGCGTGCGGTGGGCAGTGTCTTGTCGCGGGCCGCACAACGGACTTGCTCGGCGGCGTCGCGAAAGGCCCCGCCGCGCAGGACACGCAGGTCGCTGTCTTGCACGCTGGGTGCGGCTGGTTCACGTTCCGCGGACGACGGACGGCCGTCGGCGTTCGGGTAGGGGGCGTAGATGTCTTGGCACCACTCGGCCGCGTTGCCTTGCAGATCAAACAGGCCGAAATCGTTCGGCTTCGTTCTGCCTATCAGCCGAGGTCGACTCGTTTCCGTTTCTCGGTACACGACGTACTTGTGCAGATAGGTCACGGCGTCACCGCAGGCATGGGCCGTGGTCGCGCCGGCGCGGCAGGCGTATTCCCATTCGGCCTCCGTGGGCAGGCGATAGCCACGCCGATCCCCTGAGTCGGCTGCCACACGCATCCCTGCCGCGTACCGGCCTTCGGTATCGGGCACGTAACACCACTGCTCGCGCGGCACCTCGTCCAGCTGGCTCAGCCAATTGCAATAGGCCGCGGCCGCATACCACGTCACGAACGTCTGGGGCTGGCCCGGCGACAGGCCCGCAGTGCCAGCCGGCCCGCGTTCCACCGCAGGATTGTCGTGTAGGAACCGCTGGAACTGCTCGACGTTGGTCTCCTTGCTGGCGATGCAGAAGCTGCGCCGAATCCGCCGGCTGTGTTGTCGCTGGTCGGCGTCTTCCGGCCCCTCGCCAACCGGCGCGCCCATCAGAAATTGCGCGGGGCCGGGGATGACGACCAACGTGTGTCCCTGGCCGTTCACGTACCATTGACGATCCTCGATAATCCCCGTCGATGCCAACTGTCGGTCGGCGCGAGCAATTTGCTCGTCTTGTCCATAACGCCGCAAGGCCCATTCCGCCGCGGCGTGCAGGCCGGGATCGGGATCGTCGCGATACAGCGCCAGGAGCCGATCCAGGAGCGTCTGAGGCGGCGCAACTCGCCGCAACTCGGCCCGCGTCCCGGTCTGATTTTCCGGGTCGCCGACCAATTCTCCGGCCACCAGGAGCATCGCGCGGCGTATGGAAGCATCGGATTGGCGGTCGCTCCGCGCCACAACGGTCTCCGGGTCGACCACCAGTGGGCTCAGCCCGTGAATCAGGCGGGTCCGGAGCGTCGGGTCCGGGCTGTGCTTCAACAGCGGCCAGACCGCGTCCTCACGCCCCACCGCTAGCCAGATCGCGGCGCTGCGGACGCGGAACCGCAGCAACAGATCCCGGGTCGGACCGGTGACTTCCAGGCCGGCGGACAGGAAGAACAAGACCAACGCGGCCACCAACCCCGCGCCGAACGTATACCAACGCGTGGCAGACCGCATCATCCTCCGTTGCGGCGCCGTCCACTGTGCCGACCGCGTGAGCCAGCGGATAGACAGCCATTCCCACAACGAAGGCAGTTGACGCCGCTCGCAACGGGCGTTCCATATCGCCGACCGTTCGGCCAGACACAGTTCCGTGCGGCCACTGCGCGTCGCCTGCTGCTTCTGCGTCAGCCACTGCCGCAAGGCCGGCACGAGGTAGTCGTGCGTCAGTTGGTAGAAGCGTTGCCCCGGCTGGGCGGGCAGCGCAGGGCGACTCGCCACGCCCGGATCGGTCGGGGTCAACAACCGCGTTTCACTGTCCAGGATCCGCATCAGTTCCTTGAACGCGCGCGGCTGCTTGCCATAGCCTGAAATGTCGAGCAATTCGGGATACGCGCGGATGCGGCCCTTCAAATCGCTGCCCGACTCCGGTAACAATGCCTCAAGCACCGCGCGGGCTGCCTGCTCGTGCAGACGATGCTGGGGATTCGCGGTGCGGGCGCTGAACGTTTCCTCCAGAAACGTCACCCCGACGCCGGCGGCGCCGCCGACATCGCGCAGCGTGGCCGGATTCCACGGCTTGCTCTTGATCATCTCGGCGAACAAAGCGAGCCGCACCGGAACGACCGTGTCGGCGTGAGACAAGCCGGTGATGGCGCGATCTAAGAAAGCTTCCTGGGTCGGGCTGAGTTGGCTCAGGTCTTCGGGCAACTGTCCGTAGGCGCGCCCAAGTTCGGCCAACACGCGCCGCGCGTGGGCCGGGTCAAACAGGTCGACCAAGGCGGTGTTGTGGCGTTGGCTCAGGTCGATCTCCAGTTCGGTCATGAAGCGGCTTAAGGCCAGCCAGAAATCGTCTCGCACCAACAGCAGGCATTGCAGCCGTCGACCGTCGCATTGGCGCAGGGCCTGCACCAGCGGACAGCGGTCGCTCTCGCCTTTGCCGTGCAGCCATTGTTCGAACTGATCCAAGACAATCAGCAGCTTGTTGCCCGGCGTCGGGCCGCGACCGTTGCGCACCGCCGCCAGAGTGTCGGCCAGTGTGACGGGTGCGGCCTCGTAGGTCAGGCTTTCCAGCCTGACAGTTGTGGCTGGGACGTCAGGCTGGAAAGCCTGACCTACGGGCGCTCGGACGTCAGGCTGGAAAGCCTGACCTACGGTGGCGAGGTCGGGATAGCTGCGTAACAGCTTGCGGAGCAGGCGGGCTTCGGTGTCGTCCGCGGTGGCTTCCACATAGAGGACGTGCACTCGGGCGGACAGGCGGGGCAGCAGGCCGGCGCGCACCAGCGACGACTTGCCGCAGCCGGAGGGGCCGTACAAGACGCCAACCGCAAACGTTTCGTCGGCCTCCTCCTGTTCGATGCGGCTCTTCCACTGCCGAATGCTCGCGGGCAAGCCCTCGCGGTCACGCGGTCCGGGCACCAGCGTCAAGTACGCGACGGCGTCGTTGGCATCGAAGGGCCGCAAGCCCTTGGGCACGATCTTGGGGACAGGCGGGACTGCGAGTGTGGCGGCGGCGTCTAAGCCGACCGCTGCGGCCGACCGTGAGGAACTCGACGCGGCACGTTCCAGAAAATGTTGCAGATCGTCCACCAACTCCCGGGCGGTCGCGTACCGGTCCGCGGCGCGTTTGGCCAGCATTTTCAGACAGATCCGCTCCAATTCTCCGTCGACCGACGCATCCCGGTGGCGCGGCGGAGTCGGCTCGGCGAAGACGATTTGCCGGAGCAACTCGTCGCGCACGTCCGACTGGAACGGTTTGTGTCCGGTGAACAGCTCGTACAGGACCACGCCCAGGCTGAAAATATCCGATCGCCCGTCGACGCGATGGGCCTCGCCGCGGGCTTGTTCCGGGCTCATGTAGGCCGGCGTACCGGCAAAGCTGCGCCGCGCGCCCGGCTGCGGGTCCTGCAGCGCCAAGCCGAAATCGGCCACAAACGGCCGGCCCTCGGCGTCCAGCAGAATATTGGCCGGCTTGATGTCGCGGTGCACCAGGCCGTGCCGGTGCGCGTAGTCCAACGCATCGGCCACGGCCATCACGATTCGAGCCGCTTCCTCCTGAGAGACATTTCCCCGTCGCAGACGCGACTGCAGGTCGCTGCCGCGGATCCACTTCGCGACCACGTAGCAACGTCCATCGCCGGTTCTGCCCACGTCGTAGACCGGAACAATCGCCGGATGGTCCAGTCCGGCCACGATTCGCGCTTCGGCCAAGTAGGCGGCGACGTTTTCCGGCGCGGCGACCTGCTGGGGATGGGGGACCTTGACGGCCACATCGCGGGCCAGATCGTCATCGGAGGCCAGGTAGACGCGCCCGAAGGCACCTTCGCCCAGCACTCGCCGCACGCGATAGCGACCGATCGCCGCGGGCAGGGACGTGGGTTCGTCCCCCGCGGCGGTTTCGGCCGAGCGACGATCCGCGCATTCGGGATCGGGCGGCGTCGCGGAGTCCGTCAGGAATTCACCGGCTGCCGCGCGAACGCGATCCCCGGCCCAGTCTGCTCGCAGACGAGCCAACGCATGGTGGTACTTGGCGTCTTCGACTTCCTCCAGCACACCGTGAATCCGCCGGAGTTTGTCGAGTTCTTCCGCCAATTCCGGCAGCAGATCCGCATGCTCAATGACGATCCGTCCCTCAGATATCGCTTCACCGTCGGACCATTTCCGTCCGACTTCGAAGACGATCTGCCGGATCTGTTCCAGCCGTTCCTGCGATCGCAGTTCACTTGAGGAGCCGGTCAACATGGTTAGTGGACTGTAAAGAAATAACCTGGCGAATCGGTGGTAGGACGGATTGGCACTTCGGCCCCGAAACATCGGGCCGAAGTGCCAATCCGTCCTACGGTCAAACTACGGACTTGTTCTTTTCCAGCCCCTTACCCGCTGAAGTATAACGACGATCGGCCCAGCAGCGCGCGCAGATTCTTTCGGGCACGATAGCAGGTGCCGCGAATGGCGTCTTTCGTGCGGCCCAGAGCTTGCCCGATCTCCTCGAACGATTGGTCTTGCAGATAATGCCGCTGGATGACTTCCCGCTGGTCCTCAGGCAGACTGGCCAGCGCGACCTGCAAGCAGCGAACGCTTTCGCGCTGCTGGATGCGCCCGCTGGGCGAGGTGCTGTCGCCCACCAGTTGTTCGACGAGTGCCACCCACGAACCGTGTTCGTCAGGCAATCCGGCGGGACTGGCGGCACGGCGTTCGCGCCGCTGGCGTTTCTCGGCGTCTTTGATCAGGTTTTCCGCGATGGTCTTCAGCCAGGCGAGGAACGACCCCGCTGGCTGCGATTGGAAGCTGCCGATGGCCTGGGCAGCCCGCACGAAGGTTTGGTGCAGGATGTCGTCGGCGCGGGTCAGTTGTTGCAGATCGCGGGGGATCCGCCCAGCCAAATGACGCTTCAGACCGTCGTAATGGAGCAGCAGAAGTTGCGACAGGGAGCCCCGGTCGCCAGCCACGGCGCGGCGGAGGAGATCGGATTCGGCGTCGTCTGCGGACATGCTTGGAATCCACCTTGGAGTGGGATGCTCGCATGTTGTAGGTCAGGCTTTCCAGCCTGACGCTGGTTCGGCGTCAGGCTGGAAAGCCTGACCTACGGGGTTGCGGCGGTCCTCACCGCCAGCCGTCCTCGGGTTCGCCACCGCCCCCACCGGGCCCGCCACCGCCCGCCCAGGCTTCCAGCGCTGCCAGCAGTTCGTCACGTTCCTCGCGATTGGCCCACACGGACTCGTCCATTTCGAGGCGGACCTCGTAGTGTCCCTCGTACAGACAATCGTCATGTCCGCAGAAATGTGGCAGATCCGAGATCCACAACACGCGGTACAGGGGGACATGTTTATCGTCGATCAGGCAAAAGACGCTGGACATGGCACCGAAAACCTCGCAACCGAGAATCCACAGCAGCCCGGGGGTCGGGTGTTCAGAAATGCGGAGAGGGGCGGCCCCATCGTCCAAGGCGTTTGCCCGCAAAAAATGAATTTCTGAACACCCGACCCCTACCGTTACGCTTGCCCCAACTCGACCGCTCGTCGCGTCGCCGTCTCGACCGCCGCGATCAACGCCGCGCGGAGACCGTGATTCTCCAACGCCTGTAGCCCGGCGATGGTCGTCCCGCCGGGACTGGCGACGCGGTCCTTGAGCACCGCGGGGTGCTCGCCGGTGGCCAGCACCATTTCCGCCGCGCCCAGCACCGTCTGCGCGGCCAGCGCCGTGGCGACAGCACGCGGCAAGCCCACGCGTACGCCGCCATCGCTGAGCGCCTCGATCATCATGTACACAAACGCCGGCCCGGAGCCGGACAGCCCGGTCACGGCATCCAGCAACCGTTCCTCCACAGCGAACGCGGTGCCGACCGCGCGCAGCAGGTTTCCGACCAGCTCGCCGTCCGCGGCGGTAGCACCGGATCCCAGCGCGTAGCCGGAGGCCCCGCGGCCGACCAGACAGGGTGTGTTGGGCATCACGCGGATCACCCGTGACGTGCGGAAGCCAGCCGTCAGTCGCGCCAACGAAATACCGGCCGCGATCGACACCAGCAATTGGTCCTCGTGCAACACACCGCCGACCTCCTGCATGACGGACGGCAGCGTCTGCGGTTTCACCGCCACGAACACGACCTGCGCGGCCCGGACCACCAGCGCGTTGCTCGTGAGCAGACTCGTGTTGGTAATCTCCGCGGCAAACTGCTGAGCAGCTTCCTCCCCGGGGTCGAACGCCACGATTTGCTCCGGGCGCAGCAATCCCGCTCGTACGAAGCCACCCGCCAACGCGCGCGCCATTTGACCAGCACCGATGAACCCGAAAGTACGGTCTAGCATGATGTTCCAATTCACTCCTGTCGCTTCGGCAACTCGGCGGCCTGCAGCTTGCTGAACGAGAGATCCGTTGTAGCATCGTGCCCTTGAATCATGACCGTCCCCGGCTCCAGACGCAATCCTTTCCGCGGGTTCTCGTCCGGCGGGCGCTGGTCCACCCAGTCGGTAACCTGGTAGCCATCGACCCACACCGCCACGTGCAACCCGTGCGCCAGCAACGTTTCGTGGAACCACTTCTGATCGTCGGCCACGACGCGCCGAGCGGCCTGGCGGCGGAAGATTCCGCCGGTTCCGCAATCCGCGGGCTGGGAGCGATCACCGTCCTTGAACCCGTTATGGATTTGAGCTTCGTAACCCATCAGCTCCTGTCCGGGAAGGCAGCGGAAGAACACGCCGGAGTTGACGTTGGGAGCATGGGTGATGCATTCCCATTGGATGGCGAAGTCCGCGTAGTTCTGCGCGGTTTCCAATTGGCCGCGGCCGCCCTGCACGCGCAGGCACCCCTCCTCACTGACGGAAAACTTGCCGGCCATGTTTGGATACGTGTTCCAACCGGTCAGGCTCTTGCCGTCAAACAGGCTGGTCAAACCCAGCGGTTTGAGCTTGATGTTGCGGAACGCCACTCGCCCCTTATTGAACTGCAATCCGATGTGCCCGCGGCGAAGCGGCTGCGGATCCTGATAGTCCAGCAGGGACTGGCCGTTCAGCTTGACCGCCACCCGTGGGCCTTCGACGGTCACTTCGTAGGACTGCCAGTCGCGGCTCTCCCACGTGCCATCGGCCGGCTGACGTTTCACGAGGCTGCCAGTGGGAAAAGGGTTGTCCGGACCTGCGATGTTGACCTCGTAGCAGTCCTTGGCGGGATCCGCCGGGCTTAACGTCGTGTGCAAGAAGACGCCACTGTGGGTGTTCTGCTCGCAGCGAAAGTCGACTTTCAGGGCGTAGTCGGCAAATTCCGTCGTGGTGCAAAGCAGCCCCTGCTCCCCATCGCTGACGGTGATGCTGCCGTCCTGAACCGTCCAATTGGCTTTGCTGCTCGCCTTCCAACCGAACAACGTCTGGCCGTCGAACAGCGTGATCCAACCCTCGGACAACTCGGCCTCGGTGAGCAGTTTCGCAGGTTCCGCCATCGGGGGTGTTTGCCCTGACTGGGCCGGTGACAGGGCGTCCGCGGTTTCGCGTTGAGATTCGGCGAGCGGTTGAGCCGTGCCCGCGCCGGCCCCTGACGGGTTGGCGCTGCAGCCGGTAAGGACCGCCAGCGCCGACACCCATAGAGCTGCGGCCGAGAAGCAGGTATGCTGAGCGAACATCGAATTCTCCGAGCGGAAACGCGAGAGATACTAACAACAATCTACCTGATGCCTTTGTTCCACAACAGGGATGGACGCATGATGCGGGACCGACCGTCGTACGTCCGGGTGTTTCTGACCTTTGCGCGGAACAGTTTGATCCGCGACATGACGTTCCGTACCAACTTCCTGTTGGAGTCGGTGTCTTCGGTTGCGTGGACTCTGATGAACGTCGGATTCTACTTGATCATCTTCCACCACGCGGACCGGATCGGCCCTGAAACGGGCTGGGGCAAGTACGAATTCTTTGTTTTTCTGGCGACGACCTGGTTCGTGAACAGCCTCGTCCAGACTTTCTGCATGCCGAACGCGGACGAGTTCAGCGAGTTGATTCGCACGGGGAACCTTGACTTCGCGCTGCTGAAGCCGATCGACACGCAGTTCCTGATCTCGTTCCACAAAGTCGACTGGTCCGCGCTGGTAAACATGCTCACCGCGTCGGTTCTGCTCGGCGTTGCTGATTCTGTATTTCGTGACCATCTCGGTGGCCGCTACCTGCATCTGGTTGGGCCGCAACCTATCTTTGTATGATTTCTGGTTCTATATCACCATTTTTTCTCGCTATCCGTTGGAGATCTATCAGCGTGGCTGGGGATACGGTCTATGGGGCTTCTTCACGTTCGCGATTCCGGTGTTGGTCGTGGTGAACGTGCCGGCGCGGTTGCTGGCGCAACCTTTGAATCCGCGCGGAGAGTGGGAATGGGCACTGACGGGGTTCGCTGTCGTGGCCACGGTCGTCAGCCTGTTGGCTTCCCGGTGGGTGTTCAACAAAGCGCTGGCTAGTTACCGTAGCGCCAGCAGTTGACGGCGTTTGGGAGCAGGATTCTAATGGGGCAGCGTCGGCTGCGAGCCGGATGCGTGGAATTTTTGTCTCACCGGAGCGGCAGACCGCCACAGGTTTTCGCCTTTAGTTCAAGCCACGAGCGTGGGAGGATGTGACATGAGTCGAGTTGTGAAGCTGAGTGTGTTGACTGTCGTAGTTCTGTTTGTCGGCGTGGTTCTGGCCCGCCAAGCCCAGGCGCGTCCGAACTACTGCAAGACATTCATCGCGCAGTACGAAAACGTGAAGGAGGCCAAGGAGGCCAAGTGCGCGATTTGCCATCCCGGCAAGGAAAAGAAGGAACGCAACGTCTACGGGGTCGCGTTGAGCAAGTGCTTGGGTGCCGAGAAGATCACGGATGAAGCCAAGATCAAGGAATCCCTGAAGAAGGTCGAAGGCGAGAAGAGCGCGGTGGAGGGCAAGACCTTCGGCGATCTTCTGAAAGACGGTAAGCTGCCCGCCTCGAAGTAGCCGGCTGGTCGGCGTCTTGGCCAGTCAGGCCCCACCGCTGTGAATATCTTCCCGCCTTTCTCGTTCCCACGCTCCGCGTGGGAACGCAAGGGTTTTGACGCTCCGCGGCGTCGGCCCCAGGACGCAGAGCGGCCGTGGCGTGCGTTCCGACGCAGAGCGTCGGAACGAGAACAACCGCGGACCTGGACAACCGCAAGATGTTCACCGTAGTGCCAGTCAGGCCCCGCGAAAACGAACATCAGAAACGCGAACCCGATCCGGTTCGCGTTTTTTTTTGCGCGCCCCTCTACAGCAAATCCCGCAGTCGAAAGTGGAACTTGCCGAGTTTGCCGCCGTAGTTGCCGGCGCTAATGACCACGACTCCGTCCCCGGCTGCCGCCCGCAGGGCGGCGGCCATCGCTTGGCCGACCGCATCCTGACTGACACCGTCAATCACGATTTCGTACGCGCAATTCGCCTCAGGATGAAGCTTGGATTCCACACGGCCTCGCAGGGTCGGACAGAACGAGTCAGACGTCGAGGCACGCAAGGCCTTGTAACGCGACCCCACCTTGCTCCCGCTGCGCACCACACCGCCGGGAAACGGCGCGATCACACCAGCCAGCCCCGCCAGCGCCTCGACGCCGCGGCGTGCCGCGGCCAGACAGGCTGCTTGGCTTACGGCCTGGATGATGATGTTGCCGCCGCCCACGCCTTTTTCGACGCCCAGATCCTCCTGGATCAGGAACTCGCCATCCATCACCGGGATCCGCCAATAACGCTTGCCGTCGACCAGCTTGCTCTTCTGGTAGCCGTCGCCAAAGAAGCGAATATGCTTGCCCAAGGGAATGCGTTTCTCGGCGTTCGGCAGACCATCAAACACGGCCGTCGAGGGGCACGTCATGACGCACTGGCCAGTACGATTGGGGACCGCTTTGGCCAAAGCATCGGCTGAGAAACCAAACAGCAACACCGCGGCTCCGGGCCGACCGTCGAGTGTTTCCCCGGGCGACAACAATTGCTCCAACCCGGCCTCGGCATCACACGCAATCACTGACGAACTGTAGCCGGTGACTTCTCGCACCGCAGCGTCCAACCAGTACAGGTCGTGCGCCGTAAGCACCATCCGCGTGTAACTCATGCCGAACGCTTCGGCAAACGTGTCGTCGATGTAGGTGGCACCAATGTTCACGGCGGGCTCCGCGGTTACCAGCCCATCACCATGTTCGACTCGATCACCTTGCGAGCCTGCTCCAAGTCCGTTCCGGTCTCGTGCATGTACAGCCGAATGGCATGCACCTTGTCCCCGGCGGCTTTCGACAGACAGTCGCGGGCGATGTTACAGGGGTCGGATTTTTCCGACTTCTCGCTGATCCCCAAGGCGCTCTTGGAGATTACCCACGTATCTCGAGGCCGCCGCGTGAGACGAATGACTTGCTCGTCGGGATAGGCTCCGCGGACCACGCCGGTTGCGGATTCCTCATCACTGGCCGACGTAATGATGATATGTGCGTCAGTTTCGACCTCAAACAAGGGCATACAGATCTCCTTTAAGGCTGGCGTGGGACACGTGTCGCTACAGCATGTCGCAACCCATTCATCTTTGCAAGACGGGCGACCCCATCGCCTCCGCCGGTTTTCATCCGGATTGTTCACAACGATTCTGCGCGGAGGATTCTGCACGGAGGATTCTGCACGGAGGATTCTGCGCGGAGGATTCTGCGCGGAGAGTGCATCGAGCCAGCGATTTGCCTGGGCACAGCAACGCTCGGCAAGCGTTGGCTAACGTTGCGCGCTGGGAATTGCCGCTTGACGCTGACGCACCGACGGTCTTGGCGGGATTGCTGTACCCCGCCATTTTCATCCGCTACCGGCGTTATATCCTACCGGTCCCCCAACGTTCTTCAAGACGGACTGTACGTTCCAGACGCGCCAATGCCGACGCATCCATCCCCACTTTCCCTGTTTACCTAATGCACCAAATCAATGCACGCCGATACGAACCTTACGGTTCCGCACCGTCGGTGGTGTCCGACCGACTTGTTCACATTCGCGGTTGCTGCATGGTGGCCAATTCGTGGGGAAACGAAGGGTGTTAGGAGGAAGAGAGCAATGAAACGCAAGTACTTGGGACTGTCAGTTCTGACTGCCGGGATCACGGGGTTGTTCCTGGCCGGAGGCGTCGCCTGGGGCCAGATCGGGAGCGAATACGACCCGCTCTGGAAGAACCTGGGTTGCGGTCCGTACAATTGTTTCGAGGAAATAAGCGTCCCGGATGAAGCGCGGGACTGCGAAGAAAGCTGGCGCAAGGAGGCAGTGCCCGTGGCCGTTGTGTCCGTCGAGGACCAAACCTACGCCGAGGTCGAGACGACGGTTCAGTCGCCAGCTGAAGAGCAGGCCGGTGAACAACCAGTCGCCGAGAGCCAGGCCTCCGAAGACAGCGACTACTGGTACGACAGCGAGACGAACCAGTATCACCGCTACCGCTTCGCGGAGCATGCGGCAGATACTCCGAACGAGTCGGCAGGGACCGACAAGTCGTACCAGGCGGACATGTACGGCTACAAGGGCGAGGACCAGCAGAACCGTGACCTAAGCCCGCGCCAGGAGTACACGGAACCCTTGTATGATGAAGCTTATAGACGCGACGAGGCTGGCGGAGACCGGGGCGAGAACGCGGACAGCGTGCAAATCCAGGTTGTGGAAGGCGAAGGCTGTCCCACGGAAGGCACGGAGCCAGGCTACAGCGAACTGGGTGCCGAACCGGCCCGTGCCGAAGCAGCCCAGGACGAGTTTGAGAAGATGTTCGAGATCGAGAATGTCCTGACCGAGGGCCAACCCACGGTCGACGAGCACTTGTGGGCCGAGGCACCGGCCTCACCCAGTCCCGACGTGTTGCTAAGGGTAGCTCGGGCGCTGGATCACGCCGGTTCTGCCCTGCAATCCCTCTCGCGGCATCTGACTGAGATGGCCGAACGGGAACTGGCCAAAGCGTCCGGCGGGAACATGCATCGGTAGTTGCACGGTTCGAGTGGCGAAGTCGCGGGTAACGTGGAATAGGCTTCCAGCCTATTCTCGCACCGGCAGGAGGTCTGTGCCCCAGGTGCCCATCCTGAATACCTGGCACGCCGCATGACAACCGTCGCTCGGAGCAGTGCAGCTAATCCCCGCCGAAAACAACTCCCTCGCCCCGGTACTCCGCAGATTGTCCCATTTTTAAGCTGCCATTTCTTCCAGACTTACGTCACTTTGCGGCTGGTTGATCGAGGTCGGCCGTGCCTTTGCGATGGTCACTCCGTTATGTACCAGCACCAGCAGGCCAAGTTGCGTGCGGGCGCGGCAAAGGCCGCGGCCGTTAAAACGCCGGAGACGGCGGTGCTGCTTCAGGTCGGCGTAGCTCAACTCAATCGTCTGCTTACGCAAGCGATACAGCCACTTCGCTTCCGCCGTTGCCATCCGAGCGCGGAGTTGGTCGATCAGCTCATCGTGTTCAC
>JAPLNJ010000079.1 GCA_026692885.1 Planctomycetota bacterium | reverse complement strand
GTGTGTGCTGCCGGGACCTACGCGAACGGACAATTGCTACGCAGCGACAACGCTGCGGACGCTCGCAGTGCGGCCGATCTCTTGTTGCATCCGCTGATCGAGGCCGCGGTGTTCGAGACGCCAGAGGCTGGCGTGGTCCGTGACGGACTTGGCTTCGACCGTTGCCAAGTGGTCGTCATGGCCGAGGGGGGACCGGCGGAAACAGCGGCCAATTTCCCGTCGTCGGCAAGCCAGGACGAACTCGCGGCTGCCCGACAGGCTCTGCTGGGAACGCTCGATAGCGACGGCGCTGTAGTCGTGGTTGCGGAATCGGCCTGGGCCTCCGCCCTGCCAACGTCCTGCGCTGGGGAGGTCCTGCTGTTTGCAGAGCAGCCCACTCACCTCGCCGTCCGGGCCCAACGGGCGCGCGGCGGCAAGGCGGTCTTCATCCGCGGAACTTCCGTCATTGCCTCGCACGGCGACCAAGAGGAGCTACTGGCCGACCTGGCGTCGACCGACCTGCACGGGTCAGCGATCTGGAGCGGCGTGTTAGCGGCGGTGGCGGCGGCGTGGGCGCTGCATATTTCTCCACCGACGATTCAAAGCGGCCTGAATTCGTTCGTTCTCAATCCGGGGTGAGACACCGTCCTCGTGATGACCACTTCAGAGCTGAAGGATCGGCGCATCAATAAGTGTCGCAAACATAGTAGTCATCACGCTCCGCCGTGATGACATGTCATCACGGCGGAGCGTGATGACTACTTTGAAACCCCGACAGTTATTGATGCGCCGATCCTGAAGGCGAGACACCTGTCGCGGACGTTCAGCCCGGATTATGTAGGCCGGAACGAGGTCGCGCAAAGCTATGCCGGAACGGCGCAACCGACGCTCGCAGGAAGAACCCGCTTGGTGCAGACGCCACACGCCGGAAGCGACCGAAGTTCCGGCAGTGCTTCCGGTTGCTTGTTCCGGCCTACAGGAGCACGAATAATCCGGGTTCAGACGTAGTCCCACTTCTTCAGCCACTGGTAGTTGGCCGGCAGGTTGGCGAAGGCCCGGTCCATCGCTCCTTCCAGTTCCGCCCGCTCGGCGCCGTCCAACTCACGGCGTTCCTTGACGGCCAAGGCCACGTTATCGACCTGGGCGGGCGTGATCATGCCAGGCATCGGCGCGGTGATGGACGGGTTACACAAGATGGCCCGCAGAACCAACCGAGCCAGCCGGCTGTCTTCCGCCGCGTGCGGACTGTCCGGGGAACTGTCGCCTTGGAACACCGAGTTGCTGGCGAAAGGTTTGATACCGAACCAGCCGACGTCCGCTTTCTTGATCGCCGCCCACAGACCGGTTTCATCCTCGACCACTTTGGTGCGCGCGGTGTAGGGCGTCAGCATGACCTCGATCTGCTGCGGATACTTCTCAATCAACGCTTTGAGATGTGTCCGGTCGTGGGAGGAGACGCCGATGAAGCGGGCGCGGCCCGACTTCTTAGCCCAGTCCAAGGCCTCCGCCACCGCGTCGATCTCCGGCTGACTGTGCCGGTTGCTTTCTGTCAGCAGGCTAATCCGCCACAGATCGACGTAGTCCAAGCCGGCCTCTTGCATGCCGGCTTCCAAACCTTGCTTCAGCTTGGCCGCCGAGCGCCATTCCTCGAAGCGGCTTTCCTTGATGTGCCACGAGTAGCCGAAGTACATCTTGTCGCGCCGGCCCTGCAGGGCCTTGCTGTAGGCGAGGATTTCCTCGCGGCAGCAGGCATCCACGTAGTTGATTCCGCGTTCGATGCAGCGGCTGACCACCTCGGTGCGGTTCTTCTGGAAATCGGCCCGCTCGATGTCCATCGTCATCCAGCCGGGCGGCTCCGCTCCGCCGATGATCTTGATCAACCGTTTCCAGTGACCGCCCAAGGCCACAGCCGAGACCATCAGGCCGGTCTTCCCGCAGCGGCGATACTCCATGTCCGGGTTGTAGTTCAGGATTTTGCTGGTGTCCGCGTTCGACGGGTTGCCAGCGTGGACGGTAGTCGTCGCCATCGAGAGGGCCACAGCGCCCACCGCCGCCGCGGTGCTCTCGCGCATGAAATCTCGGCGGGTCAAGGGGGTCTCGGTCATGTCGCACTCCTTCTTCAAAATCAGGACGATGGGCCAATCCCAGCCGCGCGCCGAATATACCGTTGGCGGTTAGAAATAGCAAATTCTTTGGCAGTCCTTAGCCAACGGGCTATTCCTCCGCCAATTCGTATTCCGTCAGCTTCTTGTGCAGCGTGTTGCGGTTGATGCCCAGTTTCGAGGCCGCTTTGGTTTGCACGTTGTTGCAGACTTGCATGACCTGCGTGATCAACTCCCGCTCAACACCGTTGACAATCTTGTCATGCAGATCCCCTGCGTCCTCTGTCGAGTCGGCCAATCCCTGCTGGACCAACTCGTGGGTCAGGGTGGCCAGGTCCACGCCCTGGATGATACCCCGGCGCGGGGCCTGTTTACCGGTGACCTCATCAGGCAGCAGTGCCAGGGTCAACTCATCGCCTTCGGCCATCACCACGGCCCGCTCGACGTAATTCTGTAGTTCCCGCACATTGCCGGGCCAATGATACTCCTGCAACGCTTCCATCGCCTCCCGCTGGATATGGGCCACGTAGCGGTCGTTGGCTTCGTTGTAGTAGTTCAGGAAGTGCGCCACCAGCGCCGGAATATCCTCGCGGCGCATCCGCAGCGGCGGGATCTCGACGGGGACTACATTTAGCCGCCAATACAGATCCTCGCGGAAACGCTCGGCTTCCACCAGGTCCATCAGGTTGCGGTTGCTGGCGGCAATCACCCGTGTGTCGGCGCGGATGGTCTGGGTATCTCCCACGCGTTCGAACTCATGTTCCTGCAGGACCCGCAGGAGCTTGACCTGCAGATGCAGCGTGGTCGAGTTGATCTCATCCAGAAAGATCGTGCCGGTGTCGGCCGCTTCGAACCGGCCGATGCGATTGTTCACGGCGCCTGTGAACGAGCCGCGGACATGGCCGAAGAGTTCGCTTTCCAACAGGCTCTCGCTGAGCGCGCCGCAGTTCACCTTCACGAAGGGCCCGCTGGCGCGATTGCTCAATTGGTGAATCGCGGTGGCGATCAGTTCCTTGCCCACGCCGGTCTCGCCCAGCAACAAGACCGAAGCATTGCTGCGCGCCACTCGCCGCGTAACGCGATAGACCTCTTCCATGGCCCGACTGGAGCCGATCAGGCTGGGAATCGGCGGGCCGGATTCGTTCAGGTAGTTGGGTCCGTAGGCGGGCATGGCGGCGAATCGCTGATCAGGTGTCCGTGGTCGGTGGCTCAGGCGTTTGCTTGGCGGCCGGCGGGGACCCGTCAGGCGTCTTCACGCCGGGCGCAGCCGGCTTTTCAGCCGGGGCTGGGACGGCGCCCGGCTTCGATTTCTTGCTGCGCGATTCGATCACATCCAGCAAAGACGCCAACACCTGTTGGGTCTCCTCGTCCTCGGTCGCACTCTGGTTGTAACGCTCGTATTGCTGCACAACCTCCTCGCGATTCAGCAGCACGCCGTGCTGTTGCACGGCGAAGGCGAAGGCCTTGGCCGCTGCCTCACGGGCCGCCACGGGCCGAGCGATTTGACCGGCGAAAGTGACCAGGGCTCGCTGGGCCGCTGGTGATCCCAAGCAGCCCAACACCGGCGCGGCCTTGACGGAGAACTGCGGCAGCGAGAGGGCCGCCTGGATCGCGGCCTCGTGCCGCAACAGATCGTAGAAAGCATACTCGCGCGGCGCCTGCGCCAAACGACCCAGGTAGTCCAACGCTTCCTGGGCCTGCTTCACGCGTTCGTCACGGGTCGTCGTGGCCCGACCGCTGAGCTCGGCCAGCCGTGTCGCCTCGTAGCCCATGGTCTGCGTGTCGTGGGGGCGGGGGAAGGCCAACACCAGCCGATCGTGCTCCGCCGACTGCTCGGCTTTTCCCAGCGTCTCCTCGCGGGCCATCAGCCCCACCGGTAGACCGCTCGTGCGTGGGTCGCGCCGCAACATCTGAATGGTCTCGCTGGCACTCGGTTTGTCGATCCCGTCGCTCAGCATGACAAACTCGTAGTCGGGGTTGTTCGAGGCCAGTCGGAAGACATCGTTCCCCGTCCGGGCCGAGTCCGCGTCAAAGCCGATCTGGTTCAAGAAACCCACCAGACTCTGAGCGCGTTCCATCCGCTGGTGCGCCACCAACACGCGGCGGGAACCGGCGGTCCGAACCAGGTACGCCAACGTCTCCGGCAGCGCGCTCGATCCGGCGTAGGGAGACTTGGGATCGATGCGAATAATGGCCCGAGCGGCAGCCAGCCGCACCCGCCGATCCGGGCATTGCAGTGCCAGGGCCAGCGCCCGCGGCCGTCCTCCGTCAGCCCGCAGCAAGGACGCCTGGCCGCGATTCCCTAAGATCTGCACGGCCGCCTGGGCGGCAGGTGCATAGCCCTTCTCCTGGGCGTAGACCAGCAGATCCTCCAACACGCCGGTGTCGAACGCGGCGGCCTGGGCGTAGACGGTGCCCGGGCCCTCGGGCAACGGCCGGTCCAGGCCCTGTTCCAATTGCGCGAACTGCAAATTCGTCGCCAGGAACAAGCGGCGGAAATCGGCGTTTTCCGGTGCCATCCGAACCAAGTCGCGAGCCAGGCGGGTGGCCAATATCAAGCCGGCCTGCGCCGCCGGATAGTGCCGCGGAACGCAGGTCTTCTGCTGCTCGTCCCACTGCCACATCGCGATCTTATCGTCGGCGTCCGGTTGGGTCGGTAAGTCGCCGTCGAAGAAGCCTTTCGCTCGACGAAACAGAAACTGTTCCGCCTCATACTGGCTGGGCTGCTTTCCGACGATCCGCAGCAGAGCCTGCTTCGCCGCCTCCCGCACTTCGGCGGGTGTGTCGGCTGCCAGAGACGGACCGATCAACAGCGGAATCGCCCGCGACATGCGAAACTGGCCGAGCACGTCCAACACTTGCACCCGCAGCGTGGCGTCGGCGCAATCCAGAGCCGCCAGCAGAGGATCGATCATGGTCGGGCTGATGGCCACTAACGCCGCGCGCAACCGCGGATGCTCCGCGGCTCGGTTGCGATCGGACAACACCTCGAAGATCGGAGGCAGAACCGCGGAGTCCGCCGCGCGCAATTTGTCAAGGGCCTGATCGCGAGCCAACGGAGCAGGGTCGTTCAACTGTTTGACCAGCGTCTTCAGTAGGGCCGGATCACGCGCTGCGGCGTATGCGGCGTCGAGTACCGACCGTGCAAATGGCTCGCCCTCCGGCTTCAGGCGATGGTCGCGCAACAGGCGATAGAAAAACGCGGAGCCGTACTTGTCGTGAAACGACACCAGCGTATCGCGAGTGGGTGCGGCAGCCACCAACTTCTTCAGATACACTTTGGCCTCATCCACGCGTCCGATGTCGACCAGCGTCTGCACGGCGAACATCAGCTCGTCGGGTTTGGATGGCTTTGAATCGCGAATGGCCAGGACTACGGGATTCCGCTCCGGCCCTTCAGGTAGGCCCGTTTCCAAGTCGAGCTGCTCGCCGCCTGGCTTGGCCTTTTCGGCGGGCTTCGCAGCGGGCGGTGCAGCCGGCTTCGCACCGCCGACGTTGGGTTTGCCGCCAGCGTCCGGGGCGAACGGGTCTTCCGCTGCCGACAGCCCCGACGTAACGAGGAGCAGCGCCACAGTCAGGATCAGTTTAGGTGAAAAACAGCTCATCTGCGTTGTTTCCGAACGTTGGTAGGTCAGGCTTTCCAGCCTGACATCGCCTACGCGTCAGGCTGGAAAGCCTGACCCTACCTTTACTTTCCAACTCGCCACTTGCTGGGCGACCTCGGCCGGAGCAGTCGACCCGTAGCTCACGAAAGCTTGCACGGCCTTCCGGACCCCCAACACCTCGTACACCCCCTGGTCCAGATCCGGATGCGACTGTTGGAATTCCTCCAGCGTCAAGTCCGCCAGCGGGACGCCCCGCTGGATGGCCTTGGCCACCAATTCGCCGACCAAGTGATGAGCGGTGCGCTGCGGCATGCCGCGCCGTATCAAGTACTCCATCAAGGTCGTCGCATCCAGGTAGCCGCGATCGAGTCGGCCGGCAATCGCGGTCCGGTTCAGTTCCGCGCCGCGCACCAGCGGCGCGGCTAACTGCAGACAGGCCTCCACCGTGTCGAACGCATCGAACATCGCCGGCTTGTCCTCCTGCAGATCCCGGTTGTAGGCCAATGGCAGGCCCTTCACTAGCACCAACAGGGTCTGCAAGTTACCGATGACCCGTGCGGTCTTGCCCCGAGTCAATTCCAACACATCCGGATTGATCTTCTGCGGCATGATCGAGGACCCGGTACAGAATGCCTGAGGCAACTTCAGGAAATTGAACTCCACCGTTGACCAGAGGATCCATTCTTCTGCCCAGGTGCTCAAGTGCTCGGCGATCAAGGCCAGCGCGAAGACAGACTCCAGGACGAAATCGCGGTCACTGGAGACATCCACGCTGTTAGCCGCCACCCCGGCAAACCCCAACCGTCGCGCCACATCTTCACGATCGATGGGCAAGCTGGTTCCGGCCACCGCAGCAACTCCCAGACTGCAGACATTAACCCGTTTTCGACCATCGGCCAGACGCTGGCGGTCGCGTTCGAATTTCTCGCAGTATGCTAGCCAATAGTGAGGAGCCAGTACCGGTTGGGCACGTTGCAGATGAGTGTACGCTGGCAGAATCACGTCCGCATCTCGGTCGCATCGGCCGACGAATGCTCGCTGCAGTTCGAGCAACCCGGCATCGACCCGATCGATGGCGTCTCGAGTCCACAGGCGCAGGTCGGTCGAGACTTGATCATTGCGACTGCGGCCTGTGTGCAGCTTGCGGCCCGTGTCCCCCAAGCGGTCGATCAGGCGGCTTTCGATGTGCATGTGGATATCTTCCAGCCGCACGTCAAACTCGAATTGCCCCTCTTCGATCTCACGACGTATATCCAGCAGGGCCGCCTCGATTGTTCGGCTTTCATCTGTGGAGATAAGTCCCACTGCTGCAAGCATTTGGGCATGCGCGATCGATCCCGCAATGTCGTGTGCATACAGGCGGCGATCGAAACTGATGCTTTCAGTAAACCGTTCCACACGACGATCCGTCGCCTGCTGGAACACGCCTCCGCGGCTGGGGCTGGACAATGACTGCCTCCTAAATCCCACTCAATTCGAAGCCCTTCCAGGAACAACAACCGGTTAATGCTAAACAACTTAGGAATGGCTGTCAACGAACGTCGACAAGCCCTGCCCAACAAATAGGCACGCAGGGCCATGCTATCACGCTGCTCTACACGACCCGTCCAACACCGCAAACCAGAAACTAGCACCAAACGATATTTTGGCCCCCGCGGGCAAAGAATGAGACTTAACGGTTCAGCAGAGACGGGGCGTGAGACAATGGGTCAGACGTACAGATTTCAGTTTTCGCGGTCGTGGGCCCAAGCCTAGGGAAAGCCTTCTGCCCGCGAAAGGTGAAATCTGTATGTCTGACCCCAGCTGGCGGTCCGTCTATGCGAAACCGCAAAACCCCATTCTTGACACCGACAACCCCGAAAACCGTTTGGTGCTAGGTCTGACCCCGCGGACGGCCTGAATCGCACACGCTCGTCAAGAATGCAAGTATGGTGTCCCCGAAATCCGCCCGGAATCCGCGCAATGACGTCAACGTCCAGGCTCGCGACAATGCCAGCAGTGATGCATTGTGCCTGACAGAGACTGAGTTTGCTCATGGCTACGGCAACCACGACAAAACCGCTGACGGCCGACGCGTTCTTCGACGGGGTCCACCATCCGGAGAACCGGGATCGTTGATTTGGCGAGCAGGATGAAATCTCGGGCGAAGACGTGCTGCCCGATCTGAATTGTCCTGTTGCTGACTTCTTCCGCCTGCCAGGGCCCACTGGCATCCCCACCAGCCCCGTCATGGCCGGTCCGAACAGATGGACGGCGAGATGGGCCGGGAAGCCGCCGCCGCGATCCTGGGTGACACGTTGGACGTAGTGGCTATCTACACGTCGAGGAACCTTGAACTTGCGGCCGAAGTGGCAAGGAGGATGCCCGTCGTGCGCGTCGCAGACAGCCGACGCACCAATTCCCGCAACGCGGCTTTTGGACAGGCGTACAGATCCTGGCCCACATCGCGGAGCAGATGGGAGTGACACACCGTGTGCGACACGTTCTCGCCCAGGCGCTTACAGGCCTCGGCCATGGCCTTGCTGAGGTCGTGGAGTATGCGTTGTGGGCGGCCGAATCGGTCGGCGGCCTCCACCAAGCACGGGGTGATCGCATCCGCGTTCTCCGTAGGAATCTTCTAGGTCCCCAACAAGAAGTTGTCCTGGGCGTCGTGCACGCCGAAGTACATCGGGGTATCCCCCTCGATGGTATCATCGAGCAGCCAGGTGCTGACACCCCGTTGTTGCAGGTAAGCCGCCAGCTGTGGTGTTGCCTCGCGGTGTAGGTGACCCAAATAAAACAAGAACTTCTGTTGCAGATCGTAGAGACTGCTGAAGGGGATGGGCTGGGGTAGTTCCTGGGCCACCGCCTGTAAAGAGCATCCCCGCAGAAATGTTTCACAACTGACGTGGGTCATCACGTCGTAACCGTTTGAGGCTGGTGTAGTAGCCGACCTTGGCGAGAGCGCGCTGGACGGTCCTCTGGGAGAGTTCGAGTTGGGCCGCCAATTGGGCACCTTGCGCCACTTGGTCCCGCCGGAGGCATTGCACGACTTGGTCTTGATCAAGGCCGTCCTGTGGGTCGCAACGGGCCTTGATCATACGGTTGCGCATTGCTGCTTGTGCTGGCCACGGTCCGGGTGGCTGGGGGCTGAGCCTAAGCGAAGCCCCAGTCCAATGTTGCTGGGGCTTCGCCTAGGCTCAGCCACCAGCCACCCTGCTAGCGTTTTGCGCAAGGTTCCGATCAAGGCCCGAGCGGCAGGAAATAACTTACCCAACTTAATGTAGGATGGTCTTCCAAGACCGTCCCGATCGGCCTGGAAAGGCCGA
>JAPLNJ010000078.1 GCA_026692885.1 Planctomycetota bacterium | reverse complement strand
GGTCGCTCAGCTCAATTTTCACGGTGCCCGATCCCGTGGTCACGTACACGACGATCCCCAACATTGCCAGCGACGCCAAACACACTAGCCCGACGCGCCAGCGAGGGAATTTGGGTGCTCCTCCCTCGCTCGCTTCTCCCTCGCTGGCGCGTCGGGCTAGTGAGAGTACGCTCTTGCGGACGGCTGGCCCCACGCCGCGTAACGCGAGCCATGCCCGGCGCGCTGCCCGGGACAACGGGTTGCCGCGTGGATTCCGCACCCTCGCGGGACGCGGCAACCGCGGTGTAGATACCACTTGGATCGGCAACCGCGGTGTGGATACCACTTGGATCACGGGTGGAGGCGTCACTGCGGTGTGCTCGCCGACCAGGACCACCCACGACGATTCGAACGTCAGCGATGCTTGAGGCGACGAAAGCAATGCATCGAGTTCCGCCAACAACTCGTCGCAACGCTGGTATCGCCCGGCGGGATCCTTGGCCAGTCCGCGGCCCAGTATCTGGCACGCGGCGTCTGGCAATCCCGTCGCTGACTGCCGTGGATCGGGAAGCGGCTCGTAACGATGGAGATAACCCAACACCGGCAGCGATGGCGATTCGAACGGCACCCGGCCCGTGAGCAGGTAGTAGTAACAGACCAGGAGCGCGTAGACATCGCTCCGCGGGTCAGCTTCCGCGTTGGCCCAGAGTTCGGGCGCCATGTAGTCCGGCGTGCCCAGCAACATCCCTTGCTGCGTAAGATGGCTGATCGCGGTTTGCGCGCGGGCCAAGCCGAAATCGACCACCTTGGTCACGCCGCTGGTGGTCCGCATCAGGTTGGCCGGCTTAATGTCGCGATGGACCAACCCTTTCTCGTGTGCCGCAGCCAGTCCAGCCGCAGCGTCCCGAATCACCCGGGTGGCCTCGCGCCAATCCATCGGCCGCTCCGGCGTGACCGCCTTGTCCAGCGAGTCGCCGTCGACGAATTCCATGACCAGGTACGCCAAGTCGCCCGTGGTGCCCACTTGAAAAATGGTCACCGTGTTCGGGTGTTGCAGACGGGCGGCGTTTCGAGCTTCGCCTAAAAACCGTTTCAGGTACTCGACGTCCTGTGCGTGCTCCGGCCGGAGCGTCTTGATCGCGACGTCGCGTTCCAGGTCGGGGTCGTGCGCCAGCCAGACTTCGCCCATCGCTCCACCGCCGAGCTTCCGTCGCACGAGATAGGGGCCGATTCGTATCGGCTGGCTCGCCGCCATCACAGGCCGGTCGGCTGGTTCTACCTCCGGTTCTGGCGTGTCACCCTGCGGACCTCCCGGCTCAAGAGCGGGGGGCGGCGTGAGACTCTCCATCGGACGGTCGGCCCCTTGCCGCGTTTCGTCGAGGGACATCTTCAGCGTGAACGTCTTGCCGCAGTTCTTGCAGTGCGCGCGCTGGCCGAGGTGCTCCTCGATCACGGAGTACGGCTGCTCGCAGTTGGGGCACTTGACGACGTGGGCCATGGGTCTGTGTCTCCGGATGCAAATATCCCAGACCGCGGGGCGGTTGTCTAGCGTTGCCAAG
>JAPLNJ010000077.1 GCA_026692885.1 Planctomycetota bacterium | reverse complement strand
CCGCACTCCAAATGGTGAGCGTGGCACTGGTGCGGAAGAATGTTCCGCCGATTTGCGACGCGGTCGAGACGCAACCAATTTTGGAGTGCGGTGACTTGTCACCGCTTTTCAGAACGCCCGTGCGGGCTCTTCGCCCGCGCATGGGAACAAGGCTTGGCAGGGACGCTGAAAAGCGGCGACAGGTCGCCGCACTCCAAATTGTGAGTGTGGCACTGGTGTTGTGGCCCCAGCCCGCGTACGCCATGCATCTCTCGGAAGGCATTCTGCCGGGTGACTGGGCCGGTTTGTGGTTCCTGGTCGCCGCACCGTTCGTGTGGTGGGGCCTGCACACAATTCGCCGGCGCCGGGCCATCGATCCGCGTTCGATGGCGCTAGTCGCGCTCGTCGGCTCGGCGCTATTCGTGATCTCCTGCATGCCGGTGCCCATTCCCTGGCTCGGCACCTGTGCCCACCCTTGTGGCACGGGTCTGGGCGTCTTACTGATCGGGCCCGGGCCGACCATCGTCGTGGCCAGCATCGCGTTGTTGCTGCAGGCCCTGTTCCTGGCTCATGGCGGCCTGACGACGCTGGGCGCGGACGTCGTGTCGTTGGGGGTCGTCGGGTCGCTGAGTGCTTACGGTATCTTTCGCGTCCTGCGCGCGGTCCGCGTGCCCGTGTTTGCCGCGACGGTGGTGGCCGGCGTGACCTGCGATTGGGCCACCTACGCCATGACCTCGTTCCAACTGGCCACCGCGCTGCACGGCGACGGATCGATGTGGGGCATGTTCGCCGCCGTCGCCGCTGCCTTTGTCCCCACGCAGTTGCCGTTGGGTGTGGGCGAGGGATTACTGACGGCGCTGGCCTACCGCTACGTGCTAGCGCGGCGGCCGCAACTGCTGGACCCCTTCCCCAGTTTGCCCGAGGTAGCAAGGAGCGAAGCATGAAGCAGCTCTTCCTCACCCGGCCACGCGGCCACCACCCAAGTAGCATGGCTCTCCAGAGCCGTGTGTGTGCGACTCCGCCGCTGCGAGCAGCTCCCGAACCTGTCCGGCTCTGGCGAGCCACACGACGTACTGACGCCCATCGAACGCTGCTCCTATTGAGTCCTGGGTTGCCCCTGGAATGGGAGGGCAAGGCTCCTGCCGAGCCGGACGCAGCCCACGGCTCGGCAGGAGCCTCGCCCTCCCAGCGCGACGTTCCATTAACTGCGCAGGACTCATTAACAACGGGCGCCGAATTAACTTTTCGAACTTCGACCGCCTTTTGCCAGCAGAAATCATCTTGGCACGCGTTGCTACAGTGCCGCGGGACGCCTGCAATCACCGCTTTGGCCTGGGGCCTCTCCGTGTTATTGCCCACGCACGGTTCCGCCCAAAGCAGCTGGGAAGGCGTGGACAAGACGGTCGTGGAGAAGGTGGCCGAACAGGCGGGACACCCCGCCCGTGCGCCGTACCTGAACACCGACCAGGGCGACCTCTTGCTGTTCCTGTTCCTGCTGGCCGGGGCGGTCGGCGGGTTCATCGCGGGATATACGTTTCGCAGCCTCTTTCCTCCAGGCAAGACCGACCACCCACACCATGCATCGGCTCCATGAAGTCTTCTCGCTTGAACAGGCTACCGGCGATGGCCGGTTGGCCTGTCGCTACGACGTGCGCGTCAAGTTGATCGTCGCACTGGCCACCGTCTGTGCGGTGGTGCTGTCGCGGCGGTTGGGTTTCCCCTTGCTCGTGTTGGCCGGCTGCTTGGCGTGGCTCACCGTGTCGCGCGTGCCGCTGCGACAAGTGCTCGGCCGCTTGCTGGCCCCGCTGGGGTTGGCGGCTGTGATCTGCCTCATGCGGACTTTCCTGACGGGGACGACGCCCGTGGCCACCTGGGACTTGGGGCCGTTGCACCTGACGGCCAGCCGAGAAGGTTTGGCCGCGGGAGCGCTGATCGGCGGCCGCGTGCTGGCGTCCGTCGCCGTGGTCATGACGTTGTGTCTGCGTACGCCGGCTCTGGAGGTCTTCGCCGCCTTGCGCTGGGCCGGTCTGCCTCAGACCTTGATCGAAATCGCGCTGTTGATGTACCGCTACATCTTCGTGTTGTTCGAGCAGGCCGCGAGCATCGTGGCGGCTCAGAAGGCCCGTCTGGGCTACGCGAACTACGGGCGGTCGATGCGGTCCTTAGGCAGTCTGGCTGGCATCGTGATCCTGCGGTCGCTCGATCAGGCCGAACGTTCGTACGAAGCCATGCTGGCCCGGGGCTACCGCGGTTCCTTGCCGACGCCGGCTCTGCCGACACTGCGCAGGCGGCAGGTGGCCAGCACCTTGTCCTGCTTGACGCTGGTCATGCTGGTCTTCTTCCTGGCAGAGAGGTGGCCGCCATGAGTCAGGCCGAACCGGCGGCCGTCGCAGCCGACGCCGTCAGCTTCACTTACCCGCACGGAATCGAAGCCATCGCCGAATTGACCTTGCAGATTCGCGCCGGCGAGTTCGTGGCCGTGATGGGCACGAACGGATCGGGCAAGACGACCCTGCTTAAACTGCTGATGCGTTTGCTGACGCCGCAACGGGGGCAGGTGCGTCTGGCCGGCAGCGACATCCGCTGCCTGCGAGCGGAGGAACTGTATCGGCAGGTCGGCCTGGTGTTCCAGAACCCGGTCGACCAACTGTTCGCGGCGTCGGTCGAGCAGGACGTGGCCTTCGGCCCGCGGAACCAGGGTTTGAGCGAAGCCGTGGTGACCGAGCGCGTCGACGCCGCCTTGGAGGCCGTCGAGGCGTTGGAGTTGCGGCAGCGGCCGGTGCACCAACTGAGCTACGGCCAGCAGAAACGGGTCTGCCTGGCCGGTGTGCTGGCGATGCAACCACGGGTACTGTTGCTGGACGAGCCGACCGGCGGTCTGGACCCGGTCGGCGAAGCCCACATGATCGAATTGCTGGTGCGGCTGAATCGCGAGCAGAAGATCACGATCATCCTGTCCACGCACGCGGTCGACTTGCTCCCCGTGCTGGCCGACCGGATCTACGTGCTGCGCCGCGGAAGCGTGTGGCAGGCCGGAACGCCGCACGCCGTCCTGGCCGACCCCCAAACGGCAGCCCAGGCCGGCCTGCGGATTCCCTTGGTGTCGCAATTGTTTCACGACTTGCGACAGCGACACGGCCTGGCCGCCGAGCCACTGCCCCTGACGATCGAGGATGCCCGGCGGCAGATCTTGCAGTGGCTGACGGACGGGGTGCCCCTGAGACCACGGCCAGGAGACTTGGCGTGAGCTTGCGATCGGGACTAACGACCGGAACCTGTGCCGCCGCGGCCGCCAAGGCCGCAGCCTTGGTGCTGGCTGGCGGCGAGGCGCCCAGGGACGTCGAACTGCAGTTGCCGTCGGGTCAGGCGGTGCGGGTGCCGATCCTGCACGTCGAGCCGCGCGCGGACGGCGCCGCGGCCACCGCCGTGGTGCGCAAGGACGCCGGCGACGACCCCGACGCGACGCACGGTTTGGAAATCCGCGTCACGGTCGCCTGGGACGACCAGGCCGATGTCGCGTTTGTCGCCGGAGAAGGCGTGGGCACGGTGACCAAGCCCGGACTGCAAATCCCGCCCGGGCAGCCGGCCATCAACCCGGTCCCGCGGCAGATGATTACCGCGGCGATTCGTGCCGTCACGAGCCGTGGCGTGCGCGTCGAAGTGGCGATCCCCGGCGGTCGCGAAGTGGCCACGCGGACCTTCAATCCGCGGCTGGGGATCGCAGGCGGACTGTCCATCCTGGGCACCACGGGCGTCGTCCGGCCGTACTGCGTCTCGGCGCTGCGGGACGCTCTGACGTGCAGCCTGGACGTGGCCGCCGCTTGCGGCGAGACGGCCGTGGTCTTCGTGCCCGGCAATATCGGCGCCCGCTCCGCTCGACAGCATTTTTTCCTGCGTGAGGAACAAGTGATCGAGGTGGGCAACGAGTGGGGCTTCCTGCTCGACGAGTTGGTCTCCCCACGCCTTAGCACTCCGGGGAGAGGGGTTGGGGGTGAGGGGTCGCGTGCTTTCCACGCTTTGCTGGTCCTCGGACACCCCGGCAAACTCGCCAAGCTTGGCGACAGACAGTGGGATACGCATTCCGCTCGTTCGCCGCCGCCGCTGGAGACGATCCGCAGGTTGTGTTCGAGTCTGCCGACGGCGCAGAACACCACCGTCGAAGGCCTGTTTGCCGCCCTGCCGCCGCCCGAGCGGAAGAGCTTGGCCGAGGCCTTGGCGGGACGCATCCGAACGGCGGTCAGCCAACGGATTGGCACGCGTTTGCCGGTGGCCGTATTCCTGGTAAATATGGTGGGCGAGTGTCTGGGGACTGCGGGAGATCTGGGGCCATGGCGTTAAATTCAGGCAAAATCGCGATCGTGGGTTGCGGCCCGGGTTCGCCCCGGTATCTTATGGACGCCGCACGGCAAGCGGTCGCCCGGGCCGAAGTGCTGGCGGGCAGCCGGCGTCTGTTAGAGCTGTTTCCCGACCATCCCGGTCTGCGAATCGTCACCGGCACGGACCTCAACTCGTTGCTGGAGGCCGTCGCGGAGCAGCGGGCAGTCGGCCGGAATGTTGCCGTGTTGGTGAGCGGCGATCCGGGATTGTTCAGTCTGGCGGCGAAGGTCGTGCGGCGGTTCGGCCGGGAGCTGTGCGAGGTCATTCCGGGCGTCAGTTCGGTGCAAGTCGCGTTCGCCAGATTGGGGCTCGACTGGGCCGAGGCCCGCCTGGTCAGCGCCCACGGCCGGCAGCCGCAGGTCGCTGCCGAGGAACTCCGTCAACACAGCCAGATCGCGATCCTGGCGGGCACGGCGGACGCGTTGCGTTGGGCGGCCCAGGCGGCCGCCGATTTGCAGACCAGTCATGAGGCTTATCTGTGTGAGAACCTGACCCTGCCGGACGAACGCGTCCGGCCAGTAACGGCGGAGGAACTGGCTGCGGCCGACGCCGCCAGTTTGTCGATCATCCTGTTGATTCGGAGGGAGTTGTTGCCATGACTCAAGGCACCCTGTACGGGATCGGCGTGGGTCCGGGAGATCCGGAGTGGATCACGGTCAAGGCAGCCCGGCTGCTGGCGCAGTGCCGGCACGTCTGCGTACCGAAATCGCGAGTCGCCAACGAGAGCGTGGCGCTGGACATCGCGCGATCCTATCTGCGAGCCGATGCTGCCATCCACGAACTGAGCTTCCCCATGACTTCCGACGAAAGCGTGCTGCAGTTAAGCTGGCAGCGGGCGGCGGCCGAGGTGCTGGGGATACTCGATAGCGGCGTGGACTGCTGCTTCCTGACGCTGGGCGATGCTCTGCTGTACTCGACGTACATCTATCTGCTGCGAGAACTGCGGAAGCTCTGTCCGGCGGTCAAAGTCGTCACCGTGCCGGGAATCACGGCTTTCAGCGCGGCGGCAGCCCTGACCAACTTCCCCGTCGGCCAGCAGAAGCAAGCGGTTACCATCGTGCCCGCATCCGATGATTTGGGCCAGTTCGAGGCGGCGCTGGATCGCGCCGGCACGGTGGTGTTGATGAAGGTCGGCGGGCGATTGCAGCAGGTGCTTGACGTCCTAGAAGCGAAGAACCTGCTGGAGCAGGCCGTGTTCGTGTCGCACGCAGGCATGGCCGAGCAGCAGGTAGAGACGGACCTGCGGCGTTTGCGCGGGCTGAGCAAAGAGGCGGGATACTTGTCGATTGTGTTGGTGCAAGTGGCAGGCCCGTAGTTGGGCCAGCGGCACTGGTTTGGGGTCGGGTGTTCAGAAATTCATTGCTTGCGGGCAAATGCTTTGGACGATTGGCAAGCCCCTCTCCGCAAAAAATGAACTTCTGAACACCCGACCCGTTGGCTGCGTTACGGGAGCGAAAACGCATGAAAGTCTACTTCGTCGGGGCTGGACCGGGAGATCCGGAGTTGCTGACCGTCAAGGCTCAGCGACTACTCGCCCAGGCGCGCCTGTGCATCTACGCCGGATCGCTGGTCAATCCCGACTTGCTGGGGCTGTTGCCGGCCAATTGCCAGCGGCACGATTCGGCGCGGCTGAACTTGGACGAAATCGTCGCGATGTTCCAGCAGGCCCGTGCCCAAGACCTCGACGTGATCCGCCTGCACACGGGCGAGCCGGCCATCTACGGTGCGATCGGCGAGCAGATGGACGCGCTGGACCAATTGGGCATCGCGTACGAGATCGTGCCGGGGATCAGCGCCTTCCAGGCCGCGGCCGCGACGCTGCGGGTAGAACTCACCGCGCCGGAGATTGCTCAGACGATCATTCTCACGCGGGTGCCCGGCCGAACGCCGATGCCGGCCTCTGAGGACCTGACGCGACTGGCCCAGTCACGGGCCACGCTGTGCATCTACCTGTCGACGGAAAAGGTCGGAGCGTTGACCGGCACACTTGCCGAGCAGTACGGGGCGGACTGTCCGGCGGCGCTGGTGTATCATGCCTCCTGGCCCGACGAGAAGGTTATTCGCGGAACGCTGGCGGACATCGCCGGGAAAATTGCGGCCGAACAGATCACCCGCACGGCGATCTTCCTGGTCGGCTATGCCCTGGCCCGGCCCGCGCCGCACGTGTCCAAGTTATACGACAAAGATTTTGCCCACGGATATCGACGACCCACGTAGGTCAGGCTTTCCAGCCTGACGTCCGGCTGGAAAGCCGGACCTGCGTCCAGCAAGCGAGCCTGCCCCACCCTGAGGAGCACCCCTGTGAAGATCGCCCTGATCAGTCTGAGTAACGAAGGCGCTCGCGTGGCCGCCCGGTTGGCGACGCGTTGGGAACTGTGCGACGTGTTCTTGTACGCCGGGGTCACGGAACTGCCGCAGGCCCGGCGCTTCGAACGGATCTTCGATTTGACGCGGGACGTCTTCGCCACGTACGAAGGCTTGGTCTTCATTGCGCCGACGGGAGTCGTGGTCCGGGCCATCGCGCCGCTGCTACAGAACAAGACCACCGACCCCGCGGTTGTCGCAGTGGACGTCGGCGGGCGTTGGGCGGTGAGTTTGTTGAGCGGACATGAAGGCGGCGCAAACGATTTGGCCCTGGAGGTCGCCAACCTCCTGGGCGCCGAGCCGGTGGTCTCGACGACGACCGAGGCCGTCAAGGATCTGATCGTGGGTGTCGGCTGTCGCCGGGGTGTGGCGGCCAGCGACATTGTCGCAGCCGTCCGCGCAGCACTGCTGGCGGCGGCTTGCGATTTGGCCCGAGTGCGGCTGCTGGCCTCGGCTGACCTCAAGGCCGAGGAGTTCGGCCTGCTCGAAGCCGCACGGGAATTGGCCCTGCCGTTGCGGCTGATCGGATCCGAGGAGATTCGTCAAACCAGCTATGCCTTTCAGACTTCTAGCTTCGTCCAGGACAAGGTCGACCTGCCGGCGGTTGCCGAGCCGGTGGCCCTGCTGGCAGGAAGGAGGACACGATTAATACTCCCCAGGCAAGTGTTTCACAGCGTGACGGTGGCGATCGCCCGGGAAAGCTGTATGTCGTTGGCATAGGTCCGGGCGGCCGACCGCACCGGACCTTTCGCGCCGTGGAGGCGATTGGCGAAAGCCAGGTCGTCGTCGGGTACGCTCCGTACCTGGAGTCGATCGCCGATCTGACGCACGGCAAACAGTTGCTTGCGTCGGGCATGACTCGCGAAGTCGAACGCTGCCGGCAGGCGCTCCAGCGCGCCGTGGCAGGCGACGTGGTGGCCTTGATTTCGTCGGGCGATCCGGGCATCTACGGCATGGCCGGTTTGGCCATCGAGTTGGCTGCCGCCGAGGGCTTACGAGTGGCCATCGAGATCGTGCCCGGCCTGACGGCCGCCAGCAGCGCCGCCGCCGCCTTGGGTGCGCCGCTGATGCTCGATTTCGCCGTGATCAGCCTGAGCGATCTACTGGTGCCCTGGGAAATCATCCGCCGCCGGCTGCAGGCCGTAGCCGAAGCGGACTTGGTCGTGGTGCTGTACAACCCGCGCAGCAAGAAACGCGTTCGCCAATTGGAAGAAACTGTCGCGATCTTTCGCGCCACGCGAACGGGCCAAACGCCGGTCGGCGTGGTCACGTCGGCGGGCGTCGACGACGAGTCCGTGGTGGTGACCGATCTCGACCACCTGCTCGACCAGGACATCGGCATGCGCAGCGTGGTGGTTCTGGGCAACAGCACCACCCGGCAGATCGACCGCTGGCTTGTCACCGCGCGAGGCTACGCGGTGGGAGCGGCGCAGGAATGAGGCCCAAGTAGGTCAGGCTTTCCAGCCTAACTCGCACCGAGCGTCAGCCTGGAAAGGCTGACCTACAACAGGCTCGCACCGTGTCACAGGTAGCGTCTCCACGCCACATTCCTATTCGAGGCGAAGACGATGATTCTGCTCTTGGGAGGCACCAGTCACACCGCCGCGCTGGCGCTGGGGTTGGCACGCAGCGGATACCACGTGCTGGTCTCCCGGGCTACGGACGTACCGCTCGAGGTCGGCGACCATCCCCACATCGAGACCCGTTGCGGAGCCCTCGACGACCAGGGACTGGCCGAGCTGGTGCGTCAGCGGCGGGTGCGCGCCATCGTGGATGCAACCCATCCGTACGCCGCAGAAATCCACGCCCGTGCCCGGCGCGTGGCAGCAGGGCTGGGGCTTCCGTACTTTCCCTTCGTTCGCCCGGCGAGCATCGTTCCCGGGGCACCGCAGGTCACCTTCGCCGACGATCACGTGGCCGCAGCGCAACTAGCCTTTGCCGACGGTCGGCCGGTGCTGTTGACCACGGGCTCGAGGCATCTCGCCCCTTACGTCACGGAGTCACGTCGCACCGGCGTCCCCTTGGTTGCACGAGTGCTCGATCATCCCACGTCGTTGGCCGCCTGCCGCGAGGCGGGCCTCCCCGCAGATCGCATCGTGAGCGACCGTGGCCCGTTTTCCGTGGCCGAGAACCGGCGGCAAATCCGCCTGTTTGGCATTGGCGTGTTGGTCACAAAGGACAGTGGCGAGGCGGGCGGGAGCGTCGAGAAGTTGGAAGCCGCGCGGGCCGAGGGTTGTCGTGTCGTCGTGGTCCAGCGACCGGCCACCACCGACACGGACAGGTACACGAGTGTGGACACCCTCGTGGCAGCACTGGACCGCGACACCCTCGTGGCCGCGCTGGACCGTCTGCGACTCGGGCCTGCCGCCGACTAGCACCTCCGGCTTAGGCATGTCCGAAAATAACTCCCTCGCCCCGGTACTCCGGGGTGAGGGGCAACGCCGTTAAGGATTTTGGTAGCCAAATTCGCCAGAATTCGGGTGTTTAGGACCGGCGCATCAATAAGTGTCGCAAGTATAGTAGTCTTCACGCTCCGCCGTGACGACATGACATCACGCGGAGCGTGATGACTACTTTGAAGACCCGACAGTTATTGATGCGTCGGTCCTTAGCGGTGAATCCCGAAGTCTGGCGACTTCGGCTACGACGTACGTGCCGGTTCTTGCCCACGTCAAAATCCTTGGCGGCGTTGCTCCTCACTCCAGCCATCTTCCCGGAGTACCTGGGCACGGGAGTCTTGCTTGATGCAGCGCATGACAGCTTTTGGACTGAGTCGCTCCAGAGCGTTGAGCCTACGGCTGCCCCCCGCTCGCCAGTAGTCGCGATTGCGACTACTGGGAGAAGAACGGAAACAATTGTTTCATCTCCTCGGTCGAAGGTCTTCGGCCGTACTCGCAAATCTCGAACGCCTCCGCGAACTTGACCGTCTTGCCTTGTTCCTCGCCGTACCACTTGATCAAGGTCTCACGGAACCGCTGGGCTTCCCCGCCCTGCCGGCCTTCCCACCGCTGCTTGATCCACGCCCGGCGTGCGGCCGGATCGCTGGCGGGCGGCACTGTCGCCACGAATTCGGCGTTGCCGTTGGCCCCACCTTCGTACACTTGGGAGACCAGCTCGTTGACCGCATCCAGCTTCTGCTCGAAGACGTCGTCGATGGCCACCACCACGTCGGGACGGAACGGATAGGGTTTCTGGAAGCCGTCGCTGGAATAGAGGAACACGGGATTCTGTTTCAGGGGCGGAGTATCCGGGCAGAAATACGGCACCGTCACCATGTACGCCGCGTCCTGCACAAGCACGCCGACGTAGCGATGATCCGGATGGTAGTCCCAGGGCCGATGCGAAATCACGATATCGGCATTCCACTCGCGAATCGTCCGCGTGATCAGCCGCCGATTCTCCAGGCTGGGCAGCAATTCGCCGTCGTGGATGTCGAGAATCTGGGAGGTCACGCCGAGGCGTTTGGCAGCGGCCTGCGATTCCGCGGTGCGTCGTTGGGCCAGGGCACCGCCCGCCATGTTCCAATGCCCGATGTCGCCGTTGGTGACGGACACAAGTTTCACTTCGTGTCCCAGCTTGGCCCATTTCGCGCCGGTTCCACCGGCGCGAAACTCCGCGTCGTCGGGGTGGGCACCAAACACGATGATGTGCAGCTTGCGGGCGGTCGCTGGCTCCGCCGCGCGGACCGACGGCGGAAGGACGAAGGCCACAGCCAGCAGCGCGAGTAGAAAACCGAGGAAACGTGTCGAAGAAGCTGTCATGCCGAAACTCCTTGTTCGTAAGTTGATAAGTCCTGGCACAGATCCTTGAGATGCTCTCGGAGATCCTCCAAGGTCTCACCTTGCGTCCAGTAGTCGGGATAGTCCTGCAGGTATCCCAACCACGCCCCGTCTTCTTCCCAAACGATGATCTTGACGGAACTCATTTCCCGAAACCTCGCCTAACGTGCCTTGTCAATCGTCGCGGGGCAGTCCCAGAGCGTCGCCCCGCAAACGCGATCTGAACAACACTCCAGTCTACCAGATTGCTCGCGGCATACACCACGGGGACCCGCCCGAATGGTATGAGGTTAAGGACGGCAGGAGCGATTTCCCGCCACGACGGGGCTTGTCCCGAATGGCACGAGGTTAAGCGTAACCTCCGATCCCCACTGGGCTTGCCCCAG
>JAPLNJ010000076.1 GCA_026692885.1 Planctomycetota bacterium | reverse complement strand
TGGCTGGTTTCCCCATCGGGTTTCTTGGGGTCAAAACCCACGGTCTCGCCGATCAGCACGCCGCCGCCGCCGAGGTCGTCGAACCAGCACCGCGCGACGCGGCTGTCCCGGCAGCCGCGGCGGAACCACAGGCCGTGGGTGCCGACGTGTTGCACCGCGCACGACTCGATGGCGACATGGCGGGCCCCGTCGGCCACGATCATCGCGGGAATGGTGACCTCGGCCTGGCCGTCCGCGTGGCCCGTGGGCGGCAGCACGTATTGGCCGTGCTGGAAGTTCAGTCCCTTGAGCGTCAGGTACTCGACAAAGCGGCCCGCGTCGGGCTCGCCGACGATACGCACGAACTGCTCGACGACCGGAGCGATCACCGTGGCGGTGGACATGTCCTCGTCCGGCAGTGGCAGGTACGACAGTGTGCCGTCGCGGTCCAGGAACCACTCGCCGGGCTCGTCCAGCGCCGCCTTGAAATTCTCCAGGTGATAGCGGCAGTTCGCACCCCAGTAGGCGAAGCCCCAGGGCACGCCGGCCGTGACCACCACCGTGCCCGTCGCCGGATCGGCACCGGCGAGCCGCGATCGGGAGGTCTCCCACGAGTGATACGTGACCAGCGTGACATCGTTGAGCCGTTCCTTCGCCACAGTGCGGAGCGGTTCGATGTTTTCCGGCCGGGCACGGAATGCGCGGTTCGTGAGGTCCGCAACCTGGCCGGTCGCCGGATCGGTGCCCCGGTTCACCTTGGCCGCGATATAGTAGTAGAACTTGTTCGGACTCCGCGCCCGGACCGCCCGTCGACCGTTGATCCAGAGTTGCTCGAAGTACCATTTGCCCGCGGCAACCTCGGGCACTTGGGCCGACCACAGGCCCTTGTCGCCCTTGGTGAACCCGCTGATCCGCCGGCCGCCAGTGAAGTACGGCGTGGCGCCGGGTGCCGCTTCGTAGCTGATCGGACAGGTGGCCGTGCCGCTGTCGGCCGGGGTGAGCACCAGCGGTTCGTTGAGCGTGTACACGCCCTGAGCCACGACGATCCGCACTGGCTCGGTCAGCGGACCCTGGGCCTTGAGCTTGCGGACCGCGTCGCGCGCTGCGGCCAGCGTCGCCAGCGGACCGTCGGTCTTATCGGCCTTCGGCTCTGCGAGCCGGCCCGACCAAGCGTCGCTGCCGCCGGGGGCCACGAACAGCGTGGCGGCTTGCGCAGGATTCCATGCGGCGAGGATCATCACCATCGCCAGCCCGACCAAATGTTTGTCAACAGTACTCATCTGCAGTTGCTCCTCGACTCGTGGGGTGGGTGCTCGTGGGGTATCGCTAACACCAAACGGTCTTCGGGGTTGTCAGTGTCAAGGATGGGGTTTTATAGTTTCCCATAGACGGACCGCCAGCTGGGGTCAGACGTACAGATTTCAGTTTTCGCGGCCAGAAGGCTTTCCCTAGGCTTGGGCACACGACCGCGAAAACTGAAATCTGTACGTCTGACCCCTTGTCTCACGCCCTGTCCCTGCTGAACCGTCAAGTCCCATTCTTTACGCGCAAGGGCCGAAATAACGTTTGGTGCTAGTCACAGTCAAGTCGGCGTTTCGCCTCGGCCAGCGGGACGGTCGCTTTCTCACGCCCGCGTTGGTCCAGTAGCTTCATGAATTCTTTGCTCTCTCGCGTGACTTCGATTTCTCGACGGAAGTCATCAATCTCGGCCAACACGAATTCTCGCCCGTCTGAAGCGCGAAGAACAAGGTTCTCCTCTACGGCTTGCCGAAGCAGCCTGTTCAGCACCCGTGACCGAGAATTCACATTTACTGTCTTCCTAGCCTGATCTTCTTTCCCCGAACAATCACCGTGCTTCCGGACTTCCCGCCGACGACCTTGACCTCGACGATTTCCCGCTCTACGTCGACATCATAGAAGACGCGGAAGCCTTCGATTCGCACTTCCCACTCAGCGGTCTTATTCGGACTGTACCGAGGGAACTAGCGCGCACGCAACACGCCCCAAACGCCGTACCCCTGGCACGGTTCAATCCCACAAATCGGCGCGGGCCAGGATGCTGTCCAGCGAGAGTTCAAAACCGGGAAGCAACGGCGTGCTGTAGCTGCCGCCTTCGCGGACAACCTGCGTATCGCTCGTCTCACCTTGTAGCCGGTGTACAGTCAGGCGCCGCGCGAAGCGGTCGATGATCCAGTATTCGCGGACCCCGAGCGTCAGATACTCGTCCCGTTTCGCTTCGTAGTCCCGCGTCAGATTGCGTTTGCCGGCCGAAACAAATTCGACAACGATCGTGGGCACATCGCCTGGCTGCGGTGTCCGCCCCAGCCCCGCAAAGATCACGCGGTCCGCGCGCCGCCGGGCCCGGGCCGTGACCACCGTGTCTTCGTAGAAGGTGGCGTCCAAGGAGTGGCCGCGAGGATGGCTTTCCTGGTAGTTCCTCAACCACCGGCCTAGTTCCTCGTTCGGATCCCGTTCCTTGCGCAGGGCTGCCGGTGACACAACGAGCACTCCATAGATCAGCTCGTAGCGCCACCCCGGTTCGTATTCGGCGGCGTCAAATTCTTCAGGCGTGAGCAGTGCGCCGCAAGAATCCGGACCCAGCCGGAATTCGCGCACGTCCGACATTACGGTAGTCATGGCTAGACGCTCCTCTCCACGGGTGCATGATATCGTCGTGCGCCACGCCTGCCAAGATCCCTGACAGCTTCGCGTCAGCCTGGTCTGCTCCCGTCGCCGCCAGTACTCCAGGGAGCGGGGCAGGGGGAACCAGGGGCAGGGGTCAGGCGTACAGATTTCAGTTCTTGCGGCGGCGGGCTTTCCCATCCGCATCGACGTTGAGCCGCAAAACTGAAATCGGTACGCCTGACCCCGTCGTCTTCGGACCGCGAAAGAAATATACCGCACGCGGTTGAGGATGGCACATCTTCGTTTATCCGCACGTCGTAGGCACGCGCGTAGGTCAGCCCACGTATCGGGGTCGCGTCCAAGTCCCACGCGTGCCTACGGCGTGCGGTTAAACGAGCCAATTCCAAGCGCGTGCGATATACTTCCCGAGCCTTCTTCATCCGTGCTCTGGCTCTGCCATCCGTGCGAAGAAGAGTTGAGCTTGGGCCGGGTCCGCAGCCTACCGGTCAACGTCAGGTTCTCAACGGGCCACGCCCCGGCTTGCGGCCCAAACGAGCCACTGCCAACGGAAGACAGGACAGGAAAGTGGGGGGACAGGAAGATGAAAATAGGTATTCATTTTCCTGTCCCTCATCTTCCTGTCCAAAACACACACCGCCATGAACTGCCCCAAGCGACTGCTGGCTGAATTCTCGCAATCCCGCCGCAGCCGGCCAAATTCCCAGGTGGGGGCTTTCCCGGGATCGCGGCAGTCGGCCTAATGAGCGGAACAACTTGGAGGACCTGCTGATGACCATCTGGAATTCGCTCCGCGATTTCTCGGCGCTCGCCGCGATTACCCTGACGCTATTGACCTGTCCGGCACGAAGCGCCGAGACGGATCGCGAGGGCCTGCTGCTCGAGTACTCCTTCGACGGCAACCTCGAAGACACGTCCGGAGCCGCACACCCTGGCAAGCTGCCGGGCACTCCGGTGTTCGCACCCGGCCACGAAGGACAGTGCCTGAGCTTGGATGGCAGCGGCGGCTTCGTCGACTCCGGCACCAACCTGCCGAGCCTTAAGGACACCTTCACCATTGAGTGCTGGGTGAAGCCCGCCCCAACCCAGCGTCCCTATGCCGATATCTACGGCAATCATCACAACGATTTCGCTGGCTTCGCCCTGCAGCAAAACGGCGAGCAGACCAATCGCTACTACTTCACCTTCGGGACCGGATCCGCGTGGGTCTACAGCAGCATCTTCGCCCTGACGCCCGATCGCTGGCAGCACGTGGCGGTAGTCAAGACGGCCAAGCAGTTGCGTGTCTACTTAGATGGCATGGTAGCTGACAGCCGAGCCGTAGACCGGCCTATGGCGGTCAGCCCCACCGGCTTCATGGTTGGCCACGGCATCGCCGGGCAGACGCGTTGGTTTAAGGGCCAGGTCGATGACGTACGGGTGTGGGACCGGGCGCGGACGTTCAAACCACTGCTGCCCGAGGCGGATCAAGTCGAGCACTTCGTGAAAACCGCCAAGCTGGACCGCGACTCCTCCTCGCGATGGAACCTTTTTCCCTGCCAAGCTGGAAACACGGTCACCTTCGGGCTCGACCCGGAGCAAGTGCCCGCCAGCGTCGAAACCATCACGCTGTCGTTCGATGGCCGCGATGCACGCGGACGTGAAATGCCCTTTTCCCCACCAGTCAACTTGCGCCGGGCGGAAGGGTTCCAGGCCGGCATCGCGATTCCGGCACCGCCCGGTTACTACCGGCTCACCTACCAGCCAGCCATCAGCGTCGGCGGACAAAATCGCAGTCTAGTGCCAGGCGTGTTCTCCTGCCTGGTGCTCGAACCACGGGCCGCGGGCCATGCACCACCGGCCTTGGACGCCGCACTCCCGCCCTCCCAAGACCCGGTCGCTGCCCAGAGGCCGCCACTGGAACTCTCGCTGGACGGCCAATGGCTGCTGGCGACCGATCCGCAGAACAGCGGCCGCGAGCAACAGTGGTGGAAGGGACCGGTGCCGGAGGCCAAGCCGACCAAGGTGCCCTGGATTATTCAAGATGCCTTCCCCGGCTACCACGGTGTCGCCTGGTACTGGCGGGAGTGCCAAGTGCCCCCCAACCCACACGCGAACGGTCGGACCCTGCTGCGGTTCTGGGCCGTCGACTATAAAGCCGATGTTTGGCTGAACGACGTGCCGGTGGGCAGCCACGAGGGCGGCGAGACCCCGTTCGTGCTGGACGTCACCGAACACGTGCGCACCGATGCTGTCAACCGCATCGCCGTGCGCGTGCTCAACCCCACCCACCAGCCCATCGACGGTATGACGCTGAACCAGACCCCACGGCGCGCCAAGACGATTCCGTACTCCGCCGGAGCGTCCTACAACCACGGCGGGATCGTGGATTCCGTCGAGTTGCTCGCGGTCCCACCGGTCTACCTGGAGGACCTCTACCTCCGGCCGGAAACGGAGACCGGTGTGATCCGAGTTCAGGTCGGTGTGCGCAGTGCGGCGGCGGCTCTGCGACGCGTGCGTCTGGACTTGACGGTCGCGCTCGCCACGGGCGGCGAGACGATCGACGCGCGCTCCCTGGAGCGGGAAGTGCCGGCCGGCGACAGTTCCATCGAAGTGGACCTGCGCGTCGGCACGCCCCGGCTGTGGAACCTGAACGAGCCGTGGCTGTATCGCGTGACGGCCCGCGTCTCCGAGGCCGGCTCGAATTCCTGCGACGAACGCTCGAGCCGGTGCGGCTTCCGCGACTTCCGCTTCGAAAACGGCTACTTCCGCCTGAACGGTCGGCGTCTGTTCCTGCGCAGCGCGCACACCGTGAACGCCACGCCCGTCGGGCAACAGGTGCCGCACGACCCCGACCTGTTCCGGCGCGACTTGCTGTTCATGAAGGTCATGGGCTTCAACTGCATCCGCTTCATCTGGGGTGGCGCGACCCGTGCTCAACTCGACCTCTGCGACGAGCTGGGGCTGATGGCCTACGCCGAGTCGGCCGCGTCCCAGCCGCTGGAGGACACGCCGAGCATGCCCGAACGGTTCGACCGATCCGTGGCCGAGATGATCCGGCGCGACCGCAATCATCCAAGCGTGGTGGTCTGGGGTCTGCTGAACGAGACGTTCGACGGCCCCGTGTTCCGGCACGCCACGGAGCTGCTACCCCTGCTCCGGTCTCTGGACGAGACTCGCGTCGTGGCTCTGAACAGCGGGCGCTGGGATGCACAGCTGGACATCGGTTCGTTCTGCAATCCGGGCGCAACCGGGTGGGATGGCTACGTGGGCGCCGAAGGTCCCGCTGGTCCGCGTTCCCAGATGATTCCGCCGGGCGGCTACGTCGCTCGCATGGGCGACGTGCATGCCTACCCACGCGTCCCGCATACGGCCGACACGATGCGATTTCTGCGGACCGTCGGCGAGGATTCTGGAAACGTGTTCCTGTCCGAGTATGGCATCGGTAGCGCGGTGGACCTGTGGCGCGTGACCCGGCAATTCGAACAGCTGGGCAAGGCCGACGCCGAAGACGCACTGTTTTACCGGGACAAGCTGGACCGTTTCCTGGCCGACTGGGAGCGTTGGTGTCTGGCAGAGTGTTTCGCGACGCCCGCCGAGTTCTTCCAGCAGAGCCTGCGTAAGATGGCCGGCCAACGCACGCTGGGATTGAACGCCATCCGCGCCAACCCTCGCATCATCGGCCACAACGTCACCGGGATGATGGACCACGTGAACTGCGGCGAGGGCCTGTTCACGCTGTTCCGGGAGCTGAAACCCGGCACGGTCGATGCGATGTTCGAGGCATTTGCGCCCCTGCGTCTTTGTCTGTTCGCGGAGCCGGCGAACCTGGCGCGCGGTGGTCGCGTGCGTCTGGAAGGGGTGCTGGCCAACGAGGACGCGCTGGCGCCGGGCGAATACGCGGTCCGCCTGCAGGTGGTTAGCCCCGGGTCGGCCCGTCTGCTGGAACGCACCGTGACCGTGACAATCCCGGCGCGGCAGGAGCGGGAGGAGCCGCCCTTCGCGCTGCCGTTCTTTGCGGAAGAACTGGTTGTCGACGGGCCGCCAGGCAGATACCGCTGGCTCGCGACCTTCGAACGGGGCGGCGCTGCCACGGGCGGTGAGACCGAGTTCTATGTGGCTGATCCGGCCAGCTTGCCGGCTGTCAAACCGGAGGTAGTCCTGTGGGGCGACGATCCGAACGTCGCCCGCTGGCTGGGCGAGCACGGGGTCCGGACGCGTCCCCCGGCCGCTGCGCCGCCGACGGCCCGCGAGGTGATCCTGGTCGCCGGAAAACCGGCCGTAGGAGGCGCCGCCGCTTGGCGAGAACTTGCACAACGTATCGCCCGCGGGGCCACGGCGGTCTTCTTATCCCCGACAGTCTTCCGCGAGGGAGACAACCCAGTGGCCTGGCTGCCGTTGTCGCGCAAGGGATCGCTGACGCCGATTCAAGGCTGGCTCTATTTGAAGGACGAGTGGGCCAAGACGCACCCTGTGTTCGACGGTTTGCCCGCCGGTGGCCTGCTGGACTACACCTTCTACCGGGAGATCATTCCGGACCTGGTCTTCGCTGGTCAGGATCCACCGCAGGAGGCCGTCGCGGGTGCCATCAAAGCGTCCCAGGACTATGCTTCCGGCCTGCTGCTCTCGGTCCACACGCTGGGCGCCGGACGGTTCGTACTCAACACGTTGCAGATCCGCGAGAACCTGGGCCGGCACCCCGCGGCCGACCGCCTGCTCTGCAACCTGCTGAACTACGCCGCGCGTGACGCCGACCAGCCGCTGGCGGAGCTGCCAGCCGATTTCGAGGAACAACTGAAGACGCTGGGCTGGCCGCCGGCGAGTGAGGGGCGTTAGGCCAATGCCATCTACTTTGGGACCATTGGGGGCGTTTTTTGTTAGCGGAGCGGCGCAAGCCGCCCGGTTTTCCGACTGTAATACCGGACGGCTCGCGCCGTACCGCTACAAAG
>JAPLNJ010000075.1 GCA_026692885.1 Planctomycetota bacterium | reverse complement strand
TTTCGCAACGTTATGATCGAGGCCGGTTTGGTCACTAATAGCGGTCCCCCTTATTCCCCTTCGCCGCATTCACCGCCGCCGCAGGCGGCGGTGAACGCGGCGAAGGGAACGGGGTGAGCCTCGCAAAATTGGGGAGTCGGGCGTCAAACGGATGGTCCTGTTTTCGTTCCGCCCCCATCCGGGCTTGCCCCGGTGGAGCGAGGTTTCTGGACTACGCCACGGGTCCGCAACCGCCTCACTTCTTCCGTCGCATCCCGCCCGCCGCCGGAGGCGGCGGGCGGGATGCGACGGAAGACAGCACGACTAGAGTCTGCCGACGTAGTGTACGAAACCCAATTCCACCGGGTCTTGTCCACTGGGGCAAGCCCCGTGGGGATCGGAGGTTACGCTTAACCTCGTGCCATTCGACGCAAGGTCGGTGGGGGCGGAAGTGCTTAATCACCGGTCTGTTACATCGCGCCTGCCACGCAAAGTAGCGATGTACAACAAAGCGAATCGCCAGCCACCCGCCGTTGACTGAGCAGTTGCGAAACGCCAAAATTTGCGAATGGATCGAGGACTTGCTCAAGCCCACTAACCCATTCATTCCCAACCAGGAGTGCCCCCGATGAGACACCTCACTTCCTTCGGCCCGCTGGCTGCTTGGCTGGTCTTCGGCCTGCCGCTCACCCTGTCGGCTGCCGAGCCCACGGCCTCGGCCGACACGGCCCGCATCGAACTGAAACGCGACGACAACCAGGGCACGTTGCAGGTGCTGCTGGGCGGCCGCGAAGCGTTCGTCTATCAATACGGCCAGGTGGACCTGCCGCACCTATATCCTGTGCAGAGCCCCTCCGGGAAGCTGCTCACCATCCAGAAGACCGATCCGTATCCGCATCATCGGTCGGTCTGGTTCGGCGACACCGTGCAACTGGCAGGGCAGCCGCAGACATCGTTCTACCAGCCGTACTACAGCCAAGTCGACAAGCAAGATCCCCAGTCTGCCTACCGCGAGCGCATCCGGCACGCTAAGTTTCTCACGGCGGAAGTCCGGGACGGGCAGGCGCACCTGGAGATGCAACTGCGGTGGGAGGCCAATCTGGGGCAAGTCCCTGTGATGGACGATGTGCGCCAGATACGCGTGGTACCGCTGGGACGCGGCGAGTACTTCCTGGACTGCAAGTTCACGGTGACCGCGGCGTACGGCGAGGTGACCTTCCGCAGCGACCAGGCGCACTATGCCTGGCCCTATGTGCGGATGCACCCACAATTCGCGGTCGAGCGGACACGCATCGAAAAGGGCGCCGGTGAAAAGGGCAAGGATAAGACCGTGACGGAGAAAGGGACCGGCACGATCACCAACTCGGAAGGCGAAAGCAATGGTCCAGCGACGTGCATGAAGGTCGCCCGCTGGGTGGACTACTCGGGTATCGTCGACGGCGTCACCGAGGGCTTGACTATCTTCAGCAATCCGCAGGAACCGCCGCCGAAGTTCTTCACGCGCGACTACGGCACGTTCGGCCCCCGCCGCGCCGACGACCAGAGCGGCAAACCGTTCGTGCTCAAGCCAGGCGATTCCTTGCGCCAGCGTGTCGGCCTGCTGATCCACACCGGCGACGTGACGGCCGGCCGTGTCGCGGAACGTTATCAGCACTTCGTCACGGGTAAGCTGTGACCGGGAGTTATCTTTCGGTCATGGCCTGGGGCAGTGCTGTCGCTCTGCCCCAGGCACTTGCCCGCAGGGTCTTGCCGTGCGGCATTGGCCGACTCAGCCCTGCGTGGCAACCTCGCGATTGTCGACGTCGCGGCAGTCGATCTCCAGGTGTTCCGGATACAGCGACTGGTTGCCCAGGATCTGGATGACGACCTTGCTGTCCTCTTCGATGCGGGTGAGTTCCTTACGCTTGCGATTGTTCAAGTACGAGGCCACCTCATCGTTCACTCGCACGGTGATGCGGACGACGCTCGGCTGATGGGTCGCCAGCATCAGCATCCGGACGACCTCAATGGCCATGCTCTCGGCTTTCTTGACCACGCCACGGCCTTGACAGCAGGGGCAGTCCATGTAGACGTTGCGTTTGATGCTGGGCCGAATCCGCTGCCGGGTCATCTCGATCAGCCCGAACGGACTGGTGCGAAGAATTTTCGTGCGAGCGCGGTCGCGTTTCAGCGCATCCCGCAGCGCCCGCTCGACGCCCCGGCGATGGCGTTCCTTGCGCATGTCGATGAAGTCATTGACGATCACTCCGCCTAAGTCCCGCAGCCGCAGTTGGCGGGCGATCTCGTTGGCGGCCGTCAGATTCAACTGATAGGCCGCGTCCTCGGCAGTGCCGTCCATGCGGAAGCTGCCGCTGTTCACATCGATGGCCACCAGCGCCTCGGTCTGGTCGATCACAATTGACCCGCCATCTTTGAGGGGTACGGCCCGTTGGTAGATCCGGCCGATTTCGTTTTCCAGCTTGTACTTATGAAACAGCGGCTCCCGGCCATCGTAGAAGTGCAGCCGATGCACGTGCCGCGGCATGACAAGTTGCAGGAAGTCCTTGGCCCGGTTGAAGGCCCCGGTTTCATCGATGTGAATGGCATCCACATCCGAGGTAAAGATATCTCGGATCGTGCGGATGATCATGTCGCTCTCTTCGTAGATATCCAACGGCGCCGGAGCTTTGCGCAGCCGCCGCACGATCACCTTCCAGAGACGCAGGAGATACGCTAGGTCGCGCGAGAGTTCTTTCTTGTCGCGCCCCGCGCCTGCGGTGCGCACGATGAAACCCAACCCTTTGGGCGGGTTCAGATCCAACAGGATGTCACGCAACTTGCGGCGTTCGTCTTCGTCTTCGATCTTGCGTGACACGCCGACGCGGCCCAACGCGGGCATCAACACCAGATAGCGGCCCGGGATGCTGATGTACGTCGAGAGCGTGGGGCCTTTGGTACCGATCCCCTCCTTGATGACTTGCACCAGCACCTCGTCGCCGCGGCGAAAGATCTCTTGGATGGGCGGCTTGAACCGCGGCCGGCTGCCCGGCCGGGGGCCGCGTCGCCGCGCCCGGGAGCGCCGGCGATCCTCCTCGTCGTCCTCATCCTCGTCCTCGTCCGAATCAAAATCATCGTCGCGGTCGCCGGCCGGCGAGGGTGGCGGTTCTTCGGTACTGAAGCCGCCTTGCCGGAAGTACTGCGGTTCCACATCGCTGATGTGCAGGAACCCGTTGCGGCCCACGCCAAAATCGACGAAGGCGGCCTGAATGCTCGGTTCCAGATTGACGATTTTCCCTTTGTAGATATTGCCGACGTAGTTATCTTGGCTGGCCCGTTCGATATACAGTTCTTCCAGCAATCCCTCCTCAATGATCGCAATCCGGCATTCCTCCGGCTGCGACACATTGATCAGCATTTCCTTCTTCATAGGCTTGGTTCGCTTCCACGCTAGAGTTTAATTTTGAGTAGGGCGCCAGCTCCACCGCCGTCCGCGTCAGCCAGTGCCCCTGGTCTTCCAGGTCGGCGACTCCTAACGCTTCCAACACCTCGCGGGGCCGCACACCGACCGGGCGGTCGGCATGCAAGCGGAAACAGAGCGCGCCATCACGGTAGTCGAGATCGTCCAGCAGGGCCTTCAGATCGAGGGGTTCCTGCCGCGACTCGCGTGCGATCCAGTGCTCCGGCTGTTCACGCAGCCGGGCGATGCTCGCCAGCAGACTCGCGTGCCGCGAGTCCGGGATGAGCATCTGGTAGGTGGCCCGCCGGATTTGGGCTTTGCGTTGTCCGGGCGCCACGAGCTGCAACTCGGTGAGGGTCAGTCCCACAGGGGTCTGGGCCGCCAGCCGCTCGCGGAGTTGCTCCGTCGGCAGCTGTTCGGCCAGTTCGAATTCCATCACCTCTGCCAAGCCGGCGATCCCCAAACCCAAAGCTGACGGAAAGCTCATCCGGGCCTTGGGGTGGAATCCCTCGCTCATGCCAAGTTGCAGACCGGCGCGACGGAACATACGTTCGAACGTGCGCACCAGATCGCGATGGCTGATCAGCCTCAGGTCTCCCTCCTTTCGAAAACGGATACGGACGCGTTGCCGTATCATCCTGGGCGTTTCTGTCTGGTCAGTTGACGAAGTCAAGTTCCGAATTTCCTTAAAGCCTGTTCGGCACAAAGCTCAAATTGCCAATTTCCGCAACTCTTCGCGCAGGTAGAGCTCCACCTCGCGCGAGTGGTCCAGCTGCAAGGCGCGGTTCGCGATGGCCTCGCACTGAGCCAGCGTGACGTTGCGGCAAATGCGTTTGATTTGCGGTACGGCGCTGGGTGGGAGACTCAGTTCGCGCAACCCAAATCCCAGCAACAGCATCGTATACGCTGGATCGCCGCTCATCTGTCCGCACAAGCACGCCGACTTTTTCGCGGCGATGGCCTCGCGCACCGAACGGTGAATCAACCGCAGCACCGCGGGATCGGCGGCTTGGTACAGATCCGCGACGTGCGGGTTACTGCGGTCCACCGCCAAGGTATACTGTATCAGGTCATTGGTTCCAATGCTGATGAAGTTCACCTCGCGGATGAACTTGTCGATCAGCACGGCCGCCGCCGGCGACTCGACCATGATCCCGACTTGAATGTCGTGATCGAACGCCACGCCCTTCTCTTCCAGATCCTCCATCGCCCCAGCCAACTCCGTCTTGGCCTGCCGGAGTTCTCGTAGCGTGGTGATCAACGGGAACATGACCCGCACCCGCCCCAGCACGCTGGCCCGCAGGATGGCGCGCAATTGCGGCCGGAACAGATCCAAATGCTGAAGAGACAACCGAATACTGCGCAAGCCCAGGAACGGATTGCCTTCCACCTCGTCATCGAAGGACGAATGCCGGAGTTTATCTGCCCCCAAGTCCAGCGTCCGAATCGTGACGGGCCGCCCGGCCATGGTCTGCACGACCTGCGCATAGGCTTGATAATGCTCCTCCTCGGACGGTTCGTGAGCGGCGCCCAAGTACAGGAATTCGGTGCGGTACAACCCAATGCCGTCCGCCCCGCGGTCCAAGCAGGTCGGGGCCTCGTTGGGGAACTCGATGTTGGTCATCAAGAGAATGCGCACCCCGTCCTTGGTTTCGGCCGGCAGATCTCGCAAACGTTCCAGTTCCGTCGCTTGCCGCCGATGTTCTTCCACGGTGCCGTGATACCGGCTGAGGGTGGCCTCGTCCGGCTTGAGAATCACACAGCCCGAATCGCCATCGACGATGATCAGGTCGCCTCCTGAAACCGCAGCCAGAACGCGGCCCAGACCGACCACGGCAGGGATTTCCAGACCCTTGGCCACGATCGCCGTGTGCCCACCCGCCGCACCCAACTCGGTGACGAAGCCGAGCACGTACTGGGGGTCGAGATTCGCGGTTTCGCTGGGGGTCAGGCTGTGGGCCAATACCACCACGGGCGTGCTGAGATGGCCCAGTTCTTCGCGGCGGCGGCCGAGCAGATTGTGTACCAGGCCTTTTTCGAGGTCGAAGATATCGTGAGCCCGTTCAGCCAAGTAAGGACTGGCCGAATCCTGGAGCACCTTGGCATAGCGGTGGAGCGTGGTGCTGACGGCGTACTCGGGTGAACAGTGCTGATCGCGAACCAGCTGCTCGACTTCTTCGAGAAAACCCGCGTCGTGCAGCATTCTTAGGTGGGCCGAGAAAATGGCGCCGACTTGTTCGCCGAGCTGGCGGGTCACCGAGTCCCGATTGCGCTCAATCTCCTGCGAAACCGCGGCGATGGCGCGCTGCAGGCGCAGCAACTCGTCTTCCACGGCATCTCGCGTCACAAAACGCCGAGGAATTCGGAAGCCCTCGTTATCGATAACCAGCGCTTCGCCGATGGCTACGCCTGGCGAAACGGGGATTCCCTGAAATTGTTGCATCACTGGGCCTGGCCGGCTCCCCCGCAGCTGCGCCAACGCCGCAGGCGTACTCCCCGCCCCTCGGCGACCGAGATCGGATGGCGTCCACGCGGTCGAGTCTGGCCAATAATGGTTAAATTGTGCTTAAACGGCGGCCTCCTCCGCAGGCACCCTGCTTTCCAGCAAGAGCGCCAATGCGTCGACCGCCTCTTCCGCGTCGCCTCCGCTGGCCTCGATAGTCAACTGACTACCAAATTCTGCCGCCAGCATGAGGATGTCGAGAATACTCTTTCCGTTGGCACGCTGCTCGTCCTTGATGACCGCGACCGATGCCACGAACCGATGGGCTAACCTGACGAAGGCGTCCGCAGGGCGCGCATGCAATCCCTGAGGATTGACAATCGTTACCGTGCGGCTTGCCACGACCTCGGACATGGAACTCAAGCGGCTACCCTTGACACCGAATGAGACGAGCAATCGATCCAGCCACGGCTAAAGCTGGTCATTGTCCGCTTCCTCTAAGAGCTGCGAAATACCCTCCACAGTCTGCGCCTGACGCAAGAATCGACAGAAAGTGTCATCCCGCAACTTTCGCGAAATGTTCTCCAACGCCCGCAAGTGATCGCCGGGGCGGTCCGGCGGCGAAACCAGCAGAAAGAAAATCTGCACCTTCTCGCCGTCCAGACTGTTGAAGTCCACTCCATCGCGGCTGATGCCCACCGTGCCGACCAACCGCCCCACACTGGGATGCTTGGTATGGGGCACGGCGACGCCGCGGCCGATGCCCGTGCTACCTAACTCTTCTCGCTTCATCACGGCAGCGATGATACTTTTCTGGTCATCCTCCTTGATGCGGCCGGCTTTGATCAAGCCTTCGACTAACTCGTTGATGACGCTTTCCTTGTCTTCCGCTTGAAGATCAGCGTTCATCGCTTTGACCTCGATAAAGTCAGCAAACTTCATAGTCTGGATCCTTTCCATCGAGCACCCGCTACTTGGCTTCGTGGCGGCAGGGAAAATCGCAAATGGTCCGCGCGGGGCCAATTTTCAGGTCTCTTCGGGTTCCGCTTCCTCGGACGACGGAGACTCCACCCGTCCGGTTTTCTGCGTGCGGTGTCCCCTCCGTTTGTCCTTGTGCTTGCGCAACTGCTGTTCTAATTTGTGGACCACTTCATCCAACGCCGCCATAATCGTCGCGGCCTCGCCGGCGGCGACAAAATCGTCGGTACGCTCGACCGACAGCCGCACCTCAACGCTCGACGATTCACGATGCTCAAGATTCACCGTGACTTCGATGGCGCTGACCCGATCGAACAGGCGTCGAAGCTTTTCCACTTTCTCCGTGATCTTGGCTTGTGTGTCCGCACTGAGATGGCCGTGCCTCGCCGAAATCTTGACTTGCACTGAAGTGTTCTCCTTCCATAAGACCCAACGCGTAACCGTACGCATGTTAGTCTATGCGTTCTGCGGGCTTACAAAAAGGGGAGTCTCCGCTCAGAAGACCGAAAACTCGGTCCACTTGGGCTGGGGCCCCCCCTGCCAGGCACGCCATTATCCAGAAAATATCAGCCAGGAACAGTCGCCGAACTCGCGTAACTCGCGTAACTTCCGCAATCTGGCCCTAATCAAAACCTTGCGAAACGCTAGTAGTAGCCGAAGTCGTGAGACTTCGGAGCGAAGCGGCAAGCACCGAAGTCTCACGACTTCGGCTACGACGCTAGCACCAAACGGTTTTTTACGGTGGGAGTGGCAAGAATGAGGTTTAATGTTGTCGCCTGGACGGGGCTTGCCGCGAGGGCTCAGACGTACAGAATTCAAAATTGGCGGTTTGGCGACTTTGCCAAGTCAGAGTGGTTTGTCCGCCAATTTT
>JAPLNJ010000074.1 GCA_026692885.1 Planctomycetota bacterium | reverse complement strand
CTAAGTTTGGTCGGGGGCGTGCCGCGGAAACACCAGTCCGCGCCGCCCCCTTTTTCGTTTTCCCCGACGTGAAAAACCGCACCTGCCGCGGCGCGCAACAAACGGGGGGGCGGGGTCCTATTTTGCTTCCTTGGGGCGGGGTCACAAGAGGCAGGGCTGCCCAGGCGGCGGGGTAGCAGTTCAGCGAATCTGAGACCCTCACGGCCTTTCCCGTCTCAAAGAATCCGGGCCGCATCAATGGTGGGCCACGAGTACTTGGCCCACCCTACGATTTTTTCACAGCCTCTCCGCGTTGTCTGCCCAAGGACGCTCAAGAACTCAGCGACCAGCGTGCCTGCCGCAGCACGGCCTTGTCCGAACCCTTCAGGAGTTCGTACCACACAGTCAACAGTGCGCCGTCCGCCAACTGCACGGTGCTCGGATAGCCTAGATCCCCTGAGGTGCCGTCCGCCGAAATCAGCAGCGGCTCGGACCAAGTACGGCCGTGGTCTTCGCTCAGGCGGGCTTGGTTCCCCAGCGGCGCCCGGCGGTGCCCGTAGGTCATCAGCAGGCGATCGTCGCGGAGTCGCAGCAGATGCGAAGGCAGTCCCCACACGCCGATCGAACGCGGCGGCGCCCACGTCTGGCCACCGTCTGCGGATTCGCACTGCAGGGTCTCCTGCGAATTGGCCCGATTGTGGTTGCGTACCTGCACCAGCAATCGCTGGTCGGCCGTCTCGACCGCGTGCAACTCGTGGTAATTCTGAGGATCGTCGCCCTCGCGATTCGGAATCGTCGCCAGCCAACGCCACGATTGACCGTCGTCCTTCGATTCGCAAACGCCCACGCGATGCGCGCCGTGCCAGAGTTCCTTGCCGGCGTACAGCAACCGTCCGTCCGACAACTGGATCGGCCCGTGTGGACTGTCGACCTCACACGCATAACGGCCGGACCAGAGAATACCGCCATCGGTCGAACGGATCATCCATTCGCCCAAGGCCGCTTGACGGCCCTCGGCCGAAACACGGCGATGAGCGGCCTGCCACCGGGCGAGTCGGTCGGCGGGCCAGTTGCCGTCCCGTTCGGCTTTCTGCAGGGTTGATTCGTAGGCCAGCGAGGTGAAAGTGGTGATCAGGATCGAGCCTTTCGCCGTCTCCACGACGCCTGCGTCTCGGTCGTCAATCGGTGCGTCCAGCACCACTTCCGGCCAGCTCCAGGTTTGTCCGTCATCGTCCGAACGCATCAATTCCACGCGGCCGAAGGGGCAGACGTGCGATTCCCGTCCACCGGAGTACACCAGCAGCAGTTGCCCGTTACGCCGACGCGCCAGCGTGGGCCAGCCGTAGTAGAGCTGACGTTCCGGGCTAATCACGCGCGTCTCCAAGAGCTTCACGGCGGGAGCCGCCTGCGCCGACCTCGCCATGTGAAAAGCCACGCCGCCCGCAAGAGCACCGGTGCCCAGTAACCAAGTCCGACGATCGATCTTCCCTTGCATGGCAAGCTCCTCTCGCTAATTGAAGTTCTCACAAGTATCTTACAGCGTGAACGCCTCGGCAACACTCACCCCAGGTTTCCGAATCCGCCTTGGCAATTGGAGAGCCATGGAGTAACTTCCGGGCATGGGCCACAGACTGCGGGTGTTGGAGCTGTATTGCGGGATTGGCGGCTGTGCCGCCGCGGTCGGCGACCGCGCCCAGATCGTGGCCGCGGTCGATATCAATCTAAAGGCCCTGGAGGTGGTTGCCCACAACTTTTCGCATCCGCGCGTCGCCCGGACGTTGGAGTCCATTCCAACAAAGCTCTGGCGGGAGTGGCAGGCGGACCTGTGGTGGCTGTCCCCGCCCTGCCAGCCCTATACGCAGCGGGGCCGACAACGTGATCTGGACGATCCGCGAGCGGTTTCCTTCCTGGTGGTGCTCGACCGACTCGCCGAGTTGCGACCGCCGTTTGTGGCCCTGGAGAACGTGCCGGGTTTCCACGGCTCGAAAGCCTATGGGCGGTTGCGGGAGGTCCTGCACAGCGCCGGTTACGCGGTGCACGAGCGACTGCTGTGCCCGACCGACCTGGGCGTGCCGAATCGGCGCCGCCGATTCTATCTGGTGGCCAGCCGCCAGGGTGCCTTGGCGTGGGATTCGTCAGCGGCTAGGCTCGGTCCCGTGCAGTCGATGGAACGTCTGGCCGGGAGGGCGAGGCTCCTGCCGAGCCGTGGGCCAGACCCAGACCGGAAGACGATCTTCTCCGTCCGCGAGATTCTCGATCCTCATCCCCAGGCTTCGCTCGGCGTGGCGCAGACCGTGGTCGAACAGTACGCGGGGGCGTTGCATCGGGTGGACGCCGCAGAGGAAACGGCCGAGTGTGCCTGTTTCACGGCGGGATACGGTCGCTCGTTCGTGCGCAGCGGTTCGTACCTCGTCACCCACGACGGCCTGCGCCGCTTCTCGCCCGCGGAAATCCTTCGGCTGCTGTGCTTTCCGGCTGCGTTTACTTTTCCGGCCCAGTTGACACCGCGGCAAGCGTGGCCGCTGGTCGGCAACAGCCTTTCGGTCCGGGCGGTGCAAGCCGTTCTGGA
>JAPLNJ010000073.1 GCA_026692885.1 Planctomycetota bacterium | reverse complement strand
CGGGCGTGACAGCCATGCCGCCAAAGGCCGCCCGGGAGAATCAGCGGTTTTTCGCGGTAGTTAGCCGACGTGCTAGCACGAAAAAGTAACGTCTTGGAGGATTCTTGTCCGGATCGGACGCTAGCTTATGGCGTCGGAAAGGGCCTCGCGTGCAGAATAACTTGCTGTTTTGAGACTGGCGAGAAATCCCAACACGCGAGGTTCCCGATGGATATCGTGACGCAAGAACAGCTGTTGCTCAAGGCCCAAGCACAATTTCAGGCTCTGAAAGAACTCATCCTCGATTACTCCCAAAAACAAGTACGCATCGATCGAGTTGAGAGAAGCGTGTTTGCCGAGCTACTGGCGTGCGGTCTGACGCTGCTGAAAGCCTTCGCGGCAGGCGCTGGCTTGGGGGACGAGGGCGCGGAAGTGTCGCACGGTGGTCGTACGCTCCAGCGCAGTGACAAACCGCATGGGAAACTGTATCGCTCGGTTTTTGGGATGTTTACGATTCTCCGTTGGGTCTACGCAAGGGGCCCGAAGAAGAAGCTCGATTACGTTCCGACCGACAAGCGGCTCGGTCTGCCGCGTGGCGAGTACTCGTATGTCATGGAAGACTGGCAGCAGCGGCTCTGCGTGAAGGAGACGTTTGCCGATGGCGTGGACGGGCTGGGGGCAATTCTGGGTTTCGCGGCCAGTGTGGAGACGGCCGAGGAGATGAATCTGCGGATGGCGGAATATGCCGAGCCGTTTCGCCTTCAACAGCCGGCTCCGCCAGCGGCTCCGGAAGAGACGATCCTGGTGGCCACGTCCGACGGCACCAGCGTGCCGATGCATCGCGCGGACCGCACCACGGCCCCGTCTCCGAAAGCGGGCACGCGCAAGGGCTCGACACGGCGGGCTTATGTCGGCGGGGTCTATTCCCTGGCACCGTTCGTGCGCGAGCCGCAGGACGTCTGGAACGAACTGTTCCGCGAGCAAGCCGCCACGCGTCGTCCTCGCCCGCAGGACAAACGGTTATGGGCGGAGATGGCGGCGGCGGGGGAGGAGAGTTGGACGTCCGGCAGTGAATTCGTGTTTATCGAAATGGCGATCGACGTAAAGACTCGCGATCCCGATCGGCAGCAGACGTTGGTCTGTGTGATGGATGGCGAGCAGAAGTTATGGGACCTGCAACGTGAGTGGCTGGGCCGTTCGGTGGAGATCCTCGATCTGTTCCATGCGCTGGAGCGCGTCCGTGAGGTCTCGAAGGTCGTTAAGCCCAACGACAAATCGCGGCGGGAGGCGTGGGTCAGCGACCAGCTGCGCGACTTACTGACAGGCAAAGTCGAGGCGGTAATCCATCGTTGGCGTCGTTTGGGGCGTGCGGCCGAGAAGGCAAATCGCTGGACGAAAGACAACCAAGAGACGGTCACGTCCGCGATCGGTTACTTCAGCAATAACCGCCATCGGATGCGATATGACGAATATCTCTCGAAGGGTTACCCGATCGGAAGTGGAATCGCGGAAGGCGCGTGCCGTAACCTGGTGAAGGACCGCATGGATTGCACGGGAATGCACTGGCGCCTTGCCCGGAGCTCGTGCGATGCTCAAGACACGAGCACTCTACCTAAACGGCGAGTGGGACGACTTCGTCGAATACCGCATCCAGCGAGAACAGGAGGCTCTCTACCAAACCGCCGCCTGACGGCGGCATGGCGGTTGCGCCCCAAACAAGCTAACCTCCTGAATTCCCCTACGAAGATCGAGTTGTTTGCGGCTAACCTCGATCCGTTGCTTGAAGCAAAACCTTCTCTGTACACTTCGACCGAACCCGGTGACAAATCAGGCATCAGTCTGAAGAGCCGACCGAAGTCGGACCAGTCAACCTCGAATTGCCCTATGAAGATCGGATTGCTTGCGGCCAATCCCGATCCCCTGCTTGAAGCAGAACCTTCTTTGTACACTTCGACCGAACCCGCCTACAAATCGGGCATCAGCCTGAAGAGCCGACCGAAGTCGGACCAGCCAACTTCGAATGGCGACTCGCTTACCAGGGCCGCTACTGTATTCCCAGTGCGCCCCCGCCAATTCATAGTTGTTCCGCTCAATCAACCTCCGCAAGAACCGGCGCGCGCAGCATGCGCGCACCACTCAAATCGTCAATCGCCACCGCAAGTGACACCTCTCCCGAAGTGCCACCGACGGCCGCAACCGTATCCAGCCAAGGATTCTCGGCGCCTGGGGCCATTCCCCAGGCGCCCGACCTCTCGACCGGCCAAATGGCCAGTCAGCCCTTTCGTTGTGGCGAACGTGCCCGGCACCACCCGTAAGCACACCAACGGTTTGCGACTGCCTTGCCGCAAGACCGCCCAGGCCGGCGCATGGTTACACCATGCCCAGGCCCAGCTTCTACTCAGGCCCCACTCCCAGACTTCAGCGTTTGAATCACCTGCCCGACCAAGGAGCAGGCACCGGCGACCAAGCCGGCTGCTGAAGCCCTTCCTGCGTTAGTCATGTCCTTCGCGTCTTGGGTCACGTGGCTAGAGGGTGTTATCCCTCTCGCAAGTGGCCGTATGTGCGGGCTCCCGCCACGCCATAGTTTCAGCCAGTTGGCACAATCGCCAAGATTGGCCATTTCGGGGGTCAGAACACAGAAGCTACCCCTTACCCCTCGACCACTGCTTTTCGCCGCTGTAGGAGCCCAATCCGGGCTCCTAGACAGCGTTCTCGGCAGCGTCTCCCAAGACACTCACCGGCAAGCCCTTGTGGGCCTTTCATGGTTGAGCTCTTCACGGCCGCTGGATTTGCCAGCGGTCCCCGAACCTGGTCAAGGTCCGGCTCCGACTGTCACCAGCCGAAGGCTCCCCACGCCGGCGCACGTTGGACGAACCTGCTCTCGCAAGCAGGCCCGAACCCCGTGGGCGGATTTGCAGCCGAAACCAGCCGCGCACCGACTTTGGGACATGACCGCCTCGACACCACGGTGTCGAGGTCTGTCCGCATCGCCCCCATTCTCGGGGCAAAACCATCGGATCGAACGCTGAGATTGGTCTCTGGAAGACAAAACCAGAGGGTTTACTTCAGCGAGCCTCCGTCGAGCACGGACAAGCCACTCTCATGGCATCCGGCTCTACTGGCACAGCACGCGATGGTTGGTTAGTTCCATCCCCTTAGCCTGTTGGTACGCAGGTTTAGCGGGTGTGCTGCCCGATCGAGAGGTCGCGCGGTACGTTTAGCACCATCGACGACCGTAGAACACCGTCCTACACCCTAGAGAATAACCCAGACTGGCAGGCTAATCACGTTTCATGCTGCGCCTTGGGGGACTGGCCGTGAAGACGAGAGCGGACATACTGGTGCACGATCGCTTGGCGATAATGGGCAACCATGCCCTGGTTGCCTGACTTGGTTGCACGTTGAAGGCCGTCAGCCGCAATCCGAGATGCCACGTTCAATGATTCTCGTTCCAGCTGGCTTCGCTCGCCGGGCGACAAGTGCAGCAGGTAGTCATGCACCTGCTCTTCTTCCTGAGTGGATGGGGACTTCGACGCGGCTTCCAGCCGGACGAGCGACGCCCCGGAGCCATTTCGGCCGCCGGCACGAGGGACCGCTTGCCGACCGGCGTTTTCCTTGATCCCCGCGGGTGTCGAGTAATCGTCACGAATCGACTTCACCAGGTAACCTGCTGGATTTCGGGAGACACGTTTGTCCCCTCGCTTGCGAAGCGTGTCGAACACGTCGATCTTCGTTTCGATGACATCGCGTGGATACTCGCGAGCCAAACGTGCTGCCGCCGTAGCCGTCACGCCGCGGTCGATCAGTTGTTTTTCCACCATGGTCGGTTGCCGGTTCGCATGATTCCGAGAACGGGCCCTAGACGTCCGCAGGAAAGTGACTTGCCACTCCCCGCGACGCATCCGGCAGAAGCGATCGGACGCAGGCAGCGGCTCCAAGTAGCCGGCCTGCTCCAGCTCCTCAATCGCCGGATGCAGCCGCCGTTTCAATTGGGCGGCATCGTATTTCCGGCTCAGCCCCACGTGTTCGCAGGCGAATCGCCTGAGATCAAAGCGGACATGATTCGAGAAGTGGAACCGCTTGTCCAGGAAACGGTACATCCGCTTCGCCGTCCGGCGGTGCAACGCACGATACAGCTCCATATCCAGCTGCTTAAGATAGCCAGCCTGGAAACTGTGGAACACAACTTCGTTCCAGGTGAATGCAGAAAGTGTTGCCTCTTTGCCGCCGGCCCCGGCAGGCGTGTTCCGTCTGGGCCCGCGATAAAGCACGAGGTTGTCGAGCAGGTGGAAGTGAGCGTCAACCCACTTCTTGCGCGACTTGTCCCACCACGCGTTCTCGTAGTACAGCGTCACGCCAAGCCAACGCTTGAGCGATGTTTCCAGCCGGGAGTAGCTCTTGCCCTCGTCTCTCCACCCGAGCAGCCGAATCAACTGGTACCGGCTGAACCGCACGCAGCGATCGGCGAAGTCCGCGGCCTTGCTCAGTTGGACAAGCCCCAAGATGACATCATCGTCCAGAGCGGTTGGAAGTCCGTACTTGTCTGAGGCCGCGATTGTTAGTCGCCTGGCAATATGCTTGCGCTGGCTGCGATCCCAAATGCGGTCTCCAAAAACCAGCGTCTTGCAGTCCGGCGGTACCTTGTCCGCCAGTGTCGCCAGAGGAAATTCTGCCAAGTTCAGTTCGTCGCGGCCCATATTTTTCCGATGAGCCTGCCCGACGATGGTTTCTCCATTCTTTTCCGTGTCCTTCATGGCCCTCTTTGAAAGAAACAACAACCGGCCAACGTCCGTTGTTGCTGTTATACAGTTGTTGAATAACAAAACGGTTGGTCCGGCAAGAACCGAATCGCGACGCACCCCTTAGAGTCCGCCAGCCTGCCCTCGTTCCCGGTGTCTGATGCCCTTTCCCTGCCTCCATTCCCTCTACTTCCCTGCTCCGGTTCCCGGTACTTCGCTGCCCGATTTCCCGGTGTCGACCACGAGCACAGACCCCATCACCGAAACCAACCGCCGATGTCGGCAATGCCAGTCTGCCAGATAGGCTGGCATTCCGGCAACGCCCGAACGCCCGAACACCTGAAATGCCGGCTTTCCAATTTGGGGCCGATGTGATACCAATCTTAGCGGAGGCCGATGAAAACGATCGCGATTGCGAATCAGAAAGGGGGAACAGCCAAGACCACGACCGTGGCGGCACTTGGCGTGCTGCTCAGCCGGACTGGCATGCGTGTTCACCTTGTCGACATGGACCCCCAAGCCAGCCTGACGCGGGCATTCGGTCACCACGACGACACCGACGGACTTTACAACGCCCTGACCGACCGGGCTGGTTTGCCAGTCCAAAAGGTGTTTGACAACCTCAGCCTGACGCCCAGCACGATCGCGCTTGCACGGGCCGAGACCGAACTCCTGGCTGAGCCAGCACGAGAGTACTTTTTGAGGACATGCCTGGAGAAGACGCAACTGCCCAGCGACGCGATTGTGTTGTTGGACACGCCGCCGTCCCTCGGAATCTTGGCCGTGAACTGTTTGGCCACCGCTGGCGGCATGATTGCCGTGATACAGCCCGGCGGCTTCGAACTGCATGCTCTCGTTCACTTGCACGTGACTGCTCAGACGATCCAAGATCGGATCAATCCCGACCTGCATTTTCTGGGTGCGATCGTCACCAACGCCCACCGGCGGCGGTCGATTACCGGCCAAGTGCGTCACGAAGTCGGCCGCCTGTACCCACTCCTGGGGACCGTCCGGGCTGACGCTCGCCTGCTGTACGCAACAACGGGCGGCAAGATCCAGCGTCTTGTTACCTCCAAGGCGCTTGAGGACTACGCCGACGTAGTCGATCGCTTGCGCCAGGTTCTGTGATGAGCAAGACGGACGGACGCGGCATTGTGGGCCTCCTCGACCAGATTCTTTCCACTGGCCACGCCGGATCGCTCGCACCATCGAGCACCGGCTCTGGTCCCCGGATGCCCCGGCCCGAACCCGGCCCCATCGACTCAGCCGGCACCCCTACGGCCACCTCACGACGTGGCCGGCCACCGGGCAAGGCTCCGTCGATGGCCACACCCAAGGAGAAGGTCACGCTTCGAATTACCAGCACCCTTGTCGCCTCGTACCGTGACTGGTCCTGGGAGGCCCGCTCCCAGTTGAGCCAACTCGTCGAGCGAGCCCTCGCGGACTACCACGATCGCCAGAGGCTTCAGCGGCGTTCCGCCCCATAGGTCACCTCGCGGGCAGACCACTCCATAACACGATCAAAGCAAACCGATGGAGGTGCCTATGTCAGAAAACACCAAGCCTGTGTACCGACTTCGCTACGGCAACGTGGTCGCCGCCGTGTGGCTGAACAACAGCAACGTCGGCTATTTCTACAACTCCACCTTTTATCGCGTATACAATGACGGCGAAAAGTGGGGTGATTCCACGTCCTTCGAGGACCGTGACCTGCCCAACCTAGCCAAGGCCGCGGCCGACGTGCATACCTGGATCTACCAGCAAAAGGCCCAGGCCGTCACCGTCAACGGTGCGGATCCAGCTTAGCGGAACAACCGCCGTTTGGTCGTCCCCTGTCGCACACGCGTTGCCGAAATTGCGGGCAACATCGGTCGCTGAAACGGCGTTTGAAAAAACTTGCTTACCCAATACCGCCGTGCTAGTATCCGCCATGGTTGAGGTGACCCAAATAAATGACAAGTCGGCTGCTCGATGTGCACCGCAGTGTCAAGATCGTGCCTCTCAATCCGTGGCGCCTCGACCATTTCTATGTCCCTCGGCGCGATCTCCTCCCTGCTGCCGCCCGCAGTCGTCGCCACAGTCGGAACCGATGGTGCCGACACTCCGCGGAGTGATTTCCAGATCTCTTCGTCGCTCCAGTCCTGGACGTTGCTGCGTAGCAGATAGCAACCCTCACTCACTTTGACCACTCCCGCCAGGCTTCCACTTTCTTTCAGTCCACCACCGCGTGGCCAGCCATCGGCGTCGCTGCACGTCGATGTCAAGTAACCCCAGCGGCACCGACTGATCATCGTGAGTGACACAGATGCAGAATGACCGATGGCGGGTCATTGGGTCGTGTCGGCGGCCTCGCTTTTGCTAAACAGAACGGCGTCACAAAATGCTTGATTAGGAGTTGTGAAGGTGCTACCGTCGGCCGTGGTTGGGAAGCTGTTCACAGACACCATGCTCGTCGCTGGCGGCCCATCAGGGCTAATCAGAACGCCGTCAGACTGTCATCTCTCGCAGTCCCATCCAAGGGCGGCTGCGCGAGCCCCTCCTCCCTCGTGAACGCTCGTAGCGACCGGACCCCCTGGGCCTCTTCGTGTGTCATTGAAGTTCGCCCCACGGAATACCACGGGGACGGCTCGTCCGAACATGCCGCTCGATGAATGCTGTGCTCGCGTTGAATTAGCGAAACAAGCCACGGGCTGCAACCAGAAACCCGCGACAGCAAACGCGAACACACCTGATCCCGCCATTCCCTCACGAGAACAGCCCACGGAGATTCCCCCCAAAGATACCGTAGGCGCAGACTCCTAGCGCTCAGAATGAACTCAGCACGGCTATGTCCTTGGGCTACGTCATGTCGATGATTCTAGCCGAATGCTCCAGCTTGGTCAAGCATCGTCACGCATCAAGGGCCAAGGGGGCGCAGGAACGGGTTTGCAGTGATAGCATCGGTCGGATATCATGCCGTCCCGAAATCGGGTTCGTTCACAGCGTGGAAGTTCAAGGAGGGACGGAAGATGTCGAGCAAGAAGCTCACGGAACGGAAAATCCAGGAAATC
>JAPLNJ010000072.1 GCA_026692885.1 Planctomycetota bacterium | reverse complement strand
GGTAGCCCTGAAAGGGCGAAACAAATCGGTTCATCCCGCACGCATCGTTCGTCCGATGCGGCCAAGGCTTGTTTCGCCCCTTCAGGGCTGGTGTGCTCCATCCTCTCATAACCCAGGGCGGCGCTACGCGGCTACGCCGCTACGCTCTGCCCTGGGCTGATTTGTGGCTGCCCCTTTGGGGCGAAAACCTGTTGATCACGATCAGGGGTGCCCCAGCGGCCACTCGGTCCTCCTGGATTTCGTGATCACTCCGCGAAGCCAACCAGAATGGAACAGCATCAGGTATTCGGGAAGACACCAATTCACGGCAAAATCAAACAAACTGAATACCCCAGGTCCGTCCTGACCCATTTCTTGTCCTTCGCCTCACCGCCGTGTGGACTCCGCATACTGGGTCATGGCCCGGACGTTGTCGCGCGCCGTCGACCGCGGAATTTCGCAGCCGGCGCCGATGATGTATCGCTGGCCGGCCTGCCGATGGCACTCGGCCAACGCCGCCAGGATCGAGGCGGGCGTGCCATCGCGCAGACACCGCACGGGATCGACGTTGCCCAGCAGCACCTGCTGGGGTCCCATCGCGCGCCGCGCGTCGGCTACCGGAACCAGGAAGTCCAGATCCACGATCTCGCAGCCCAGTTGGCCGATACGTTCCAAGAGCGTATTGATATTGCCGCAGATGTGCAGCCGCACGCGCGTCCCCAGCGCATGCAAGCCGTCGACCAGTCGCTGTTCGTACGGCCAGACGAACTCCTCGTACAACTGGGGACCGATCAAGGAGGCCGCTGCATCGCCGACACCGATCAGATCCGCGCCGGCGTCCACCTGGGCTCGGGCAAATCGCAAGCCCATCTGCAACGTGAACTCGAACAACTCGCGCACGAAATCCGGGTCGTCGAAGAAGTCGACCATCAGCGTGTTGATGCCGCGCAGATCGGCCGCTTCAGCGCAGGGGCCTTCGATCCAACCTTCGACTAACTTCGTGCCCGCACTCCGCTCTTTGAGCAGCGCCGCGCCGCGGACGCGATCGGACATGCGCGGGCTGCGGAGCGGATCCGGAAGGTCCAGCGTGCGGAGCGCGGCCTTGTCCGTCAGCACGGCCCGCTCCTCGATAATCGCCGGCGGTTGGTCGTCGAAGAACTGAATCTCCGCGCCGCAGTCGTGCGCCTCGCGGGCCGGGTCGGAGATGCAGGAGACGTAATCGAAATCGTAGTCCGTGGCCATCCGCAGTTGGGCCTCGGCCAACACCCGGTAGTCACGGGCGTACTCGCCATATTTCACCCCCGCATGGTCGGCGGCCAACATCATGGTGATCGGCATCAAGGGCTGGCGATCCACCGGCCGGCCAGCCAGCAAAGCCAGAATGCGTTCACGACCGTTCATGGAGAATTCCTTCTTGTACGAGTCTTCGCGCGGCCGCGTTATGCTCGGCCGCCACCAAGTAGGTCAGGCTTTCCAGCCTGACGTCAGGCTGGAAAGCCTGACCTACCAACTGCGCCCCTACAGCCGAAACTGCAACGCCGTGTCGAACATGGCGACCACGTGTTCCGGCGGCACGCCCGCCTGAATATTGTGCACCGGTGCGAATACGTACCCGCCGCCCGGTGCGAATGTCCGCAGGTGCGTCTCCACCTCCTGAACCACTTCCTCCCGCGTGCCGTAGGGCAACGTCTTCTGACAGTCCAGCGAGGCACCCCAAAACACCAGCTGGTCGCCGAACTCGCGTTTCAACCGTTGCGGATCCATGCCGTAGGCGCTGGTCTGCACCGGGTTCAGGATATCGAATCCGGTCTCGACCAGCGACGGTAGCAAGGGAAAAATGGCGCCGTCCGAGTGCAGCAGGACTTTCCAGTTGGTGTTGCGGTGGATCCACTCCAGGCCGCGCTGGTAATGCGGCATGATCTGCTGGCGGTACATTTCCACGGACAAGAACAATGAGGTCTGCGTGCCGAAATCGTCGCAGACCTGCAGGATCTGGATCCGGTCGCCCACGGCCTCGGCGAAGCGTTCCAGATTCTCCAGCCAGGCCGTCGTCAGTTTTTCGTGCAGCGCGTACACGTATTCCGGCTCCAGCGCCAGCGTACACATCCAGGCTTCAAAGTCGCCGGTGCCGAGCCCGTAAAACAGCTCACAGGGCGGACCCAGCGGAGCGACGATGGCCAAGTCGGTGTTCTGGTACAGGGCTGCGGCTTGCGCCCGGTAGAACGCACACTGCTCGGGGGTCAGCAACGGCGGTTCATAGCCGTCCAGTTCGATGTGTGCCGCGCCGGGGAACTTCTCCAGCCGGTCGAAATAGAAGCCGTTCTTCGGCATCGCGGCAATCGGCTGGCCGCTGCGCAACAGCACCAGGTCCCCGTTGATTTCGGTAACCGGCTCGAAGCCGCCCGGGACTTCCACGGCGGTCCCGTCGAACAGCCGCCAGGGCTTCCAGTGCTCGTTGCGGATGCCGAAGGCGACGTCCTCCCGGTACAGCCCCACGACGTCCGAGCCGAACCGCTCCATGATCGGCCGCTCGACCTCGGCCAACATCTGGAACAGATCGAAGACGCGGGTTGGGGAGGAGATGCCCAGCTGCTGCTTGAGCCGCTGATAGGTCGACGCGGCGATCCCCGACTGGCGCGTACCGCCCAAGTCGATCGGCACCCGATCGGCCTCCTGATGCTGGATGGCACAGAGGATTCGTTCCCGTGAGTTCATGCGTCGGTCTTCCTCAGCCTTCCAGGACTTTGGCCAGTGCGGCGATGAATGCCGGCCCCGTGCCGCAGCAACCGCCCAGGAAACTGGCTCCGGCCTCGATCAAGGCCGGACCGTGGCGGGCGAATTCGGCGGGCGTCGCGCGCCACACCGTCTGGCCATCGACCACTTCCGGCACCCCCGCGTTGGCCTTGATCCACAGCGGCCGATCCGTGGCGGCCCGCAGCCGTCGGCAGATCGCCACGTAGCCGGCGATGCCCTGTCCGCAGTTGGCTCCGATCACGTCGGCCCCGGCGGCCGTCAGTTCTGCGGCCGCCTGCTCCGGCGTGACACCCATCAACGTGCGGTCTTGCTCGCTGCCTGAGTCGAACGTCATGCAGACCACTACGGGCAGGCCCGTGGTGCGCGCTGCGGCGACGGCCAGCTTGGCCTCCACCAAGTCCGCCATCGTCTCGACCACCAGTCCCTCCGCGCCGCCCGCCGCCAGCGCTTGAGCCTGTTCGACGAACGCCGCGTGCAGTTCCTCCTCGCTGACCTCGCCCATCAGCAACATTTTCCCGCTGGGTCCGAGGGAGGCGAACACGCGGGCCCGCCCGAGAGCGGCGCGGCAGGAAATGGCCGCGCCGGCCTGATTCAGGGCTGCCACCTGGTCCGCCAGGTCATAGCCGGCCAGCGCCAAGCGGTTGGACCGAAAGGTGTTCGTCAGAACGACGCGGCTGCCAGCCTCGACATAAGCGCGCGCCACCTGCTCCACCCGATCCGCGTGTGATACATTCCAGGCATCGGGACATTCGCCCGCGACCAGTCCGCGGGCCTGCAGCTGAGTGCCCCACGCGCCGTCCGTGATGACGGGGCCGGCGGCCAACAGCTCTTCTAGAAGTGCATGCATGTTCCCTCCAATCGAAAACGGCTACGCGCGAATCTTCTCCCCTCGCCCCGGTACTCCGGGGAGAGGGGCCGGGGGTGGCTCGCGCAAAATTGGGGAGTCGGGCGTCAAACGGATGGTCCTGTTTTCGTTCCGCCCCCATCCGGGCTTGCCCCGGTGGAGCGAGGTTTCTGGACCACGCCACGGGTCCGCAACCGCCTCACTTCTTCCGCCGCATCCCGCCCGCCGCCTCCGGCGGCGGGCGGGATGCGGCGGAAGACAGTACGGCTGGCGCCTGCCGACGTAGTGTACGAAACCCAATTCCACCGGGGCAAACCCGAATGGTACGAGGTTAAACGTAAGTCGTTGTCATTCCG
>JAPLNJ010000071.1 GCA_026692885.1 Planctomycetota bacterium | reverse complement strand
CGCCGACGCGTTGTACGTAGCCTTCGGCAATGCCGACATTGCCCGCTACTCGCACGACGGTCGGCTGATCTGGGTCACTCGGTATATCCCCAAGTTCGGCGATCCGAAAATGGCCTGGGGCTACGCCCTGAGTCCGCTGGTCTTGGAGGACGCGGTCCTGTTCCCCTGGGATCATCATACCGGACCGTGTTTCCTGATCGGCCTGGACAAGCAGACCGGCGCGGTCGCTTGGCAGCAGGAGCGGCCGATTGGCACCGCGCATGCGACGCCGTTATTCGTTGATCATCATGGCCAGCAGGACATCCTCGTTCCGGGGAAGAATCGTCTCACGGCGTTCGACGCCAAGACGCATGCCGAGTTGTGGCGCTATGGCGAAGGTGAAGGGCCGTTCAACGGCGAGATCATCGTGAGTCCGACCTGCGGGGACGACCTGGTGTTCCTGCAGTTGTGGCGTCAGAGTCGCATCCATGCGATTCGGCTCACCAGCGATCGGCAACCTCCGGAGCCGGTCTGGGTCAGCGACAAACCGGGACCCCAGGAACCCTCGCTGCTTTACTACCGTGGACTGCTTTACGCTCTCCTGGACAACGGCGTTCTGGTTTGCCTGGACGGGAAGACAGGCCAGGAGCAGTACCGAGAGCGGTTAGGTGCCGCCTGCAATTCATCGCCGATTGCCTGCGACGGACAGATCTACGTGAGCGACAACACGGGTACCACATTTGTCGTCCAGGCTGGCCGGCAGTACCGATTGCTGGCCACGAACGAGTTGGACGAACGGATCACGGCCTCGCCCGCCATTTCGGGAGATGAGTTGATTTACCGGACCGATTCCCAGCTCTATTGCTTGGGCCTGCCTCTGGGCCAGTGAACCCGACCAATCACGCAATCCCGCTGGCCAACAAGCTTCCCGGCACCTATTCTGACGCCTGGACGCATCTTGCACGCAACCGCAAGGTTTCACCCTCGCGCGTCTTGAAAACCTCCGGAGATTGTTCCATGCGATTGATCCACACCGCCTGCTGGTTCCTGTTATTGACCCCGCTTGTCGCCTGGGCTGGTGAGCCGCCGGTGGATCAGGACGGCCGACCGCGGATCAAGAAGTTGGGAACGATCGACGTGGACAAGGTCGAGAACGCGCCGATCGTCTTTCGCGGCAAGCTGTATCGCTGTGAGTGGTTTCGGAACAAGGGCTGCTTCCATTTCGTCGAGCACGACACGGGCCGTACCACGCCCGAGTTCGCCCAGGGCTGGTGCTTCGCCAACGCCTTTGTCGCTGGGGACACCGTCTACGTGACGGGCACGCAGCATGGACCGAAGATCCAGATGTTCGTCTCCCAGGATCTGGAGCACTGGGACACGTATACGGCGCTCAACTTGCCCAAGCACACGATCTTCAACACGTCGATCTGCAAGGCCGGCGACCGCTACGTGATGATGTATGAAATTGGCGAGCCGGCAGAAGAGGCAGGCGTACCGTTCACTGCCAGGTTTGCGACCTCCTCGAATCTCCGGCAGTGGACCGTCACTCCGCCGGAGTGCAATTATGCCAAAGACCGCTACACAGCCCCGCACTGTCTGCGGTATCTGGACGGCTGGTTCTACGATTTCTTTCTCGCCGCTCTGCCCGGCAGCTACGAGATGCACGTGGTACGATCCAAGGACTTGATCCACTGGGAACTCAGTTCACTGAATCCCGTCCTGAGGGTGTCAAACGAGGATCGGCAGATTGCCAACGCGCGGCTCACGGAGGCCCAACGTCAACGGATCGCGACCGCACGCAACATCAATAATTCGGACCTGGACTTCTGCGAGTTCCAAGGACGGCTGATCATCAACTATTCCTGGGGCAACCAGCAGGGTGTTGAACACCTGGCCGAGGCCGTCTACGAAGGTACCGAGGAACAGTTTCTTCGGGGCTGGTTTCCCCAGCATTGAAAGGCTGTAGCAGAAGGCGTATGGAAGCCACCGCCTACCACGAAGCCGGCCACGTCTTCATGGCGCTCTACCTCGGTGCCCGCGTCCGCTCCGTGACGATCGAACCGGACCGCGACGACGGTCCCGATCGTTTTGGCGATACGCAGGTCGAGTGGGACCACAGCCAATTCACCACGCGAGAACTGCACGAGAAGTCGGTGCTGGTGGCCCTGGCCGGCCCGGTTGCCGAAATGATCCATCGCGGGGAACCGTATCATCCGGGGGTCGTGGCCGAGTGGGCGGCGGATTGGCG
>JAPLNJ010000070.1 GCA_026692885.1 Planctomycetota bacterium | reverse complement strand
CGGCATTTGCCCCCATCCACCGCACGGCACTCTTGGCATCCTCGACGCATTCCTTTGGCGTGACGCCATGCCGGGACTTCACTCGGTAATCCGCCCGTGCCGCCACCATGCCCCGGCTTGCAAGATGCTTCGACTGTGGCTCAAACGCCTTGATCGTGCCGTTCTCCCAGCCACCGCCGAAAAAGAACACAATGGCTGGCCGCTTGTCGTGGTCCGTCCATCCAGGCGGGTAGTGGACGATCAACTCCAGGTCGGCCTGTTTGGTTTTCTTGTACACGAACGACTTGGTGTCCTGTTGCTCCGCAGCCTGGGCAGCGGCCAGGCCCAAGATCACGCAGCAGAAAAACGTCGCCGAAGTCGTGACCGGTGTCCGCATGGTATGCCCCTCCTGTTAGGTCTGAAGTAACTGCGATCAGAGTGTCTAGCACAGGTAGTCCCGCCCCACCCGCCATGCCAAGTACACCCCGGCAATGCTGCCGAGGTTACTCACCATGAACGTGGTCATCAGCCCGCAGCCGAAATAATCGCCTGCATACCAGCCGAGGCAACCGCCAACGGTCATCCCGATGAAAATCAGCAGACGATTCATGGTCGGCGACCCGGTGTTGGTGTTTCCCGTGCGTGATGGAACACGCCCGGATCATTCCCTGTCCAAAATCATCTCCAGTTCGTCGATCAACCCCACTTGGCCGGACTTGATTTTTCGCCTCGCCGTCTCCAAGTCAAAGAACTCGGCCCGGTCGATCTCCGGGAACTGCTTCTGCTGGCCCGACTTCGGCGGCCATTCCATCGTGAACGTGTTGCTCTGGATAGCGGTCGAGTCGCAGTCGCCCTCGAAGGCCCAGGCGTGAACAATCTTGCCGCCCTTCTGCTTCACCGGCTTCAAGGGGACAAACGGCCCGGTGGACTTCAGCCCCGTCTCCTCCTCGAATTCCCGCTGGGCGGTGACAAACAAGTCTTCGCCCGGCCCAGGTTCGCCCTTGGGAATCGACCACGATTCGTCGTCCTTCTTGGCGTAGTAGGGGCCTCCGGGGTGGGCGAGCAAGACCTGGATGGCACCATCCTTGATCCGGTACATCAGCAAACCGGCACTGAGTCTGGGCATGGCGGCTCCAAAACGACGGCGGCAGCGCGCATCCATGATAGCGTCCCTGCTGCCCCGCTACTTCGCCGTCCGCTTCTGCTGCAACAGCCAGTCGTACAGTTCAGGGTTGTTGTAGGTTTCCGTCCAAGCGTCGTGGCCTGCCTCCGGGTAGACCGTGAACTTGATGTTGCCACCGGCCTTCTTCATGGCCTCGACCATCTTTTCTGACCGTTCGATGGGCACCACCGAGTCTTTGGCCCCGTGGAACACCCAGGCCGGAACCGGGGTGAACAATTTGGCGACAATCGGTTCGCCGCCGCCACAAATCGGCACGAGGGCGGCGAATCGATTGGGCTGGTGAGCAGCCAGGGACCACGTACCGAAACCGCCCATGCTCAATCCCGTCACGTAGATGCGATCCTGATCGACCTTGTGCTTTTCGACGATCTCGTCCAACAACGTCGCTAGTTCAACCGGTTCCCACCAATGATCGTTCGGGCACTGGGGCGATACCACGATGAACGGGAACTCCTTGCCCGCCTCAATCAACTTTGGTGGCCCGTGCTTCTTCACCAAGTTTAGATCGTCACCCCGCTCCCCAGCACCGTGCAGGAACAGCAGAAGGGGCCACGATTCTTTTTGATCGAAGTTCTTGGGCAGGTAGAGCAGGTACTTCATCTGGACCTTGATGGTGCGGTCCAATTCGCAGGGCTTCTGTCCAGTGCCGGGCGTCGGTGGCTCTGCTGCCGACGCCATCAGTGGGACAAGGACGACAACACCGGCCAATAGGACTGCGAGTCGCAGCGTTAGCTTCTTCATGGAGGCACTCCGTCAAAGCGTTCGGTTGATCGTGGGGCAGGTGCCAGAAGGGCAATTCGATGAATGGCTCCCGTCCTGCATGTTCAGCAACACGCCGACATTGTAAACT
>JAPLNJ010000069.1 GCA_026692885.1 Planctomycetota bacterium | reverse complement strand
AGTCTTTCGCCGCGGGCTACTTGAACCAGGGATTAGATTGTGGCTGGCTTTCTCATCGGTCAACGCTCACCGTGTCAACCGGTCTCTCACTGCGCCCTGCCGCTAGCTTCGGTCACCGCACAATCTAATCCTTCATAAGTTCGGCGATCACCGGTGATTACGCCGCGCCCACAGCCGCGTAGACTTTCCCACGTTGCCGCAGCCAGAGGAGATCACCGGCGTCTGCTCGCTCTTTGATATCCCGCAACAAGTTGACCGTTTCAGCCTCGTAGCACGGTTCGCTTGGATCGTCGACGGGTACAACCATCTCGACTTCCACCGCAACTACGTAACGATCGCTCTGGACTAAGCGTGTGCGTTTGATACGTTGACCTGGAATCCGCATCACCAATCCTCGTCAAAGAAATGAACCGTGACCAACTTCGCGACACCGCTTTGCCGCAGGTAGGACCAAACCGCATTGAATTCCGTGCCGTCCGGCAGAGTCTTCCGTACTTCCACAGCCGCGTTTGGTGAGGCATCAGGGCGTTCGGTAATCAGTTCTCCATCGTCCATGCCTGCAACCACCTGCCATTCCATGATGCCCCGTTCTTCTAATCGCTCGGCCGCATGTTTTCCGACGACGTACTTGTCCTCGGCGACGAGTTTACGAATGGTCGTGAACAACTGTCCCATTTGGGGATCTCTCTCGCCGAACGACACGGTTGACCGGGCCGCCGCCGACGGCCCTGTTTGCATCCCGGACCGAGTCGGCGGCTCCCGTCCAACCGATGGCCGGCTACTGGTGCAGCTCAAGCACTCCGCTTGCGAGCGATCAGCGCTCGGACCTCGGGCGCCAGTTCGGTCGGCACGGCCATCAAGATGGTCCCCTCGGCCTCGCGGGCGGCTTCAATTTCGGCGAACTGCTCGTCTTCGGTTTGGCTCTCGTAATGCGCAAGTACTTCGCGCACGCGATCTTCGTCCCAGCCTGGTGGAAACTTCTGGGTGGTCATCGCGGCTTTCTCCGTTGTCGGCGGCGGTAGGCGGTTTTCGCCTTGCCACGCAGTTCGTAGGCGGTAATCACAAACACGCTCTCGGGGTCTTCGTCGGGGACGTAGATGACCTGCAAATACCGTCCCGCCGCAGTCTGGCCTAGCTTAATCCTGGAATTCCTTGTCCCCGGGAGATCCTCGCCGCGAGAATGCAGGACCTGCCATACCTCGTCTTCGGTGACGTCATGACCGTAGATGTGTGGCAGGTCCGTGTCCGGATCTTCGTAGAATCGAATTTCCATCGCGGACGCCTCCCAGGCAAAACGCGGTGATCTTGCCTAGTCTTCAGACCGAAGCTGCCATCACACCACAGGTCACCTTCGGTGTATGCTAGGGCGGGACGGCGGCTGGGGCAAGACCCGGAAAGCGACACCGTGAAACGCCCGCCCTTACGGCCGGCCAGGGTTCACGACATTGACCACGACGTTCTGGTTCACGTTTTGACGTGCCCCTCCAAAGGCGACAAATCGCAGGTTGGCGTTCATGATCATTCCGGGCATCAACACCAAGTCGATCAACTGGCCGAAGCCAAGCAGGCCGAAAGTGAATAGCCAGATCAGTCCCGTCAACGTCTTGCCAGCGTAGAAGCGGTGGATTCCGCACAGGCCAACAATGCACAACGCCCAAAGAACGTAAGCGGTACCCGTGGACTGTCGAGTAGGCATAATATGGTCTCCTTCGGTAGGTCTGGTTTGTATTCCCTGTTGCTCTTCTCTTTCGATCTGAAGAGTGTCACAATATTCAACCGTTGAAGGCGACTTCAACGCCCCTCACAGAACCGGACTTGT
>JAPLNJ010000068.1 GCA_026692885.1 Planctomycetota bacterium | reverse complement strand
GCACCAACTGACACTGCAGAGTTATGCGTATCCCGTGGTCAGGCTGTCGGTGACCTGCGGCTCGGGGACCTATATCCGGTCGCTGGGACGCGATGTGGCCCAAGCTCTGGGAACGGCCGCCGTCATGTCGGCCCTGGAACGGACAGCCATCGGAGATTTTTGCGTCGCTGAGGCGTGCGGGTTAGAAGACCTAACGCCTGAGTCGATCACGGCTCACCTGCTGCCGGCACTGCGTGCGGTGTCCCAGTTGCCGACTGTCCAATTGACGCCGGCCGAAACGTGCCGGTTGGCCCACGGCATGGCGGTCCAGAACCGCTGGCAGACGGCGGGACCGGAGCTGGCCGGGCTGGACGAGGTGGGAAATCTGGTCGCCATTCTGACGCCGCACGGCGAGGATGCCATCCGGCCGCTACGGAATTTTGCTGGGACCTAAACGGTGAGTTCTGTCAGGTCGCCATTTCGGTGGTCAGTCTTGCTTCGTCCAAACCTGAAAGGCCTGTCCAGCTAGATCCAGGCGGCCCGAGTCTTTGAAGTTGCGCATTTCCCATGCTTTGCCGTAGAAGCTCCCGGCGTGAGCCGGGAGAGTCGTCCCGCTCCGCACCTAGCCCGAAGCCGCGCACGCCACATGGAAGCCGCCAGCGTAAGCTGGCCGGAGCCTCCTGCCCCACACCTATTCGCGGAGCATCGTCTAGGTGCAGGGGCGGGAACGCTCCCACCGGCTTACGCCGGGGGCTTCTTCGTGACGCGGGCCATCGCAGCTGGGTGGTGGGCGGGAATTCTCTCCCGGCTTACGCCGGGAGCTTCTCCCCATGTAGCGAAATGCGCAACTTCAAAGGCCCGAGTCAACCATCACCTCAGTCAATCGCTGGACGATGCCGAGGGCCGCGGTGACTTCCTCCTCCGCGTCCCCGCCGTGGCTCATTTTCGCTTCCTCATCCGCGATTCTTGCAGCCAGGCGGGTCTCCCGGCCCGTGCAGGATGCGAATCAGATGCGGGCCGTGCAAGGCATCATCTGTTTGGCTCGATGTGTTTGTGCGCTGGCTGGAACAACGACTGAAGCACAAAGGGAAGAAGGAGATCGAGATCATGTTGCTGGGAGAACTGCCGGAATTGGAGGAGACCCAAAGCGGGAAGGATTTGATCCGCATCGGCGAAGAACGCGGCGAAGAACGCGGCGAGAAACGCAGTGAAAAACGTGGTGAAAAACGCGGTGAGCAGCGCGGCTTGGCCCGGGCCTTACTGGTTTCCCTGAGGGTCCGCCACGGCATGGTTCCCGCCGCGCTGCAGAAGCAGATCCGCCCACTGACAGCCGACCAGGCGGAGCGTCTGCTGGAGCAGCTGCCCCAATGTCAGACGCTCGACGAAGTCGCCCAGTGGCTGTCCCGCCAGCGGCCGTAGCAGCCTCAACCGAAATAGCTCCCCGGATTTCTGGTGTGGCGCAGGTGACGAGGTCGGGAGTGGTTTTCGGTCTATGATCTGCCACGTGGCGAGGCAGATTTAACCGAAAACGACTCCCGACCTGGCGTGTTCAGTTTGTCTGATTTTGCCTTGAATTGGTGTTTTCCCGAATGCCTGATTCTGTTCCATTCTGGTTTGCTTCGCGGAGCGATTACGAAATCACGGATGACCGAGTGGCCCCTGGGGCACCCCTGCTGGTGATC
>JAPLNJ010000067.1 GCA_026692885.1 Planctomycetota bacterium | reverse complement strand
CGCCTACGCGCGGCTGGTTGAGTTGAACAAGACGGACTTGGCCTATCCCAGCGCGCTGGCCAGGTTCGGCGTGGCTCAGGTGAAAGACGGGAGAAAAGTTGGCGGCAAGTTGAACTGCCGCGATGTTTCGAGTGACTACTGCCAGCAGAAGAAGAACCTCCTCGTCGAGAGGCTGGACCAATTTGACTCCGAGGAAGGAGCCTGGGAGGAAATCCTGGTCGAGGACCGCCGCGCCGGGCCAGCTGAAACAGCGATTACCCGCATCGACTTCTCGACTTGGCTGCAACTTCTGCCTCGCCGTCTCCGGAAAATCGCCACGTTTCTCGCCAATGGCGAGACGACCAAAACCGCGGCCAGGAAGTTCGGCGTGTCGCCGGGCCGGATCAGCCAGATTCGCAAGGAACTGTTCCTGGCTTGGCACCGTTTCCAAGGCGAAGAGCCCGCCATGGGCCTCGCATGATGGCCAACGGATCAGTAACGGTTTTCGGCCGCCCTGCCGCAACGAGCGGCAGGGCGGCCACAGAACAGAGAAAGGGACTTGTATGGAAGGACTGATTGTGCTCGGAATCCTCGTATTCGTCGGCTACTCGCTCTACAAGAGTGGCAAACGCACTGGTAGCCGGAAGGGCTACAACGTCGGCCGAACCCGCGGGCGGCGACGCTGATGAGCCTGTCCAGGCAACAGTTGTCTGGGCCTGCAGTGCAGTGCGGTTCCGGTTGACGGCAGGTGATCAAACGCTAAAGTGAAGATCGCTCCTTCGCCCCGCTCCCTGGTCTTCGGCTCCGCCTGCCCTCTCCGGCGCGGGCCGGAGAGGGCAGGGGAGTCGGGGGCTGGGCGGGCGTAGCGAGGGAGGTGCCACTGGCACCCGCGCCAGTTAGCTATCAGGCCCTGTCTGCCCATCTTCTCGCCAACGGGCAATGGGGGTTATCCAGATCACCGTACTTGGGAACTCCCAATTACCGCAATCTGGATAAGCCCCGAAAACGTCGAAGTGCGGCTCAGATTCGCACCTTGTTACCAGCCACGTCCTTGGCGAGAAGAAAGAGCAACTCCTCAAGCTCACCGAAGCGGGGTGAACTCACGGCGTCGTCAAGTATCGTCTCTCGCTGGAGTCGAGAAACACCCACCGACGCGGAAAGCTGTCGAGGATCATTCTGGTTGCCGGCTACCGCTGACGTGGGTTGGCCATCTGCCACGATCATTTTGTACGCCAGCTGACCCTCGACCTCAACTGGCAGCGGCGACGAACTGCCGACCACGACGGGAAACACAGATTTCCCCTCACCACCGCTCGCCGCGGAGGAGCCAAGATTGATGTAGTTGATAACCATTAGGACGTCGAGAGCAGTCACCAAGTCATCTCCACTGACGTCGACAAATCGGGGCTGGCCGACGGACGCTGAAATCGGCCCCGAACCGTAGGTGTTGATGTAATTGATGATCAAGAGTACATCAAGGGGCGTCACCAAGTTGCTATCGTCGACGTCGCACACATTCCTCACGTTCTGCCACGGATGCAGTCTCGCCGTGACGTTGAAGGTGAACTGGTTGGCCGTCGGGTCCAGATCCACACCGCCATCGGCCGTCCCGCCGTTATCCTGCACCTGGAACGTGAAGCTGGCATAGGTTGTTCCCGAGGCCTGCGCCGCCGGGGCAAAGGTCAGCTTGTTCGCGTCGAGATCCGCCGCGGTCACCATTTGACCCGCGGTCACCGCCAGGCTGTTCAACTGCAGGCTGCCCGCCGTCGGTAACGTCGTGATCTTGACTGCCAGCAGCGTGTCGCCCGGGCTATCATCCGTGTCCGTAAATCCGAAGTCTGAGACCACGATCGTGTATGTGCCGTCCTCTACCATCGTCACCGTCTTGTCCGTCCCGGCTGGCGCATGGTGGATCGCGTCGTTGTCGTTGTTGACCACCGCCACGTCCACCACGTTGGCGGCTGTCAGCGCGTCGTAGGTCGCGTCCGTGCTGGTCGGATCGCCCGTCACGATCGTGTAGGCCACGTTCCCGTCGATGATCATGTCGTCCACCCCCGTCACCGTGACCTGCACGCCCGTCTGCCACAGCGCCGGCGTGATCGTCACGTTGGCCGGCACCATGCCTTCCGTCAGGTCGCTGGAGGTTAGCGGGATCGTCACATTCCCGCTGGGCTGGCTGGCCAGGGTTACCGTGAAGGTCGCCGTCCCGCCGGACTCGGTCGTCGGACCGCTGATCAGGCTGACGTTGATCCCCGCCGCGTCGTTATCGTTGTTGACCACCGCCACGTCCGCCACGTTGGCGGCCGTCAGCGCGTCATAG
>JAPLNJ010000066.1 GCA_026692885.1 Planctomycetota bacterium | reverse complement strand
AACTCGAGGTCCACCTGAATCAGCTCCAGCAGCAGCAGCCGACGTTCGGTGGACGCCTCGTCGACATACTCGGCAATGCGCGGCGGTTCTTCGCCCATCCAGGCGGCTTCGAATCGCCGGACGGCATCCTCCAGCCGTGTGCGAGCCTCACGTTCCAGGTGGTCCCAGCATTGGTCAGTGGACATATTCACTCCTCAGCCATGGTTTCGAGCCGCTTCCGCACGGTTTGCAGTGTCCGGCGTACCGTCCGCTCGCTGCACCGCTGCCGCGCAGCAATCTCCGGGACCGTGAGCCCTTCCAGATACACCCGGAACACACCTGTCTCCTGCGGACTGAGTTGCCCCAGCAACTCGGTCCAGACTTCCTTCAGCAGCGTTTCCTCCTCCGGGCCGGCCGCGGCGGACGCGAGATCGATATCGACCCGTTCGGCGCTGTCTGGCGTAAGTGTCTGTTCGCGGCGCACGTCACGACTGGCCGTCCGATAATGCGCCAGCCGGCGCCGGCACTTGCGCAGGGTGATCAGGATCAGCAGCCCTTCCAAGCTGGCCCAATCCGGCACGGCGAAGCGGCCGGCCCGAAAGCCTTGCACGAAGCTCAGGAAGGTCGACTGCAGGATATCGTCGACGTCCGTTTTCGCCCGAATGCTGGGGGGCAAGTGCTGCAGCGCAATCCCCGCCAGGCGGTGCACATAGCGCCGCCAGACTTCCGCGGTGGCCGCCGCGTCGCTCTGCTCCAGACGCGAGACCAGCTCGACGAACGATTCGCTCGCGGACATGCGGGCCTCCAGCAGTTCATTCCAAGAGAGGGGGGGGTGACAACTGCAAACCAAGAGTGTTCGCGGATCGAAGCGTGAATCCTACCGCGCTCCCCTCGGAGCTGACAAGCGGCATGTCGACCTGCCCGACGCCACCGGTACGGCCTGGCATCTGAATCCGCCGTCCGCGCGACTACTCGTGTCCCCGTTCCCCGTGCCATCGCTCGCCTGGGAATCGGCAACAAGAGCTTTGCGTTTTCCGCGCAGATTTCGTGGCCAATCCCCGGGTGTTTCCGCATCTACGCTTGGGTGGGCATTCGGCCGTGGCGTGGACGTTCGAGCGGTTACTGCGTGCGTCCTGATGACGTTTCATCATCGCTACGGTTGGCTTTGCCAAGTTCCGAGCAGATCACGACCAGCAACACAAGCGAGGAGTCAAGCATGTCACTGAAAAGCACCAACCGTCGTATTCGTTCGACCGCCGGGAACGTCCTCCTTGGCCAGCGCCGCAAGCCGGCCCGGCCGGGCACGCGGCAGTTACTCGTCGAACCGCTGGAGGATCGGCGGCTGCTGGCGGCAGGGGTCCTCGATCCGACATTCGGCAGCGGCGGGGTAGTAACGACGGATATTGGCGTCGGGAGTTTCGATCTCGGCGGCGGCGTGGTGGTTCAGCCGAATGGCAGGATCGTCGTTGCGGGAAGCTCGGACGATGATTTTGCGATCGTACGGTACATGCCGGACGGGAAGCTCGACACCAAAGTCACGACAGATATCGGCACCGGAACCTCGGACCAGGGCAACGCCATTGTGTTGCAGACCGACGGAAAAATCATCGTCGCCGGCGCCTCGAACGGCGATTTTGCGCTCGTACGGTACATGGCGGACGGGACCCTCGACACCAGCTTTGGCGCCACGGTTCCGGGCACAAGCAAGCGCACGGGCAAGGTCACGACAGATATCGGCGCCTCGGACCAGGGCAACGCGGTGGCGTTGCAGTTCGACGGGAGAATCCTTGTCGCTGGTGGTTCTGATGATGATTTTGCCCTGGTGTGTTACAACTCGGACGGCAGTTTGTGGACAAGCTTCGGGACGGGCGGAAAGGTGACGACGCCTTTCGGAAGCACCTCGGCGACTAGCGACTTCGCGTATGCTATGACAGTGCAGCCCAATTGGCAAATCGTCGTGGCAGGCAGTTCAGGTAACACGTCCAAAGGCGATTTCGCTTTGGCACGCTATAACGCGAACGGAACGCTGGATTCGTTTTTCGGGACCAGCGGCAACGGCAAGGTCACTACCAACCTCCGCGTCTGGGACGACGCGGCTGCCATCGCCATGCAACCCGATGGGAGGATCGTCGTGGCGGGCTCGTCCGACGGAGATCTGGCCGTGGCGCGATATCTCAATGACCCGACGGTAAGAGGCTCGGACAGCTTGAATGACAAACTGCAACTGCGTCTTTCGACGACGGGAACGAACCCGAACCTGGAGTACAGCCTGAACAACGGCACATGGGTGAACGTCGGCGCCCTCTCGAGTATCCGGGATTTTACGTTCCTGGGTTTGGACGGCCACGACTTGCTGATCGTCGACTGTTCCCGCGGCAACCCGATTCCCGCCGGTGGCCTGTTCTTCAACGGTGGAGCCAACAACCTGAAATTAAACCTCGATCCGACGCCGAACAGTCTTGTCGGCGATGCACTGCTGGTGCTCGGCGATGACAGCCCGAACGTCCCGGGAATCCTAAACGCCACCTACCTGCCGCACGGGACGATCAACGGCGTTGGCACCGTCCAGGTCGGCACCGGACTGGTTACGTTCATGGGCCTGGATTCGACCAACGGCGCCGCGGCCGTTGACCTGACGAGGTTTGCGAACGTCGCTGTCCAGTTTCCCAAGGGTAACGATGTTCTGAACGTGGCCAGTGGCGCGCGTGTTCCCTCGCCCGCGACCGCGCTGGTCGTCTCCGGGACCAGCGGCGGTACGCCCTTCGCTCCGGTGGCGTTGGTCGATAACACGAGAATCACCATCGACACGGTGACTGGCGGCAGCCACGGTAATGACGTCATTACCGTGGCCAATGGTAACAACTCACACGGCAACGTGAACATCACGATCGCGACCGGCGGCACGGCGGCCGGAGTCGATACGGATATCGTGACCTTCCAGGGTTGGCTCTTCGCCAAAGGCGACGTTAACGTGACCAGCGTGAACGGCGGAACGATCTTGAACATGACCTTCGCCGGCGGCGGAATCCAGGCGGCCAACGCCGTGGTCTTGAATGCCGGCGCAGGAGCGATTGCGACCACGACCACCCCAGCCACGACTATTTTCGCCACGACGTTGACAGCCAGTTCGACAAAAGGGATTAGTCTCGACACGGCCGTGACAACCCTCTCTGTGGACAATTTGGGTAAGGGCAACGTTCGTGTGGTGAATAACACCACTGCGAACGTCACGGTGAAGTCGTTGACCACGAACAGCGGTGGTGTCACGTTCATGCAGTCCGGCGGTGGGATCGGCTTCATCGACGGTCCTGTAAACACGAAGCTGAACGGCGCGGCGGGACCGATCGCGTGGATCCAAGGAACTGCCGGCATCGAGGTTACCAGTGCGGGGAGGATCGATTCGCCGCCCGGAAGTGGCGGCCAGTTGAAGGTTGACGGCGCCACGATCCATGCCGGAGCCCAGGTTACGGTCGGCGGTGGAAACGTGACAATCCTCGGCGGTCGAGAAGACACGATCGTGTTTGGCCGTGTCTTCTCGCAGGGGACGCAAACCTACACCGCGCGGCGAGACGTGGTGGTCGGCGGCCAACTATCCACTGGCGCCACGGGGGCCGCGGGTGCGGACATCAACGTGACTGCGGATAGCGCCAGTAGCGCCCCACCGGATGGCAACGGGGGGGTGTACCTCCTGCCGTCCGGCCAACTGAACGCCGCAGGGGCCGTTTCGCTGAGCGGATCGGACCTGTGGCTTGCGGTCCCTCCCAGTCCAGGCGTCCCACCCAGCACGATCGACAGCGTTAGAATCGAGGGTTTTGGGCCCGGGAGCGTATCGATTCTTGCCGTGGGCGGCGTGACGCTGAGCAGTGGGGCCGCAGCCCCCCCCGGCGCAGCTGTGATCGTTGGGGGCCGAGTGGAGAGTCTTAACGGCAATATCCGGGCACAGGCGGCGGGCCGGATCCAACTGGGCGCGGACTTGGTAGCCACCCAGGGCCTCATCGATCTGGCAGATGACACCGAACTTACGAACACTGTTGCGTTGAACGCCGCGAATGTCAAGTTCGCTGGGACGATCGATGGGCCGCACCATTTGACTATCTCGGCAGCGGCCCAGGTCGCCTTCCGGGGCGTCATTGGCAGTTCGATTCCCCTGGCTTTGCTGACCGTGCTGACATCAACTACGACCACGTTCGACGCGAGGGCAATCGTGGACAACGATATCGCGGTTCTTGCGGGGTCGCAGATCATCGTCAATGGACAGCTTGTCAGCACTTTCGGCAGGATCATTCTGGACGGCGGCGGGCAGATTCAGTTGGATGCCAATCTGCAGGCGATCCACGGGGCCATCCAGCTCCGTGGCGGGGTCGCTCTCATCGGCCCTGCTACACTTATCGCCGGGCCGCAAGTTGAATTCGACTCCACGGTCGATGGAGCCCATGCCCTGACCATCGTGGCACCAACGGGTATTGTCGCGTTCTACGGTCTGATCGGCGGCATGGTGCCGCTTAGTAGGCTGGATGTGTCGGCTTCGGGTATCACGAACTTCTACCGGGACGTAACCGTGGATGGCGATATCACAACCAGCGCCACCAGTAGTACACTCGTTCAGCGGAACGTGACAAGCCAGAACGGCAACATTGACCTGAATTCGCACAATGGCAACTTCTTCCACAAAACCGGGGCCATTTGGGCGAAACTGGGCGGCGTACGCATCACCGGCCGTGACGTTACGGTGAACGACGTAATCGGCAGTGCCAACGTTTTTCTCGCCCCACCGTGGCCACCGAGTGTACCACCACCGTTCTTGATCCCTGTGGCCATCAAGATCGACTATGACACGCTGATCGGAAAATACGTTTTGAACGGCAAGCTGACTGCGGTGGCGGCGCCCGGCTTGAATATCAGCATCGATCCCGTGGATGTGGTGATTGGCGGCCATATCGTGGCGACCGGCGATATTGACATCGTCGCGAGCAACGACATCACCGTCGCCGAGGGGGCGATGATCTGGGCGGATGCGGATGGCGACGGCAGCGGTTCGCTGACGATTACGGCAGACAATGACTACGATGACGCCGGCAGCCTGATCGCCGGTGCGAATTCCACTCTGCGCGGCCAAGCCGTCAAACTGCATGGCCGTCACGTGCAAGCAGATGCGATCTTTGCCGACAGTGGCGATCTGTTCATCGACGCCATGGATGGCGTCGTGTTCCGTGACGTCGCGCCGGACAGGGAATCCGCGGAAGTGGGGCGCTTACCAGCGGATCGCCCGGTCTTGTCGCCGCAGCAGACACCCAGCCCGGGGGACGCGGTCGTCCACGCCTTGGCGTTCGGACTGGCCACGGCAGAGACACAGAAGAGTCCCGTGGTGGCCCATCTGCAAGAATCCCGCGTCGGCAACGTGCCGCACGACCTGGACAGCTTGCTGACAGATGATCTGGCCGAGGATATCCTGATCGGTTGGCAATCGCAAGCGTAGCAAGTGGGGCGGGATTGGCCAATGACCGGCGGCTTCCTGCGCCGGTCACCGCATCGCGTCCCGGATTGGGGATCGAGAATCATGTGGGCAAGAATCAGCTTGAAGACCTTGGGGTTGGCAATGACGCTGGCCAGCGGCTGTTCGGACAACCACCCCGTTTGCCTGCCGGTGGCGGGACGGGTGACCATGGACGGGCAGCCGTTGACAACGGGCCGCATGGGCTTCTGGCCCGACCAGGGCCTGCCGGCCTACGCCCCCATCCAATCCGATGGCAGTTACCGGCTGACGACCTTCAAAGCGGGCGATGGAGCCATGCCGGGCATGTATGTTGTAACCGTCGAAGCGACGCAGGTTGAGTCCGCGGGGCCGCAGTTTCAGAGCGCGGAGCAAGAGTTCCAATATCGTGCCGGCGCCGGCGTCTCCCAACCGGCGAAGCCCACCGTGCGCCGGCTTGTGCCGGTACGCTACTCGCGGCGCGAAACCACCGCTCTGCGGGCCGAAGCAAAGACCGGCCAGAAAAACCAATTCGACTTCCGCCTGGCGTCCTCGTAGTCGGCGGTGTCATTCGATGTCTAGTGAGTCGCGCCGGGTGCGCGCGGGGACAGAAGCTCAGCAGGAGAAATCGGCATGTTATTAAATCACCCTTCCGTCACGATTCGTCGCCCGCCCGGGTTCACCTTGGTGTGTTTCCTGGAAAGGCCTTGGGAAACACCGCTCCACGCGGGCCAGCCGCGTGGTGGCGAAGTATCAGGATTGCAGCGGCAATCTGGTTCTAAACACTCCTCCACGGAGGCAAGCTCCGCGGTGGGATGACGGACGATCCATGACTGAAACCCGTACCTCAACGCTTAACCTCGTACCATTCGGGGTAGGCCCAGTGGGGGAAGTGGCGGAATGCCAAATAGCGGAATGACAAATACAGGACTCCGCCGGCCGCCGCAAAGGTCGGCGATAGCACATCAAACGCGCTGTCGGCTAAACGCTCCCCCCGCGACGGCGTGCGGTGTAGCACCGAGCGTCGCGGTCCACACCCTATTCCACCGAGCTTGCTTGGCGGCGAACGGGCATGCCGCAGCCCTTCGCCTGGCCTTGATCGGAACGTTGTGCAAGACGCTATACCGCACGCGGTTGAGGATGGCACAATTTCCGACGTAGCTGAACTCGCAAGAGTTCAGGGATTCACGGCAATTCCCTGAACTCTTGCGAGTTCAGCTACGTGTCACCGCCAACCGCGTGCGGTATAACGAATCAAGTGGCTCATCGTAATCGCGAATTGTTAGCGAGGAATCGCCGCTCTTCCTCATGTGACCGATAGGCAGGGCAACAAGGCCCTGGACGAGGCGGTGCTGGAGACAATTCGAACCACACGGTTGGAAGAAATATCCGAAAATCGCCTCAACTAAGCCAATTCGGGTATTGATTTCTTTTGTGTAGGACGATTAAATGCTCCAAATTGGCGCAGTCAGGTTAATGAACGTAGTGGAGTAACGTTGTGAACTCCGCAAAGGGGAGTTCTGGTCGATGGAATGGCCAGTGCGGCGAGCCGTCAAAAAATGGTTAGCACGTTGGAGAGCACTATCTCACCGTTGCATGCGGGCGCTCGACAGCCGAATCGACCGGTGGGCGCCCGACGATTGTGGCAGTTCCAAGGCAGTTTGTGGATCCCGACAATCGTCATGCACTTTCTGGCCCGAGTTTGGCGCGAGACTGCCGTTCGCCGACTCTCCATCGCTCCACCCCGTAAACCGGTGCAGCCCGCGAGACCGATGAAGTACGACCAATGCGCGCGGACCACTGGCTCCGTCGATCGGTTGAAATAGCAGGCCGCTCGTGGTGGCGGCCTGCCGGGAAGGCGACAGGGAGACAGTCGACTTCCCGGATTTGTGGTTGTGCTCCCGCAGAGGATGTCCATGATGAACGGTTGCAATTCCGACGAGTACGGACCCTTGGTGGCCGACGAAGAACCTCCAGGTAGTGAGGAACCTCCAGGTAGTCTCGTCCAACTGGCCCCGCTCTCTCCCGCGACCAGGACTCGCAAGGCCGGAAAGAACGGCCGCCGAACAGGTCGCTCGTCTGATCTCGCCAGATTCTCTGGCTCTGCCGATGGGGGCTTCGGTGGCAACGGTGGCCCCACTTCGACTATCTCGCCTGTCAATCGCCTGCTGGAATACGATGTCGCTCCGCGCGTGCGCCGCTCGTCGGGCAATCCGCGGACGCGCCAGTTCCGCAAGACGTTCTACCCCCAGGTCACGGACAAGGACTGGAACGACTGGCGTTGGCAGCTGCGCAACCGAATTCGCACGCTGGAACAACTGCAGCGGATTCTGGTGCTGGTGCCTGACGAACTGGAGGCGTTGCAGCGCGGCGGTGCCCTGCTGCCGTTCGCCATTACCCCCTACTATCTGAGCCTGGTCGATCGTTACGACGGCCAACAGCCGATACGACGCACCGTCCTACCTTCCACCGGCGAGTTCTTGCGAACGCCGGGCGAAGCCGATGATCCCTTGGGCGAAGACGGACACAGTCCCGTACCAGGGTTGGTCCACAGCTATCCCGACCGCGTACTGCTGCTGGCGGTCGATTTCTGTTCGACGTTTTGCCGCTACTGCACGCGGTCGCGGGTGGTGGGCAGTGGCGAGATCGCTCCCAATGAGTCGCGGCTGGAATTGATCTTCGACTATCTGCGCCGCAACCCGCAGATCCGCGACGTATTGATTTCCGGTGGCGATCCACTCGCCCTCAGCGATGAGAAGTTGGACTGGATCCTGGGCCGTCTGCGGGCCATTCCGCACATTGAATTCGTGCGGATCGGAACGAAGATGACCGCGGTACTGCCGCAGCGGATCACGCCATCCTTGTGCCGCGTGCTGCGGAAGCATCACCCGCTGTGGGTCAGCATGCACTTTGTCCATCCGGACGAGTGCACACCCGAAGCCGCCCAAGCCTGCGGGCGACTGGCGGACGCCGGCATCCCGCTGGGATCCCAGACGGTGCTGATGAAGGGCATTAACGACAGCGTGGAGACGATGAAGCAGTTGGTGCACAGGCTGTTGCTGATGCGTGTGCGGCCGTACTACCTGGACCAGTGCGACCCGATTTCCGGGTCCTCGCACTTCCGCACGCCTGTCTCGAAGGGCCTGGAGATCATCGCCGGACTGCGGGGTCACACGACGGGCTATGCCGTTCCGCAGTACGTGATCGACGCTCCTGGCGGCGGCGGCAAGATTCCGCTCCAACCGCAGAACGTGATTGGCCGCGAGGGCGACTACTTGCTGCTACGGAACTTCGAGGGCCAGACGTTCCGGTATCCCGATCCGCTGCCGGAGCACAGTTCACCGGCCAGCTTGGGAACGGAACCCTGGATCACGAACGTTCCGCTGCCGGTGTTGCCCGACACGCCGTAAGCGACGTCACGGTGTGATGCTCGCCATGTAGCGGGGAGCGGAACCCCTGGAAGTTCCGCTCCGAGACTGTAAAAGAATGTGCGAACACGATTCACGGCAGGGTGGGCCAAGTACTCGCGGCCCACCAGTTCTGA
>JAPLNJ010000065.1 GCA_026692885.1 Planctomycetota bacterium | reverse complement strand
GCGCCGAGCTGGGCCAGACTCTGCCACCATAGTCCTGCAGCCGCCTCCTGGTCCCCACCTCCCTGCCGAAATCGGCTCCCTTTTCTGGCCCGGTCCCACGAGCGACCATTTGGCCCAGGTCCTGGTGGCGACGGTCGTCGGATATGCTCCGAGATGACCTGGTCGACGCTGGGATCGAACCGGTCGATGACGATGGCCGTGTGGTCGATTTCCACGGACAACGGACGACATTCATCACTGGGCTGGCGCGGGCCGGAGTCGTGCCGGCGATGGCCCAGCAGTTAGCCCGCCACAGCGACATCAAGTTGACGATGGGGACGTACACACGCCTGACCATGCAGGAAATGGCGGCGGCGGTCGGAACGCTCCCGGAGATTCATCTTGGCGGTAAGCCCGCCACCAGCACGGCTCCTTCCCCACCAGTGTCGCCCGATGTCGTGTCACCAGACGCGGAACTCTGCCGCGTCGTGGGTGCTTGGCCCAATCTTCCGGGCCATATTCGGCAGGCGATCCTGGCTTTGTTGACGGCCGCGGGGAAAGGGACGCCTGACCAAGGCCGGTGACCGAGGCCCATCCAAGGTGGTCGTTCGGGCTATATCCGCCTGCCGTTCAATTGGCAATGCTCGGACCCTGATTCCCACCGGCCGTGAACTCGGACTCGTTGCGCAGCCGGCTCCCAAAGCATGGATAAAGAGATCAGGAACCTCCAAAGGCAGCATCCGGAAGTCGCAAGAACCGCGTCGGTCGCGTATCTGTGTCGAAAACGACAATGTCTCGGAACACACACACATTGCAGCGCGCGGCGATGTGTCGGACCGACGCAGGTGAAGGCCGATGAGTGCTTGGTTGATTCGCCCCCGTACCAATTGCCCACAACGACTCCGTACAATGATTACGGAACGAACCAGAAGCCTGGTCAGGAGATCGCGCGGCCCGTTGACGCAACTTTTGCCTTCAGCGGACTCCCCCGAAGGCTGAACCATCGGTGTGCCGCGCGTGTCTGTGAAGAGAAACACCAAGCCGCGCCCTGCCAGCTTCGGAGAACCGAATGGCAATCGATTTGTTGACCCCCATCGTGCCGGAAGATCGGCTTAACGACACATTCAAGGCATTGGCCCATCGCGGCTTCGAGCCCGCGCTGCGCATGCTCGCGGACATCGCGGCGACCGTCAACGACAAGGATGGCAACTTCGTCAAGGACTTCCAGACGACCGGTTTCGACGCACGCCTTTGGGAGTTATACCTCCACGCCTATCTTCGGTCGCACGGCTTCACCCTGGACGAGAAGAACCCGGTCCCCGACTACATCGCCACAAAGGCGGCCCGGACGGTCTTCATTGAGGCCGTAACCGTGAACCCGACTCAGGCAAAGGTAGCCGACGAGGCTGACACCGCGGCTGGCGAACTCGCCGGCTGGGACCTTTTCAGCCACAGGATGCAGAATGTCTATACCGGTGGGTGGCTGGCAACGGTGGCATGGACACGCAGGAAGAAGCCGAGCGGGCGCTGACAAGCGAGATGTCGAACCAGTAGAAAGACTTGCGTCTGACGGTGGATCCGCGCCCCTGCCGCCAGGCCAATGTGACGAAGCACGCCGCTGCTGACTGCTGAAACGGTTCAGCGGTCCAGAGTCTGGCATAGGAGGATGCGATGAACGGAACCCTGTTCTGCGACGAATCCGGCTACAGTGGCCCCAACCTGTTCCTCGACGCCGAACCCCTGTTCGTGTACACCAGCTTGGCTATCGGTCCGGAACACGCGACAACGGAAGTCTCACGCGTACTATCGGTGGCTCGCATGTCCGGCGAACTGAAATTCGGGAGACTCCGCGAACGCCCGAACGGACCGGAAATCATCACGCGTCTCTTGACAGACAACGTCAAGGCGGTCCGGACGTTCGTCGCCAACAAGCGGTTCGCCACTGCGGGCAAGTTCTTCGAGTACGTCTTCGAGCCGATCCTGTCTGACCAATCATCTGCATTCTACGAGATCGGCTTTCATCGCTTCATCAGCAACGTCCTTTATGCACGTTTCGCGGCGAAGGACGGCACCGCTGAGGCCCTCCTGGCCGACGTTCAATCTCTCGTCAAGGAGCGTGATGCCGCCGGACTGAAGCTCCTCCTCGGCCCATCGCCCAGCGGCGCATCGGAAGACAGCGTCCTCGCAGCGATCACGAGCATTGCTGCGAACAGCCCGGATAAGATCCTCGAAGACATCGCCGATCTCAACGAACATGAAGAACTCGGTCGGTGGGCTATGGACCTGAGCAGCACCGCATTATTCATGCTCCTGCGTTCGTGGGGTCAGGTGTACGAGAGCTTGGAGGTTATCTGCGACGAGTCGAAGCCGCTAAAGGTCAGCGGGCCATACATTGCCGAGATGGTTCAGGCGGACCTTGAGCGGATGATACGGAGGTTCGGAGGCGCTCGCGGCCGCGCTGTAAGGCTCGCGCGGCCGATCGAGTTCCATGCGAGCAAGCGCGTCCCCGGTTTGCAGCTGGCGGACGTCTTCGCCGGAGCAACCAGATGGTCACTCAACAACGCCGAGGAGGAACCGGGTAAGTCCTGGCTCCGATTGCTCACCCCGACATTCGAGGAGTTCAGCTTGTCGCCGGACCCAGATGCGATTTGTGCTGACGATCCCGCGACTCGGCTGAACGGAAACTTACTGCGCGAGTTGGCAAGACGTGCGGAAGCGGGAGAGGATCTCCTCCACGACCTTCCGGCTATGATCGCGACGGCACGGCAGCAGGCGGGGTGACGCACAGGGACGCCACCGTCTAAATCCACCGATCGGGCGCACATCGCTAGGTAACGGGCGAACCCCGACGGGCGTTCCCTCATCCATCGGGACTTTGTCAGATGGGATGGTTTGAAACGGAAACTAGACACGATGAACAACGAAGCGACGGTCGGAACAGGAGAAGATGAGCAGGCGGCTTGAGGAGGAACGGGCACGGTCACCATCGTAATGACGCGGGACGTGACCGAGTTCAAGTGCATTGTCGGAACTGGTCGACATTCTGGCACTCTCGACAAACGGCCGATTTCTTACGTGTGGTGCCCCGTTTTTGCTCGCGTAGGTCACATCGTCCGAAGTGCGGCACGACGGGGTGAAAGTGGACAAAGTCGAACCTTCGATCGTTTCCGCAGAGGAAGTACTTGCACAACGAGGCACAAGGCCATGAGCATCGCCGACCAGTTTTGTTCCACCCTCCTTCGATACCTCGTAGCCTTCGGTTGGGTCGATTGCGTGGTGGACGCCGACGGCAACGAATCCGCTCCCCGCGGATTCGCCACCTCCGGCTTCCTTTCGGAGTTCGCGGGCGAGCAACTTTTCATAACAGCTGGCCACCTGCTTCACGATATCGGCGTCGAACTGCCACGAGCACAGCGGCAAATCGTGCGATCGGCGCTTCTCAATCCGTGGGCAGCCAATTCGCCTTCCTGCACTCCGGTGTACGTGGACTACGCATGCCTTCCCCAATCCTTCGAGGACGACGACGCGGCGGGTACGGACCTCGGCATGATCCGTTTGCCAGCCGACGACTGGGCCGTACTCTTAGAGCGTGGCGCAACTCCGGTCCGGGAACTGCAACTCCATCGCCCCCAGGATCTTGAGGTATCTCAATACTGGATCTGCGGCGTGCCTTCTGAGCTAACCGACGCCGACACCAACGCCTGGCTCACGAACAACGATGCCACGATCGAACTGGAACCCTTTTGCTTCCAGGTTCAACGCCTCATCGGGGTCGCCGGCGGGTTCACGCCGACAACGCGTCCGCGGTTCTACGCATCGATTCCTGCTGAAGTCCCTCTCGGCGACCTCGACGGGGTGAGTGGAGCACCAGTCTTCTCCCTTACCCGTAACTCCGCGGGGACGTTCGACATCTGGCTCGACGCTGTCCAATCGCGGTGGAAAAGGTCCGTCCGCAACATCGCCGCAACACCCTTCCCGGAAAGCATCGACATTATGCAAAGGGGATGCTTGTCACTGTCGCCGCCGGCGTCGTCCTCAACTGCCGGCGACTGCTGACGCCACCGTCTTACTAGCCGCCAAGCCGACTGCGACGGACAGGGGCAGTAAGTGTGCGTCGGTCACATCGACCGACGTGTCGAAACGACACAGGCTCGCGAACGGTTTGGGCAGGTGGGCACGATTGCTGGCGACGCAAATGAGGATCGACGACGGTGCTGCGCATGTACCACAGTATGTACCAAATTCTGTCTTTTGGTGTCGCGGGGTGGCACGGATCGTCGCGACTACCACTTCTGGGTTTCCTGACTGCGCAAAACAAAACCCCTTGCGGGGCAAGGGGTTTGGCATCGGTTGTCACCGATTGTCAAGCGGAGGGCACGGGAGTCGAACCCGCAACCGGTTGCCCGGCATCTGATTTCGAATCAGACCGCTAACCATTCGCTTACCCTCCGAGAACCAGGTCTTTTGATTCTGCTGTATACGCTACTGTACCAATATTAGTAGCCGAAACTCAAAGCCTCCGCAATTCGGGGAAAGTGTTCTGCCAACTCAAACGCCCACAACGTAGCATGAGCATGCACCACTTAGCAACCCCACGCCACGACGAAGACCACTGGCCACTTGCGGATGCGTTTCCATCCTCAGCTGCACGGCCTCGTCTCCCGTCAAGGTATTGAAGGTCTCCGCTTGCTTACGGGCAACTGTCGCGATAACTTGTGGAGTCGGGCTGGAGTGGGGCCTCCGGACACATGCGTGCCGCGAGGCCGTTCCTTGCCGAGGGCCGGGGCCGGTGGCACAACCGTGCGGGACAACCCGCAGTGGCTGATGGGAGAAATCGCGTGAAGCGTGCTTGCATTACAGGAATCACCGGACAAGACGGTTCCTACCTCGCCGAATGGTTACTGGAATTGGGCTACGAGGTCCATGGCCTGGTGCGGCGCGTGGCCCTGGAAGACCCCGCGCACCGCATGTCTCGTTTGGCAGGTATCCAGGACCGCATCCAGTTGCACGCGGCCAGCCTGGAGAGTTTTCCCAGCCTGTACTCGGTGATCGCCAAGATCCAACCGGATGAGCTGTATCATCTGGCGGCACAAAGCTTCGTGTCCTACTCCTTCGATGACGCCTTCTCCACGTTGAGTTCGAATATCGACGGAACCCACTTTGTGCTCGAGTCGATGCGTCAGTGTGCACCGAATTGTCGGACTTACTTCGCAGGTTCCAGCGAGATGTTCGGCAAGGTGTCGGAGGTCCCTCAAACCGAGACCACGCCGTTCCATCCGCGTTCGCCGTACGGGATTTCGAAAGTCACCGGCTTCCATCTGGCGCGAAATTATCGCGAAGCCTACAATCTGTTCGTGTGCTCTGGGATTTTGTTCAACCACGAATCACCCCGCCGCGGCTACGAATTCGTGACCCGGAAGATTTCGTCGTACGCGGCACGGATTAAGCTGGGCTTGGCGGACCAACTGCCGTTGGGCAACTTGGACGCTAAACGGGACTGGGGGTTTGCGCGGGACTACGTCCGCGCCATGCACCTGATGCTGCAGCAGGATGCGCCGGACGACTATGTCATCGCGACGGGTGAAACGCATTCCGTCCGCGAATTCTGTGAGCTGGCCTTCGCCCACGTGGGCTTGGATTATCGGGACTACGTGAAAATCGACGAGTGTCTATTCCGACCCGCGGAAGTCAACTTACTGCTCGGCAACGCCAGCCGGGCGGCCCAGCGACTGGGCTGGAAGCCGACCTGCCGATTTGAAGAACTCGTGCGGATGATGGTCGATCACGACTTGGCGGAACTGCGGTCAGGCGGGCGCCGTTAGTGGCTGTAAAGCAATAACCTGGCAGATCGGTGGTAGGACGGATTGGCACTTCGGCCCCGAAACATCGGGCCGAAGTGCCAATCCGTCCTACGGTCAAACTGCGGACTTGTTCTTTTCCAGCCGCTTAGTAAGTCAGGCTTTCCCGCCTGGCGCGGAAGACGTGCCGGTTGGGCTGTGCCCACCAGGCACGCGCACTTGTGGTGGACACAACCCAGCCTAGGCGAGCGGCAGGAAAAAACTTACCCGTAGGTCGGCCTTTCCAGGCCGATCGGGACGGTCTTGGAAGACCATCCTACATTAAGTCGGGTAAGTTATTTCCTGCCGCTCACCCTACGATTCTTTCACAGCCTCTCCAGACGCAGCCGGATATCAAGAGGCCTGCACGATGCGTCCTTCTCGGATCGTGCCGAGCCGCACGGGTCGGCGATTGCTGCCCAAGGGATCCCACTGGATCGTGCCGGCGGCTCCTGGCCATGGAGCAAGCTCTCGAATGGCGTCACCGATCCGGGCGCGGTTCAGGCCGGCTTGGCGGATGGCTGCCACGAGCAGCTTGACTGCGTCGTAGCTGCAGGTCGCGGCAAAATCGGGTTCCGTGCCGCACTTACTGAGAAATGCCTCGCGAAACGGCTGGGAATCGGCATCCCGATCCACGAGCAGCGGAAACACCACGCCCTCGGCGGCGCGGCCGGCTTCTTGAAGAAAGCGGCGCCGCCCCATCGCCGGTCCGCCGAACACCGGCCCGCGATAGCCCGCCTCGCGTAACCGGAGCATGAGTTTCGCCGTATCGTGGGCGTCGGCCACGCACAACACGGCTGCTGGAGCAGCTTGCACCGTCCGCCCGATCACCTCGGCTACGTCTTCCGCCGAGGCCTTGCAGGTGTAGTGATACTGCGGCGATATTTGCTGCTGGTTCAAGGCTCGGCTCAACTCGACCGCGAACTGCCGCGAGTCATGGTCATCGGTCGTGATCTCCACAAACGACCGCTTGCCGATGGTCGCCGCCACCCGCTCGACAAGGATGGGGGCCTGCAGCTGATCGCCCGGGAGGCAAGAGAACATCCAGGGGACGTTGGCCAGGTTGACGGTGCGGTCGGTGCTGCCGGCGCTGAGCAGGGGGAGCCGGGCCTTGGCCACGACCTGTTCGGCCAGATGGGTCGTCGCGCCGTCGATCCCGCCG
>JAPLNJ010000064.1 GCA_026692885.1 Planctomycetota bacterium | reverse complement strand
ATGATCAGATCCACTTGGTAGGGCACGAGCGGGTAGAGGGCAATGAAACTGGCGCCGGTCAATTCGGGCAAGTTGATGTCGGCGGTGAGTCGAGTGTTGGCGGTCAACCGGCCGCGGTTCAACTCGAACACGTCGCGCAACGATTTCTCGCCTTCGGCGTTTTTCGAGAGCACCCGTTTGCTGGTGACTTCGGAAATATCGGACGGCTCCAGATGGACCTGCAATTCCTGCGGAAAGCGGTCCATCAAGCGGGCCAGTTCGACGCGTTTGTCGTCGATCCCGCCGACCACGTCGCTGAGCCGTTCTTGGGATGTCACTACGATCCACAGCTTGCCCCGTCCGACGCGGCCCAACGACTGGACGATGCCATGCAGGTCGAGCATCTTCTGGACGTCCCGGGCCACGAATTGGCCGACTTCGTCGATGACAAACACGAGAGCCCGCCCCGGACAGCGGCGATTGGTCAGTTCGAGCGCTCGCTGGGACAACACGTTGGCGCTCAATTCGGCCCGTGACTTGGCGGCTTTGACCCAAGAATCCGCCGCGGGGAACGTCGCGGGCTCAAGCTCGTGCAGCACGCGACTGGCTTCCGACAGGGCGAAAGCCACCTTGCCCTTCTCGATGTCCCAAGTCTTCTGGAACAGTCGCTCGTACGCGGCTTGGAACGTGTCCAGTCGGCCCTGCTCTTCCAGCGTGATTTCCAGTTCCGCCAGATCGATGTCCCGCGCGTATCCCAGCTGCTCCAACAGCTCGCGATACATGATCTCCGTGAGCATTTGATTGCCGCTGCGGATACCGCGATCGGTCGACAGATCGAAGACCACGGTCGTTGTGGGAATGCGTTCCGTGATGTTCTTCAGCAGGACACGAATGCGATTGTCGCCGGTGCGATTGGCGAATCGCTCCGCCGCCCCGATCCCTTTCAGGTCGCGGTCCTCCAGGGCCAGCCCCAGGTTCTTGGCCAAGCTGGACTTGCCGGAGCCGAAGAACCCGGAGATCCAAACGGCGATGCCTTCGTGCGGCTTGTTGGGCGTTTCGTAGTAACGCTCGAGTATGACGGTGAACGACCGTTTGATCGAGTCGGTCGTCCAGTAGTCCTCGATCTCGGCCACCAGGATGTCGGTATCGGTCTGGTCGACCTTGATGACCTCCTCAATGCGGCGGCTCACGTCACTGGCGAACAAGCCTTTGATTTTGTCGGCTGGCATGGTTGCATCCGCGTGTCAGAAGATCATCGGTCGGTAATTGTGTTCGGCGTCCAAGATGCCCATGAAACGCAAGCCGGCGGCTCCGTCCAGATCCCCCGGGAAGAACAGCACGCCCGGCACATGCACCCGGCCCTTCAGTTGCTCCAGCAAGGTGGAGGTGCGGACCATTGAGAAGAGGGAGCCGGCGCGGACGATAAAGAAGATGTCCCGCAGCGGGTCGGCGGCAGGCGGGATGCGTTGCAGGACCAGATCGTCCAGCGGGCGGTAAGTGCTGAGGATCTCGTGGACAGTGTCGATGGCCTGCGTCAGGCCGATCGATTTCTCGGCCTCCACCAGCTGCTGCTGGCAAGCCTCCGCGACCAACGCAGCCTGGAGGCATTCCGCGAGGCTGATCGTCGTGACCCGCTTGCCCTTCTGTTCGAGGCGTATACACAGGCGGGACACTTCCTCACGTACCGCAAACTCCTCCTCCGGCGGGTACCGGAAGATGGCGTAGGGCATGTCGTGGTAGGCGCTGATCGACTTGCGCGGGTCCGCTTGGGACAAGAGCGGTTCCAGTTTGGTGGTCAGCCGTTCCAGCCAGTCACTCATGCGACGAGCCTTTCCGTGTACGCGGCGGTCGAAGGACAGGGCAATTGCAGATGGATGAGGCTGCCGGCAGCTTGATACTGGACCTTGCGAAACTGGTGCAATCGCAGCAGTTCAGTTTCCACGTCCCCCCGTGACATCAGGTACATCCGCCAGTCGGGCGAGTCGAGCACGCGGAGGGCGGTGTGCGTCTGCTCCAGCATGGCGTGCAGCAGGTACAGAAAGCTTGGTTCGGGCAACTGGTATGCCGCGAACTCACGTGTCGCCGTCCCCCTCAGCAGCCCGAAGTCCGCAACGATCTTCAGCAACCCGTTGGCCACTCGGCGGGACGTGGTCTCGCTCCAGCGGGCAGCCACGGAAACCCCGCGCGACGGCAGTGCGGCCAGATACGGCAGGACTTGGTCTGCACGCAAACTCGCAGACCCCTCCCGAAATCGCTGGTACAGCCAGTTGACCAGAAAGTCTCGCAACAGGAAATCGTCCTGTGTCATGTGCCACAAGAGGAGCGGTTTCCAAGTTTCCAGCGGGCAACCACGGATCGCCAACGTGACCAGCGTGCGATCACGATGATCCGGGTCCAGGCGCCGCCTGATCGTGCGCACTACATCGCGGAGCCAGTTGGCGCTCTTGGCCCCAATCGCATTGGTCTGCTGCAACAGTTCGAAGTTGTCGCCCGCGGACTTGGCCAAATCCCACTGGCGCAGCGCCGCGTAGGTCTCCTCGATCAAGGCGCCCTTGATCGCTACGAAAGAGGACACGACATTGGCGTGCGATGGGTTGCTCATGCGGCGGTCAGCTTCACGTACGGGATCGCGGGTTCGCCGGGTTCGCCCCGGAAGAATCCCGCGGCCAACAAGGCCAGCGTGTGTCGGCCCAACGTGGCCGGGCCGGGAATCGGGACCGCACGATTGTCGGCGGCGCGGCGCAGCTTGCGGGCCTGATCGACCTCGGCGTCGTTGACCAGTTGCAGCTTCTGTAGGACGGCCAGCAGGTCGGTCGCTTCCATGGGCTGAAGTTGCTCGAAGAAGGTGCGCCAGTCGGATGCTGACTCCGTCCACGTCGCCCAGTGGGAATCGAAGTCATGCTCCACGGTCGCAGGCAGCTTCCAGAGCGTGATCCCTTCCGGCGGATCGAACACACGACGACAGCGGTCTGCCGCAACCGCGAAGACGACACGAGCCTGGGCGAAAAAATGCGACCTGGGAAAGCCTCGCCGTAGGGCCATCTCGCCCATCCGCCCCAACATGCCCTTCGTGTTCCACCACTTGGCCAGATCCATCTCGCCAAAACGGGCAACCGCCAGCCTCAATTTCAGAAGATGTTCGTAGTCAATCCCGCTCGCATCCATTCAAGTTTCTCGTGTTTCTTGCGGCCTCGCGGGTCGATGTAGCCGATCGCGACGTCAATGCCACCGATCGGAAAAACAATAACGGAGTAGTCTATCCGAGTTAACCTGACAGAACAAATCCCCCGGCACATCCACCGAGGGCACGCCGCCCAGAATGCCGATGGCGGTTAGTGTTTCGTGCTCAACCCAAGCTCGCGGACACGCGTTCGGATGAAGTCGACGAAGTAGGCGGTGTCAGGCGGGATGCTGCTGCTGCTGGTAACAGGGCACGAATCTGAGCCGCACTTCGACATTTTCGGGGCTTATCCAGATTGCGGTACTTGGGAGTACCCCAAGGCTCGGTTCTGGCTGATGAAGTTCCGCCGTCGGGCAATCCAGTTCGGCCTCCGCTGGCTGCGCCATTCATCCAACCAGCAGCGTGCTCACTTGCCCTCACGCAAGTGCTTGGCGAAGAAGTCCTCGATGAGCTGTCGATTCTCGGGGCTGGTGAACCCCGGTCCGCCATGTCTGTTATCGGTCACGATCTGCAGCTTGACCTCGACTTCAGCCTTCTTGAGTGCCTCGGCAAGTGCTTCGCTCTGACCCACCGGCACTAGGTTGTCCTTGTCGCCGTGCATGATCAGGAACGGGGCACTGTC
>JAPLNJ010000063.1 GCA_026692885.1 Planctomycetota bacterium | reverse complement strand
TGATCCTCTCCGTCAAAGTCGGGCGGTTCGGGCGTGTCCTGCACCCTTGTTAGCAATTGACGTGCCGACGTCGTCGCCGACGAGCCGATCGCGAGTTACGTTCGGTGGTGATGTCGAAACCGGGCGAGCCACGGCGTGCCACCTCTTGCAAGATGCCAGGGATCAGGTCTTCCGGTGTCGCATTTTGCAATGTCGAACGATGGTTCGCGGTGAGTTCTACTTGCAACGGTTTTTTTCACCCGGCGGGCACAACGCGAGAACAAGCTGGGATTGCCACCGCTCCGACACACCGCTCCGGCCACTCGCTCGACAGCCGTACCGTTTCTGGCACAATGCTTGCTGCGTCACCTCGCAGCTTCGACGGGAAAGCTGCGATCTGGTACTTGACACAAAACCTTTTGACTGGAGGTGAACCATGTGTCGCATGAGGTTTCTCCACAGCGGACCCTGCTTGGCAGTGGTCTGCTTCGCCGTTTTCGGGGCACACCAGCCCGGTACGACCCCTGCCGATGAGCCGGCGCCGTCAGTGCCGCGCGACAAACTGGGGGCGGCAACGGTCGAATATCAGACGCAGTTGCTGGCCAAATTGATCCCGGAGAGCGAGGCGATCAAAGCGACCGCGGCCTTTGATCCGGTGGTGTTCGCGGCGTACGTTCCCAAGGACAATGCCCTGACTCCGGAACGTGTCGCGCTCGGGCGTAAGCTCTACTTCGACAAACGCCTGTCGGCTGACGGCACGATCTCGTGTGCGACCTGCCACGACGTGACGCGCGGCTTCACGGACCAACTGCCCGTGTCGGAAGGGATCGGCAAGCAGTTCGGCAAACGGAACGCGCCGACGACGTTGAATGCCGCTTTGCTGCAGACAATGTTCTGGGACGGGCGGTCGCCGAGCCTGGATCACCAGGCCCGCCTGCCGATTCTCAATCCGGTGGAGATGGGCATGCCCGACGAAGCGACGGCTCTCAAGGCCATCAGCGGCGATGCGGAGTATCAAGACGCGTTCCAGAAAGCGTTTGGCCGGAAGATCAACTACGAGGACCTCGGCCTGGCCATGGGCGCCTTCGAGCGGACGCTGGTCTTCCTGGATTCGCCCTTTCGCAAGTTTCTCGCCAGCGACGAGAAGGCCATTTCGGCTCAGGCTCGCGCCGGGTGGGAACTATTCAACGGCAAGGCCCGGTGCATGACGTGCCACCCGATGAATCCATCCAATCCGCTGGGCACCGACAACCGGTTCCACAATATCGGCGTCTCGGCCCGGCACCAGGACTTCGAGGCTCTGGCTCAGCGGGCGGTGAAGGCGTTGGGAGCGGATGGCTCGGAGCAGAAACTGGACGAACTGGCCGTGGGGACGAACCTGAGCGAATTGGGGCGGTTCATGGTGACCCACAACCGGCCCGATATCGGTTCGTTCCGCACGCCCTTGATCCTGAATATCGCGATCACGCCGCCCTACATGCACGACGGGTCGCTGGCCACGCTGTGGGATGTGATCGACCATTACAACAAAGGCGGTGAGGCCAATCTGTTTCTCGACGGGGGCGTCGAGCCGCTGGCGCTGACCGAGGCCGAGATTGACCAACTGGTGGCTTTCCTGTTCACGCTCACCGACGTCCGCTTCGCTGACGAAAACCAGCGGCAGTTCGAGCGGCAACGGGCGGCGGCCAAGAAGCATCGCCCGGTCCGGGACGAGGCCCTAGCTTCCCGACGCACCCTGCCCTTCGAGCGGCAAGTGACAGGCTCCAAGAACACCAACCAGTAACCAGGAGCGATCCACGATGACTACGTACAAGAGCATTGAAACCAAGTATCGTCAGGAAAGGGAGGAACTGTTCCGCGGCTTGCGAAATCTTGACCGGCGGGCCTTCCTCAAAGTGTCGGCGGCGGCCTTGAGCGCCACCGCCGGGCTAGTCACGCCCCATTCGTTCACGCCGGTGGCCGTGGCGGCGGAGGCCGACAAACCGGACACCCAACCGGCTTTCCGCTTCGCCTACATCTCCGACTCGCACCTCTACGAGCGCGACGTCAACGACCGTTTCGTGCGGGGACTGCTCCGCGCCGTCGACGACGTGAACAACCTCGATCCGCAGCCGGACTTCGTGTTCTACGGCGGCGACCTGGCCCAACTCGGACAGGTCAAGGAGTTGGAGAACACGACTGGTATTTGGACCTGGGCCAGAAATGGCAGGAATTGTATGGCAAGCCGACCTACTCCTTTGACCACAAGGGCGTCCACTTCGTGGTGCTCAATAGCGTGGTGGAAAAGGACTTCTGGACCGCCCGCGGCATGACGCCCATGCAGCGCATGATGACCGTGGCCGGCCTGGACAACGGCCTACAAAGTTCCTTCACAGTGGGCGAGGCGCAGTGTCAATGGCTGCAAGACGATCTGGCGAAGTACCCTGACGATGCGCGCGTGATCGTATTTTCCCATTCGCCGCTGTACAAGCTGTACAAGGCGTGGAATTTCTGGACCGACGATGCCGACGAGGTCCAGGCGATCCTGAAGCGGTTCAAACAAGTGACGGTAATCCACGGCCACACCCACCAGTTGTTGACTAACCGGATCGGCAACATTCATTTCCACGGACTGCTGTCGACCGCCTGGCCCTGGCCGTACGCCCCCGAGGGGATGCCCGAGTTGACCATCCAGATGAGCCGCCCGGACCCGTTCAACCCCAATGACGGCTGCGGCGACGGTGAAGTGCAGGTGCACTCCGATGGGCTGATCGACAAAGTCTATAATCTTTGGAATCGGAATCCGATCACCGTGAGCCGAGCTTACCTGGTTAGCCGGGGCAAAGAGCAGGCCCCACCCAAACCCAACCGGCCTGCCTACTGATCGCAAGCAAAGGAGACGAACCATGAAGACGACATTGATCCGGCACCGGGCCGTTGCAACTCTGGTCGGCGCGACCTGTGCTCTGTTGACGGCGCTGTGGGCCGGCTGTCTCCAGCCGGTCGTACCCAGCTCAGCCCCCGCCGCCAGCAAGACCAGCATCACGGTCACCAGCGCAGCGGTCGAACCCGCCGCCAGTACGGCCGATGTGGCCGCTGCCCAAGCCAAGAAGTCGGAGGACGCTGTCCAAGTTCGCTCGTGCGACGGCGAGCATACCGTCAAGGTCGCTCAGGACCTGAGCGGCCAGCCCTTGGCCGACGCACTGATGGACCAGTGGAAACGCGACCATCCCGAGGCCAACTGGGTCAAGGACGAAAAGGAGAAGCACGCCCTCCCGTCGCCGGCCGACAACACCGGCATCCTGAAAGGCGATCAGGGCAAACGGCACGCCTACGGCAATTACACCGAACGGGACATCTTGACCTGGGCCCGTGAGACCGAGAAGTTCGTCGCGGAGGGCTCGCGGATCTTCCACAGTGGCGACGAGCTAGGCAGCATGGCCGGTGTGTCCTGCGACATGTGTCATCCGCACGCGGCCAACACGCACCCGGAGACCTATCCCAAGTTCCAGGCGCAGTTGGGCCGCGTGGCCTTGCTCCGCGACATGATCGAATGGTGCCTGGAGAATCCCGTTCGCGGCGACCACCTGGACCCCAATGGTCCCAAGATGCGAGCCCTCGAAGCGTATCTCATGGCGCAGCGAAAAGGCGTCGCGATGGAGTATGGGAAGCATTGATCTCGACGCTAGTACGATCAGCGCACGGTTATTCGCATAATACTCGCGACTCAGGTGGGACAAGCGGCCCCGGAATTCGAACTCGCCTGCGTTGACTCGCGTGACGAAGGGCACCGCCCCGTCAGCTTGCGCGACCACGCTGGCCGCTGGCTGACGCTCGTCTTCTACCCGCGAGACTTTTCCTTTGTGTGCCCGACGGGTTGAGAGAAAAGAAATGTCGACAACCGTGCTTACCGGAAGGGAACGACTGCAGAAGGCGTTTCGTTGCGAAGTGGCGGATCGCGCACCGTGGGTCCCGTTTGTCGGGTGCCACGGGGGTGCTTTGCTAGGCTTGACGGCGACGGATTACTTGAAGTCCACAGAGCAACTGATCGCAGGCGTCGAGGCGGCCATCGCCCGCTATCAGCCGGACGGCATCCCGGTGGCTTTCGACCTGCAGATTGAGGCGGAGGTGCTCGGATGCGAACTCAATTGGGCCAACCAGACGCCCCCCTCGGTTCGCAACCATCCGCTGGCCAACGGCCAGCGGCTCGAAGAACTGCAGGTTCCCACGGCGGCCTGCGGGCGCATCAAGACGGTCCTCGCGGCGGCCCAGGAGTTGTGCCGCCGCCATCCGCAGGTCGCCTTCTATGGCCTAGTCACCGGCCCCTTCACGTTGGCGTTGCACCTGCTGGGGACGGAGATCTTCATGCAGATGTTTGACGCGCCGGACTATGTCAGCCGAGTCATGGGCTTCTGCCGTGACGTGTGCACCGCCATGTCCGGCTATTACCTCGACGCTGGCTGTCCGATTGTCGCCATGGTCGATCCGATGACCAGCCAGATCGGCCCGGACCAATTCCGTGAGTTCGTCACGCCCTTTGCCTCGCGGGTCTTCGAAAGCATCCGGCAGCGAGGCGGTTTGAGTTCGTTCTTCGTCTGCGGTCATGCTCAGCAGAACGTCGAGGCGATGTGTGATTGCGGCCCCGACAACATCTCCGTCGATGAGAACATTCCGCTGCAATACGTACGCGACGTTTGCCTGCCGCGTGGCGTCAGCTTTGGCGGCAACCTACAGTTGACGAGCGTACTGCTGTTGGGCAAACCGATCGATGCCCAGCGGAATGCCCTCGCTTGCCTGGAAATCGGCGGCGAGCGAGGGTTCGTACTGGCGCCGGGTTGCGACCTGCCGTATGCCACGCCGCCGAAGAACCTTGAGGCCGTAGCTCAAGTCGTGCTTGACGCGTACCAACGCGAGGTCGTCAAGGCCAGCGTCGCCGAACAATCCGACGACGACCGGCTGGACATGCGCGAATACGGCCAGGCCGATAAGGTGATCGTCGACATCATCACGCTCGACTCCGAGGCCTGCGCCCCGTGCCAGTACATGGTCGACGCGGTGAAGCAAGTCGCGCCGGAGTTCGAAGGGATCGTGGTCTGGCGCGAGCACAAAATCAAATATCGCGAGTCGCTCGTCTTCATGACCTCGCTGATGGTCCGCAACGTTCCGACCATCTGCATCGATGGGGCCATCCGCTTCGTCTCCCGCATCCCGCCGCGGGACCAGTTGATCGCGGCGATCCAGGACCGGATCAACGAGAAGTTCCGCATGAAGATCGCCCGCCGCAAGGCTTCGTTGTACGTACTGGGCGATGGCGGAGCGGAATGTCAGGAACTTATGCAGCGGTGCGAGCGGGCGGTGGCCGAATTGGGGGCCGACGCCCAGGTGAACATGCTCACGGATCCGGCCTCCATTGCCTCGTACGGAGTCGCTCCGGTCCAGACGCCCGCCGTGATGATTGCCCGCTACGTCTTGAAATCGACTCGCCGGGTCCCCGACGTCGCCATCATCAAGGAATGGCTCAAGGACATCCAGTGACGAGAGTAGTCTCCTACGGCTGGTTCTTGCCAAAAACGAACAGGAATCGGTCCGCCGCCGGGCGGGAAAGTTCGCCCCGCAACACAAAACCGGCCGCATCCATTTCTTGCTTGACGACCGCCGGCTCGATCCGCCGCCGATGGCTGGCCTCGCGCCGGGACAGGGGTTCCTTGGCCTCGCGATCCAACACGTAGACACGGCCGTCCGGCGCGAGCCGTTCGTGCAACTTTGCCAGCAACGTCTTGCCGTGGAACAGCAGATGGAAGCTGTCGAGGAAGAACACCGCGTCGATCGGCTCCGGTCCGAGATGAGGATCGCCTTGCTCCGTAAGGACGCTCGGGAAGGAGATCCCGTCCGGCAACGGCGGCCGTTCATCCTTCTGCGTGGCCCATTCCTCCAGCACGATCT
>JAPLNJ010000062.1 GCA_026692885.1 Planctomycetota bacterium | reverse complement strand
CAACTATCCCCGACGAAAAGAAGAACCGTCCGCCGGCCCACCGAAGGTAACCGCGGCCACAGAAACCCAAAAACTAAAACTACTTCAACTCGAATGCCAAGACCAAGCCGCGTAAAATCCTTAACGGCGTTGGGTGAGGGGTCCAGGCGAGCGACACGTCCCTGCCCCTCTCCCCGGAATACAATGGCGTGGGGCGAATATCTCCACGAGAGGGCAAGATGAACACGCCAGCAAATCCCGAACGGGCGACAGGTTGTGGCGCGGTCCTGGTCTTGGCCATCGTCGCGTTGATCTTCATCTTGCTCGCCAGCATCGCGTTCTTCGTGATCTTCACACGCGTGCGGGAGTCTACACTGGTTGGCGTCTCGTTCGGACGACTTGGAAGCCAACCAATCGCTCCCGTCGAGCCTGCCGTGCCGACACCCGTCGCAGTTCAGCCCCCGCCCCCATCCGTACCGCAGAACGCGATGCCCGCTGAGCATGAGACGGCATTCGAGCGCGAGGCCGTCGCCGGACCGTGGCTCTCCGACCTGAAGCCGTTAGAGGTCGTGGGAGTCGACCTCCGCAGCGGCGAACTGCGGCGTAGCGTCACGCTGGGTGGTCGTACGCGGCCACACGGACTGCGGGCCCGACCGATGGCCGGTCAAGGAGAATGCCGCCTCAGCTACTCGCTTGACGGCCAGTACGTACAACTCCGCGGCGTGGCCGGCATCCAGGCCTCAGGCGGCGGACAAGTCGGTGAACAGGAACGGGCGTCGTCGGTCGTGTTCCGCATCTACGGTGACGGCAATTTGCTGTGGGAATCCGAACCGCTGCGAGAGCCGGGGGCAGCGGCGCCGTTGGACCTCAACTTGAGCGGCGTGGCGGTGCTCGCCTTGGTCGTCGACTGCAGCGACTCCGCGGTCTCGCCGGACTGCGTCTGGGGAGATCTGGAACTCGTGGTCAGCGCGCGGTAAGGTCCTCGACCCCGCGATCGGTAGAGGAAGAAAACCGTCTTGAGCTATAAGGCCGTTGGGGTCGATGCCCAACCGTACCGGATTCGCGGACGGATTGCCAATCCGTTCTGGATTGTCAATAATCCTTGGACGGACGTCGCCAAGGCCTGACCCCGTACTCATTCGGCGCCTTGTACCGTGCAACAACTAACCGGTCGTCCACCAAAGAAGTCGTACATGACACTCACCGTCGAATTGCCAGCGTCACTTGAGCAACGGATTCGCGATCGTGCTGCTCAGCTTGGGGGCGACCCGGAAGCAATTGTCGCAGATTTGGTGCGAGAGCATTTCGCCGCGGAAGCGGTAGTTCCAGTTGCATTGACGGAGGAAGAGACAAGGTGGCTGAAACAAGTGAATGAAGTACCGCGAGCTGGAGTACGGGAGAGGTGGCGCGATTTGGACCGCCTCCGTAGGGCAGGACAACTGAAGCGGAGTCAGCAGGCGGAAATGACGAAGCTGTACGATCAAATTGAAGCCAATCACGCGCGGCGAATCGAAGCCGCGGCGGAACTTGCCAAACTGTGGCAAGTTTCGCTCGACGCCGTCATTGACCAACTTGGCTTGAGCCCCGCTGGCGACGATGAGTGATCGTGCAATTCCTGGGGCATCAGTACCGCCGCGATTTCCAAGACCGTGCAGCGCGTGGAAGCGCCGCGGAAGGCGGACCCGATTTGGGAAACTGCCTGCCTCTGGCAACCCCGTATGATCCGGCCGAAGACCCGCCTGGGAGTATCGACCCCTCGGGAACCGTGGCCGGAGCGGCAATCGCGGCCGGACCAGCGGGGACAGATTCCGGGTGAGTTGGCACCGCTTCTGGCGCGGCTGCCGCTGTCGGCCGAGACGTGGGTAGTCGGGGTAGTGGGGCCACGATTTCAACCTCCAAGGTTCGTCATTATGCTCGTACTCGACCTGTTCTTGCTATGGACCTTGGACTGATCTTCACGGCTGTTTCTTCAGTGCATCGTTCAGCCAGGGCAAGGCCGTGTCAACTCGGTGGCCCGCGTCGCGAAACGCGTTGTTCCCGTGCACATATTGCCTTCATGAATGCCTCGCGATAGAGTGGGCGGGCGTCGCAAGCGTCCGAACGTGGGTATCACGAATTGGTCTGGTCCGAATTGGTCTGGTCCCCCGACTTTAATCCTCCCTCTTGGTTGGCCAGGGCTTTGGACGCAATGTGCCACGGGGGGACAACTGTCACGGCTGGACGCAATCCCGTCTCCGAATAGTCGAACCGACAAAGTGACGACCATGGCGAAGAAACCCGTGCAACACATCCCGGAAACTAGGTCTCTTTTCAAGATCCTGCCGCAAGGCACGGAAGGCGGCAAGGAGTTCGCCCGCATCGTCGACCTGCTCCTGTTCCACGCGGCTCGCAGAGACGGAAAGACGGTGAATCTGTTCAGCGACGCCGCGGGGGACTACCGCGGCTTGGACAGCTTCGAGGGCGGCAGCATCCGAAAGAAGGGGACGACCGGCTATCAATACAAGTTCTTTGCGTCGCCGCTGAGCGATGGACATCGCGGGGAAATCACGGAATCCCTGAAACGGGCTGTCGAGAATCACGAGGAACTCAAGCTCCGGAAGTGGATTCTCGTGACCCCAGAAGACTTGCTCGAGTCCGCGCGTCGTAAGGACGGCGGTGATGTCACTTGGTTTCAAGACCTGAAGCAGAAGCTCGGCGCACCCTTCGAAATCGAGCATTGGGGCCATCGGAAGCTGCAAGGCTTATTCCTGGAAACCCCGTCCCTGTGTCTGTACTACTACCCGGAACTGGTTCCCAATGGATCGGGGCGCCGCAACACGATTCAAGACACGCGAACCCGGTACGACGACAACCTCAAGCAACTGTACCGGCGGATTGAGTTTGTCGGCATGTCGGTCTACAAGCCCGAGGCCACGCGTGGCGTCCCGATCGAGCACATCTACATTCCGTTGGCCGCCGTACCCGATACCGCCAACCCCGACGACCCCAACCTGCCGCGCACCGACCCGTTGCGTTTTCTGGCGCCCGGCGGACGGCATGTGGTGCTGGGTGACCCCGGTTCCGGCAAATCAACCATGCTTCGCTTTCTGGCTCTCGCGGGCCTGTCCAAACCGTTGCAGGATCGGTACGGTGCCACGCCCGACGGACGTCTTCCGATTCTCGTCACGCTCCGCCGGTACGCCGAGGAGTTGAAACAGCGGCAAAACCTCTCCCTGCTCGACTACATTCAGGAGACGGCCCAAGCGGATTTCTCCCTGAAAAGCGCGGACTTTGATTTCTTTGAGTATTACCTGGAGTCGGGCCAGGCCATGCTGTTCTTTGACGGGCTGGATGAGTTGGCGAGCCCGCATTTCAAGCAGATCGTCGGTGACCGCATCCGATCGCTGGCTACGACGTACCCCGGAAACTCGGTGACCGTAACCTCCCGCGTTGTCGGCTACGACAGCCCTTTTCGCTTCGACGAGAAGGAGTTCGGCCACTTCCGCTTGAGCCGCCTGCAGTTGCCGGAAATCGAGCAGTTCGTCAAGGACTGGTACCGCGCCCGCATCGACAACAAGAAAGAGCGGGACGAGAACGCGGACGACCTGATTCGCATCGTCCGCGACGATTCGCAGGCGGCGATCCGCGAGCTGGCCCGAAACCCTTTGTTACTGACCATCATCGCCCTGGTCCATCGCATCGATGCCGTCTTGCCGGACGAGCGCGTCGTGCTCTATCAGAAGTGTACGGAAACGCTGCTGAATACCTGGCATACGTGGAAGTTCCGCGAGTCGGAAACGCGGAAACGCAGCAAGATCGAACGCCGCAATTCCCGGCGGATGGAAGCCATCGCGCATTGGATGCACTGCCGCGCCGAACGTAGCGAGGACGGTCAGCGAGCCGTGGCACGGGCGGCCGAGCTGAAGCAATTCTTGACCGACTACATCGCGCGGAACGAACGTGTGCGCGAGGAGGATGACGAGCCGGACGAGCAGGCCGAGCAGTTTCTGGAATTCGTCCGGCGCCGCGCCGGGTTGCTGATCGAGGTGGGGGACGAGCAGTACAGTTTCGTGCACCTCACGTTCCAGGAGTTTCTGACTGCGTCGTACGTCATTACCCAGAGCGAAAGCGGCGGCGTCGAGAGCATCTGGACCACGATTGAGGAGCGACGGCTGGATCCGGGTTGGCACGAGGTCATCCGTCTGTTGGTTGCCGCTCTGAAAGCGGACGAAACCCAGGAGTTCCTGGTGAACAAGCTGCTGCAAGCGACGAGCGCGAAACCCGGCGCACGGTGCGCCGCCCTGCTGGGCGGATTTGTCCTGGACGGCATCGACTCGGCTGAAGAACGCGCGGAAGACATCGCCCATTGTGTGCTTCGCGCCGCCGCCTGTGCCGAGAATATTGACGAACTGCGACCGGTACTCGCGACACTCCGTATCTGGTCGAAACGGGACGGAGAACCTCACCGGGCCATGCTCTCAGCGTTCGAACGGTCGTGGGAAGAAGCGAAAGAAGAAGAGCCGCGCCTCGCGCTCGCTTTGACGCTCCTCGCGACCGGTTGGCCGTACCCGCTCGTCGCCGGGCTCACGGGCCACTTCTTACGTGGTGACACCCCTGCAACTGCGATGCGACGCGTGCTTGTGCCTCGCGACTCGTTAGCACCGCCGCACGGTGCAACTCCTTCCGAGTGGGAGTCCTTTGTAGCTACGCTTCAGCGATTGGCCTATTCAGATCCCGTCGGGAATCTCTCGGCCTCTGTGGCTGGAGGGATTGCCCCATTCCTCTGCGAGGAAATCGCTGTCCGACTCACTTTCCACGTTTCTTGTTTTTCGCTGTTGCAGGGGCCCTCTGGCGCTTTTAGCGATTTCTTCATGCATCGTTGTTTGATCGGTGCTGCTGAGTGCTCCAAAACGGCCGAGTTGGCGATGAACTTAGTTCTGGCTCGGGCTCGGGCTCCGGATTTGGATCGAAATCCGGATTTCGATCGAAATCGGGCTTTGGATCGGGCTTTGGATCG